>CANDBG010000040.1 GCA_947382875.1 uncultured Oscillibacter sp. | reverse complement strand
GTCCTGGATATGACCGATATCAAAGCCTATATCAATGAGATCAAGCGGGTGCGGCAGCAGGCCGAGGCGGCAAGCACCGCCAAGAGTGAGTTTCTGGCTAATATGTCCCATGAAATCCGTACTCCAATGAACGCGATTATCGGGATGAACGAAATCATTATCGAGGAGACCAAAAACCCAGCCATCCGCGTCTATGCCAAGGATGTACAGTCAGCGGCAAAAAACCTGCTTGCCATCATCAATGATATCCTGGACCTGTCAAAGGTGGAGTCCGGCAAGATGGAACTGGTGTATACGGACTACCACTTGAAGACTGTGGTAGGAGGGGTTGTGGGCATGATGGACATGGCCGCCTCCAAGCGCGGGCTTCTTATGAAGTATGAGTGTGATGAATCCATCCCTTGCTGCTACAATGGCGATGAGGGACGAATCAAGCAAATTTTAATCAACATTCTTAACAATGCCATCAAGTTCACCAAGGAGGGCTATGTAAAGGCTTGCGTCACTGGCAAACCCGGCAAAAACGAGGATGAAGAAATCATCACCTTCCGGATCGAAGACACCGGCTGCGGCATCCGACCGGAAGACCTGGGCAAGATTTTTGAGGACTTCCGTCAGGTGGACGCCAAGAAAAACCGGAGTGTGGAGGGGACCGGCCTGGGCCTGGCCATCGTCAAGCATCTGGTGGAGCTGATGGGCGGCACCATCCAAGTGGACAGCGTTTATGGAAAGGGAACAGCGGTCACAATTACCATCCCCCAGAAGATTGTGGACCGGCGTTCTATTGCGGAGGTCCCGGAGATTCTTCAGGAGGAACTGCAGCAGGAAGAGACGTTTACTGCTCCC
Source organism: uncultured Oscillibacter sp. (assembly GCA_947382875.1). Taxonomy (GTDB): domain Bacteria; phylum Bacillota; class Clostridia; order Oscillospirales; family Oscillospiraceae; genus Oscillibacter. Next base: position 24,152 of record CANDBG010000040.1, on the reverse strand, counting down.
GGCGTGAAGGTGCTTGTAGTGGATGACAATGTAGTCAACCGCAAGGTGGCCCGGGGGGTTTTGAGGAACTACCATTTTGATTTGGATGAGGCCGAGAGCGGGCCGGAAGCCATTGAACTGGTGCGGCAGAACCGGTATGACATTATTTTCATGGATCATATGATGCCTATGATGGACGGCATTGAGGCGGCGGAGATCATTCGCAGGGACTGCGGCGAAAATGGGACCGCGCCCGCGATCATCGCCTTGACGGCCAACGCCATGGAGGGGATGCGGCAGAAATTCCTGGATAAAGGCTTCCAGGATTTTATCGCAAAGCCGCTGGACCGGAAAGAACTTGGCCAGCTTCTGGCCCGATGGGTTCCGGAGGAACGCCGGCAGGCCAGCGAGGGCGGGGAGACATGCACGCCTCTGACCCCGGATTCTTTCCGCATAAAAGGGATTGACATGGAAGCCGCTATGCGTTACTATTCAGGTAGTGAAGATGGCTTTGCCGAGCTGTTGGAACTTTATTGTTTGGACGGCCGGCGCAAACTCGGACTCTTGCAGGAGCTTGCCGGCAGTGATCTCCACAGTTATCAGACGGAGGTGCACGCGCTCAAGAGCGCCTCGGCCAATATCGGGGCTATGGGCGTTTCGGAAATGGCCCGCGCCCAGGAAAACGCCGCCGAGCAAAATGACAGGGCGTTCATTGATCAGCAGCTCCCCTGTCTGCTGGAAGCCTATGGGGAACTGCTGGAACAAATCGAGGCGGTTTTGGGCCAGCGGCATGAGGAGGAATCACCCGCGGAGAAGCTTCCTGCTCTGCCTGCGGAGGAATTGGTCAAACAGGTGGAAACTGCCCTGAATGAGCTGGAAAACTTCCGGTCGCAGGAGTGCTCCGACATTGTAGCGGAGATTTTGCGTTATGAACTGCCAAAGGACGCGGAGGACTGTCTCAAAGAGATTCAGGGACAGCTCAGGCTATATGAGGATGATAATGCAGAGCTGCTTCTGGGCCAGCTTTTGAACAACCTTAACAATTAGGAGGGCCGAAATGTCGAACTTGAACGGGAGCCGCGGGAGAAAGTGTATTTTAGCGATTGATGACGCGGCGTTTATTTTAAGCAGAATCAGAGACACCCTGAAGACACATTATGATGTAGTCACAGCAAATTCCGGGTCCCGCGCCCTGAAATACCTCGACCAGCACCGGCCCAACCTGATTCTTTTGGATATTCGGATGCCTGGACAGGATGGATTTCAGGTCCTGCGGGATATCCGCGCCATGGAAGGCCGGGCCGATATTCCGGTAATCATGCTGACCGGCGCAGAAAGCAAGCGGTATGTCATGGAAGGCATTGAATTGGGAATCAGCGATTATATCTTGAAGCCCTTTGAGCCGAGCGATCTGCTGGAACGTATTCGCCGGGCTTTGGACCCTGAAGCATCCAATATCCAGTTGTGATTATGGAGGAAAGCGTGTGAATAATGCTGTTACAAAAGAGAGACTGGCAGAGATCCTGGATCGGGCGATTCAGGATGTAACAGAGCAAACCGCTGGTGTGCGTCTGAATCAAAATAATCAATCGCCAGGGGAAGATATCTGCACCGTTCATATTACATTCGACAAGGGCTTCAGCACCAGCCTTACCCTTTGCGCCGATACCAGTCTGCTGTATCGTATGGCCCGTAATTCCTTCCATGAGGATGAGGTTCCTCCGGAGGATTTGGAGGAATTTGCAAAAGAATATTTCAATGTGCTCTGCGGCAAAATTGCGGGGGCAATGTTCCAAACGACCCAGGTTGCGGCCCACTTCGGGCAGCCCATGTTTTGCCGCGGACGCTATGAACCAGAGGGACAGGAGATACAGTTTGTCCTCACCTATTCGGATGAAAACAGCGCAAGCGCACAGCTGATTCATCACGTGCCCTGTTCCCATACGGATGGAACTGTTTCGGAGCAATCCTGACCGAAAGGAGATAAATTCGATGAGTAAACGAGTTATGGTGGTGGATGATTCCCGGCTGGTACGGGTCCAGATGGAAGATGTCCTGGCGGGTACGGATTATCAGATCGTTGCGCACTGCCGCAGCGGCGAGGACGCCATTAAGCAATATGGCGAGGTACAGCCCGATTTGGTGACGATGGATATTATTATGCAGGGGATGGATGGCCTGGACGCCGCGGAGATCATTCTGAAAAACAACCCGGACGCAAAAATCGTTATGATTTCTTCCCTGGCCTACGGCGATACCTTTGAACGGGCCAAAGCAATTGGGGCCAAGGGGTTTGTGGACAAGCCCTTTCATCAGGAACAGCTGTTGAAAGTATTTGGACAGGCACTGCAGTAATCCTGCATCGTAAAACCTCATCAAATGGAATTGCACTGGCATCAGCGGAGAACTCCGCTGATGCCAGTATTTTATCGATCAGTGGTGATATTGGGAAAGCTTGAGATTAATTACATTGCGAAAGCCGCCGCAGCTTAACGCCATACCGATCCTCGCTGTAAATGCTTTCTTACGTCACCGCTCCATTTGCCCGCATTCTTGCTGCAGGGGCGAATCTGCGTGTTCGCCCTTTTCTCCGTGAATGCTGTGTGGGAAAGACTTGCAAACTTTGCAAAAATGTGCTAAATTATAACTTTCAGACAAGCATTTGAAAATCAGCAAGGAGGCCCTCTTTATGCCGACTTTACAGGAAGAAATCAGCCGCCGGCGAACCTTCGCCATTATCTCCCACCCCGACGCGGGCAAAACCACCTTAACCGAAAAGCTCCTTCTTTACGGCGGAGCCATTGCCCAGGCTGGGGAAGTCAAGGGCAAACGCGCCCGCGCCGCCACCTCCGACTGGATGGAGATTGAAAAACAGCGCGGCATTTCCGTTACGTCCTCCGTCATGCAGTTCCAGCACGACGGCTTCTGCGTCAACATCCTCGACACCCCCGGACACCAGGACTTCTCCGAAGACACCTATCGTACCCTGATGGCGGCGGATTCTGCCGTAATGGTCATTGATGCCGCCAAGGGCGTCGAGCCGCAGACAAGAAAACTGTTTCGCGTCTGCGCCCTGCGGAATATCCCGATTTTTACCTTCATCAACAAAATGGACCGGGACAGCCGTGATCCCCTGGAGCTTTGCGGCGAGGTGGAGCAGGAGCTGGGAATTGACACCTGTCCCATGAACTGGCCCATTGGGTCCGGCAAGGAGTTCCAGGGCGTATACGACCGGGAGAAAAAATGCATCCTCTTTTTCTCCGGCGACGGCCACGCGAAAAAAGCCGCCTCCATGGAAATCGAGCTGGATGACCCGGCGGTTGGCGAGACCATCGGAAATGCCCGCTGGCAGCAGCTGCAGGAGGAAGTCGAGCTTCTTGGCGCAGGCCGGGATTTCGACCTCAAGGCCGTGCGGAATGGTACGCTGTCACCGGTGTTTTTCGGTTCAGCGCTGACAAACTTCGGCGTGGAGCCTTTCCTGGAAGCCTTTCTCCGCATGACCGCTCCGCCCTTGAGCCGCGTGGCTGACTGCGGGGAAATTGACGCGTTTGCTCCGGAGTTCTCCGCCTTTGTATTCAAAATTCAGGCCAATATGAATAAAGCCCATCGGGACCGTCTGGCATTTATGCGTATTTGCTCCGGGCGCTTTCAGCGGGATTCTGAATATTATCATGTCCAGTCCGGACGCAAAATGCGGCTGAGCCAGCCGCAGCAGATGATGGCCGCAGAGCGCGAAATCGTCGAGGAAGCCTATGCCGGCGATATTATCGGCGTGTTTGACCCAGGGGTGTTCGCAATTGGCGACACCGTAACCATTCCAGGCAAAAAGTTCCTCTACGCCGGAATTCCTACCTTTGAACCGGAACATTTTATGCGTGTTTCTCCGAAAGACACCATGAAACGCAAACAGTTCATTAAGGGTACGGAACAAATCGCTCAGGAAGGCGCCATTCAGATTTTTAAGCTCCCGGGCGCCGGCATGGAGGAAGTGGTTGTCGGCGTGGTGGGTACGCTCCAATTCGATGTGTTTGAGTACCGGATGCGCGCTGAGTATGGCGTGGAGCTGCGTATGAGCAGCTTGCCGTATGAACATTTGCGGCTGGTGGCCGCCTGCCCGTGCAGGCCGGAGGAACTTGTTCTCTGTACCGGCGCGGCATTGCTCGAGGACTTTCGCGGACGGCTGCTGGTGGCCTTTGGCGGCGAGTGGTCCGTGGGCTTTCTGACAAAACACAACCCCGGCCTGGAATTGGCGGACGCTCTTTCCGTATGAAAAAGCTGCTCATTGTCGAGGATGACCGCGCGTTGGGCAATGGATTGTGCATGGCTCTGAAAAACCCTGACATGCAGCTTACCCTTTGTCATACGCTGTCCGCAGGGGTGGAGGCCATGGAAAAAGAAACCTTCGATTTGCTTCTGCTTGATCTCAACCTACCCGACGGCAACGGCCTGGACCTGCTGCGGCAGATTCGACAGGCCAGTACCATGCCCGTAATCCTGCTGACGGCAAATGATCTGGAAACCGATATTGTGATTGGACTTGAGTCCGGCGCTGACGATTATGTGACAAAACCGTTTTCTCTAGCCGTGCTGCGGGCGCGGGTTCATGCACAGCTGAGGCGTCCGCCGGGGGCGGCGGACGCCTCCCAGCGGGGGCCGCTGGCCTTTGGGGAATTGCTTTTTGACTTCGACCGAATGGAATTTCATCGGGGCGGGCGCTTGATCGAATTGAGCAAAACGGAACAAAAATTGCTGCGTCTGCTGGTGGAGAACTGCGGACGGACGCTGACAAGAAGTGACTTGATCGACCGCATCTGGACCGACGGCGCGGAGTATGTGGACGAAAACGCCCTCTCTGTGACGGTAAAACGTCTGCGGGATAAGCTGGAAGAAATTCCCTCGCGTCCCCGCTGGCTTAAAACCGTCTATGGTATCGGCTATACCTGGGTCGCCTTTTCCTGCAGGGAAAAATAACCCCCCTCTGTGCCCCTGCATTCACGGGAGAAAGGGCGGACACACAGATCCGCCTCTGCATGGATACATTATCCATTGGGACACATCTGGTTTACGGTCTTGCCGTACGCAACAGGAGGACCTTTTCATGTCAAATCTTTTTTGGGCGACGCTGCTTCTGGCGGCGCTCCTCTTGGCGGTCTGGGAGCGTTACCGCTTACAGCGCACCCTGCACCACCTGGACCATATGCTGGATGACGCCATTCAAGGCCGCTTCCAGGAACAGGATTTTAATGAGAGCCTTCTTTCTGCGCTGGAAACCAAATTGGCTCATTACCTTTCTGCATCTGCCGTCTCTACCCAGAACCTTCAGGAGGAGAAAAATAAAATCAAAACCTTGATTGCCGATATCTCCCACCAGACCAAAACGCCAATTGCCAATATCATGCTCTATACTCAGCTTTTGGAAGAACAGGCCGATGAATCCTGTACCGCCGCGCTGTCCGCGCAGACGCGGAAACTTCAATCCTTGATTGATGCACTCGTCAAAACTTCCCGCCTGGAAACCGGCGTCCTTACCCTTCACCCGCGCCCAGGGCCTCTCTGGCCAATCATGGAGGAGGCCGCCGCGCAGTTTGAAGCGCAGGCTTCCGAAAAGGGTTTGCATTTGACCGTGATTTCCACAGAAGCAACCGCTGTTTTTGACCCAAAATGGACCGCAGAAGCCCTGTGCAATTTGATTGATAACGCTGTCAAATATACGCCGGAGGGTGAAATTATGGTTCGTGCCATTGCCTATGAGCTGTTCAGCCGAATCGATGTCGAGGATACCGGTCCCGGTATCCCGGAGGACGATTTTAACCGGCTCTTTCAACGCTTTTACCGCGGTTCCGCTTCCTATGGCGCGGAGGGCGTCGGGATTGGCTTGTATCTCGTCCGCCAAATCGCCGAAGGACAAGGCGGTTATATCAAGGTCTTCTCAAAACACGGAAAAGGTGCGAAATTTTCACTCTTTTTGCCCAGAACCTAAAAAAACAGCCGTTTTGTCCTTTTGGATAAAGCGGCTGTTTCGCTGCCAAACCTAATTTGAAATCAATCGTGGCTGTCATGGTTACGTCCTGGTCCAGCCCGCAGGCCGTAAAGCGGACGCGGCTGTTCAAGGAAAAACAGGGGTAAACGCTAATCAGTAGCATATACGCTGCATCATGCACATCTTCGGTCTGCTCGCCTGTTGTCAGGGTTCCAACTGCCTGCGAACCCATTTTTAATATTAATTACGTTGATGGAGCTTTGAGTCAGCAACACTAAACGTAACAGGAAGAAAATTTTTGTATAAGGGACTCTCAAAAGCAAAAACTGTTTGAAAAGGAGGTGTCGCTTTGGAATATCTGAACGCTTTTCTTTGCGGCGGTATTTTGTGCGGTATTGGACAGATTTTGATTGATAAAACCAAGCTGACCCCGGCGCGAATTCTGACGGGTTATGTGGTCGCTGGCGTGATGTTGAGCGCAGTTGGTTTGTATGAGCCGATTGTTCAATGGGGCGGCGCGGGCGCTACGGTGCCGCTGACCGGTTTTGGTCATGCGCTCGCCAAGGGGGTGAAAAAGGCGGTAGTGGAGCAGGGCTGGCTGGGCGTCTTTACGGGCGGCTTGACCGCTGCCGCCGGCGGTATTGCAGCAGCGGTCGTCTTTGGCGTGCTCATGGCCGCTATCTTTAAGCCGGGCGGTAAACGGTAGCAAAAGCGACCGATTATCACCAGAGAAAATCAAAAATTGGCCCGAAGGGCCTTTGGGGGGTCCAGGGGCGACGCGCCCCTGGCGGGTGTCCAGAGGGCGACGCCCTCTGGCCCTGGCCGGGCAGGCCATTTTTTGTTATCAATTTGTTGTTCTTTTTTGGGGCGGGTCTGTTATACTAAAAATAATAAACTTCGATAGAAAGGATAATCCTCTGTATGCGTCGCTTAATTTGTCTGTTGCTCACCTTACTCCTCCTTTTGTGCGGCTGCGCCGCCCCGGCTTCGCAAGCGCCGGATACCTCCGGTGATGACCAAAACGCAGACACCGCAAATCTCCCCGAAACCGACGAACCCCTAAACCCCGAAGAGTCCGAAAAATCTGAAGATGCTGAGGGCGAAAAAGCCCCAGACCCTGCTCCGCCGGAGTTCTACGAAATCCGCAGCCCCGCCGAAGAACCGGAGGGCGGCAGTGTCGACGGCGTGACCTATGCCCCTTGGGACGGTATCGTCGAGCATCTCTTCTTCCATCCCGTCGTCGCTTACCCCGAACTTGCTTTCGACGGCGACGGCGATGCAAACGGAATCGACGATTACATGGTCACAGTGGACGAATACAACAAAATCTTGCAGAGCGTCTACGACAAAGGCTATGTCCTCGTTGACATCGCTGACGTTTGGAGTGAAACTGCCGGCGAAGACGGTCAGCCGAAAATGGTCCGAAATACCCTCTACCTCCCGGAAGGAAAAAAACCCCTGATTATCTCTTTCGATGATACCAATTATTATCCCTATATGCTGGAAAACGGTTTCGCTTATAAACTCATTATTGGTGAGGATGGAAAAATCTGGTCCTGGGGCATCGACCCGGACGGGAACGAAGTTGTCAGCCGTGACTTGGACGCAATCCCAATTCTGGACAAGTTCGTTGAGGAACATCCCGACTTCTCTCCGTTCGGTGCAAAGGGCTGCCTGAGCCTGACCGGTTATGAGGGCATCCTGGGGTATCGTACCCAGACAACCACCACCGGCTGGGACGACGCGAAAGAAGCCGCCCGCCAGAAAGAACGGGAGGCCGTGAAGCCTATCGTCGAAGAACTGCGGCGCACCGGCTGGACCTTCGGCAGTCATACCTGGGGACACATCCGCCTCGGCAGCGGCAATATGCCCAAAATTCAGGCGGATACCGAACGTTGGTTTGACGAAGTTGGCAGTCTGGTGGGTGAAACGACCATCCTTTTCTATCCACACGGCGAACGGCCCGACGGTAACGATTGGAAAAATACCGGTCCCGCCTTCCAGTACTTGCAAAGCAAGGGCTTCCGTGTGTTTGCCTCCGTGGGAATCGAGAGCTTCAGCTACATCAAAAAGGATATCTGCGCCGTCATTTGTGACCGCCTGCACCCGGATGGCACAACCCTGCGCCATTCCCGTGACCGGTACTTGCAATTCTATGACGCAAAGGATATTATGGATGTGAATGTCCGGCCTCAGAGGGAAATCGACTGGATGTGAATTTTGAATCAAAAGGAGGAGCCTTATGAACCGTGAAGAATTGAAAGCCGCTGCTGCGGCCATGCTCGACCGGGCTTATGTGCCCTATTCCCATTTTCCCGTAGGCGCTGCGCTGGAATGCGCCGACGGAAGTGTTTTTACCGGCTGTAATGTGGAAAACGCCGGGTACTCTCCCACGCTTTGCGCAGAACGCGTCGCCGTAGGCAAGGCCGTCAGCGAGGGACATACCGATTTCGTGCGGATTGCCGTGGCGGGACGCAGCGAAAATTACTGCGTGCCTTGCGGTGTTTGCAGGCAAGTGCTGATGGAATTCGCACCGGAAATTGAGGTCATCTGCCTGAACCGGGATGGTGCGGAACTGGCTTTGCCTCTGAAAGAATTGCTGCCTTACGGCTTTGACCCCTCTTACCTGGGAAAATAATCCGGCGTACTTAACAAAAAGAGCGTTTTCAAGTTCGCACTTGAAAACGCTCTTGCTTTTTGAATGCAGGGTCAGAAAAGACCGGAAATTACGCCGTTTTCATCAATATCAATGCGTTCCGCCGCCGGAACCTTGGGCAAGCCCGGCATCGTCATGATGTCGCCTGTCAGGGCCACGATGAAGCCTGCGCCTGCCGAAACTTTCAGGTTCCGAACCGTAATTGTGAACCCCTTCGGCGCACCCAGCTTCGCCGGGTCGTCCGAAAAGCTGTACTGCGTCTTTGCCATGCACACCGGCAGACCGCCGAAACCCAAGGCTTCCAGCTCCGTGAGCTGCTTCTGCGCCGCGGGCGTCAATACGGCGCCGTCTGCGTGGTAAACCCTTTGTGAAATCGCGTTCAGCTTTTCCGGAATGCTGGCGTTTGTCTCATAAGCAAAACGGAAATCGTTGGGCTGCTCGCAGAGAGACAAAACTTCCTTTGCCAGAGCTTCGCCGCCGGCTCCGCCCTTCGCCCAGACTTCGCTTAACGCAACGTTTACGCCCAGCTCCCGACATTTGCGCTCTACCAGTTCCAACTCGGCCGGGGTGTCCGTCGGGAACGCGTTCAGCGCCGCCACACAGGGTAAACCATATACCTTCGTGATGTTCTCAATGTGCTGGAGCAGGTTCGGAAGTCCACGCTCCAGGGCTTCCAGGTTTTCCTCGTTCAGGTTTGTCTTGGGTGCGCCGCCGTGGTTCTTCAATGCACGAACCGTCGCCACAACGACCACTGCATCCGGACGCAGATTCGCAAGACGACATTTGATATCCAAAAACTTTTCCGCACCCAGATCCGCGCCGAAGCCCGCCTCCGTGACCGCGTAATCCGCCAGCTTCAAGGCAAGACGCGTAGCCATGACGCTGTTGCAGCCATGGGCAATGTTCGCAAACGGTCCGCCGTGGATAAACGCCGGCGTGCCTTCCAGCGTCTGTACCAGATTAGGCTTTAGTGCATCCTTCAGCAGCGCCGCCATCGCCCCTTCCGCTTTCAGGTCGTGGGCCGTGACCGGCTTGCCGTCATAGGTGTATGCAGCAACCATCCGGCCCAAGCGGGCTTTCAGGTCCGGAATGTCCATCGACAGACACAATACGGCCATGATTTCACTGGCGACTGTAATGTCAAAGCCGTCCTCCCGCGGAACGCCCTGCATCCGCCCCCCCAAGCCGTCCACAATGTTCCGCAGCTGGCGGTCGTTCATGTCTACACAGCGTTTCCACGTGATTTTTTTTACGTCAATCCCTAACGAATTGCCCTGCTGAATATGATTGTCCAGCATCGCCGCCAGCAGGTTGTTTGCCGCGCCGATGGCGTGGAAATCGCCGGTGAAGTGCAGGTTGATATCCTCCATGGGCACTACCTGGGCGTAGCCGCCGCCCGCAGCGCCTCCCTTGACGCCGAAGACCGGTCCCAAAGACGGCTCCCGCAGCGCAACCAGCGCGTTTTTGCCCAAACGCCGCAGGGCGTCCGCAAGTCCGACCGTAGTAGTGGTTTTTCCCTCACCCGCCGGGGTCGGGTTGATCGCCGTCACCAGAATCAGCTTTCCGTCCTCTCGGGAACTCTCCTTCAAAAGACGGCTGTCAATTTTCGCCTTGTAATTTCCATACAGTTCCAGGTACTCCGGGCCGACGCCCGCCGCTTGTGCAATTTCCGTGATGGGCCGCATTTTGCAGGATTGAGCGATTTCAATGTCTGTTTTTACTTGCATGACCGGTCCTCTCTTTCGTTCGTCTTCCTTACGCTTCCGCAGAACCGTCCGCTGTCAGGACGGCGCTCAAGTCTAACTTTTTGCCGTCGGACCAGAGGCGTTCCAGGGAATAGAATTCCCGGGCCTCCTGGGAGAACACATGAACGGCAATACAGCCGTAGTCCAGAAGAACCCACGTGCCGTCGCGATGGCCCTCCCGGTGGAGCGGAACTTCCCCCGCCTCCTCCTTCATGGCCTTTTCCACTGCGTCGCACAGCGCGTTGATCTGCGTGTTGGAGGAACCGGTGGCGATAACAAAGTAGTCCGCCAGGGCGGTGAGATCAGTGATCTCAATGGCCGAAATTTCCTTTCCCTTCTTGCCGTCCAGGGCTTTTGCCGCGATGATTGCCAACTCTTTCGGGTTCATACTCATTCCTCGCTTTCTTTTATGTGCTGCCGCTTATTCCGGCGGCGGTTCAATGAAAATAATGTCCGGGTTTACTGGCGGTTCCGGTTCGGCGGGAGGCTCTGCGGGCTGTTCCGGCGGAGGTGTAACCGGGTCGGTGGTCTCATTGGGGTCCGGCGTTTCCTCCGGGGCCGGCGTAACCGGCGGGACCGTGGTTCCAGGGTTCGTGTCTTCCGGCTGGCTTGGAGGATTCGGGGTGACAGCGCCGGAATTGTCCGGGGTTCCCGTGCCGGGATTGTCCGGCGTGGGGGTGTCGGGATTCGTGTTGCCGGGGTCTGTCGGGAGCGCGTTCGGGTCGTCCGGATTCTCCTCCGGCGGATTTTCGGGATCTTCTTCCTCCGGAGGTTCCTCTTCCGCCGGTTTGGTCACGTAGACGGGCGGGGCCGCCGCGGCTTTGTCCTCCACGTAGCCGGTGGAGGAACGAATGCTTCCGTTTGAATTCACCGACATGATATCCAGGTCAGACATGGTAAAAACTTCCTTGAAGGGACTCAGGTCGCTGTTTACCACTTCCAAAAGCTGCTTCGCATTGGGCAGGACGTAGTTCTGTGTCGTGTACTTGCCGTTGGTGGAACGGTCTGTAGTGCGGCTGTATACGTCCTTGACATAGTTCGGCATGGTGAGGAAATTCACGTTGTCCACTCCCAAACCGCCGAAAATCGCCTGCTGAGCGAACCACAAAATGTTCTGGAATGTGAGGTCGGTTTCCACGTTGTTCTGAAAGACCGTAATAAAATTCCCGATTTTGGTCATGTTTTTGACCTGCAAAAGCTGCTCCAGCATGGCTTTCAGGAACGCCTGCTGTGTTTTCACACGGCCCAGGTCTCCTTCGGGATAACCGGGCATAACGCCGTTTACACGGTTGTCGTGCCGGTAGCGGAGGACCTGCATGGCATCGTCGCCGGACAGAAGACGATAGCCCTTTGTCTGGTGAATGTGGAGGTCTTGCAGGGGATCGTCATAGTTCATGTTCCGGGGCACGTCAAAGTATACGCCGCCCATGGCGTCCACAATTTCGCCCACGGCTTCCCACTCGACAACGACTTTCCAGTCCGGCTCGAAGCCCACCAGCTGGGAAATTTCCTTGTACAAATGCTGGATGCCCTTTTCACCGCCGCCATAGTAGTTATAAACGCCGTTGATCTTCTTAATGTCCCAGGGGACGTTTACCATGGTATCCCGGGGAATCGACATGACGGTCGCTTTTTGGTTCGTCACGTCGTAGCTCGCCAGCAGAAGCGTATCCGTCAGGCCGCCGCCGCCGGTGTCCCGGCCGATGATCAGAATGGTGTAGTAATCCGCGCTTTTGCGTTCGCCGTCCGCGCGGGGACGAATGCCGTCGCCATAGTCAATTTCCGGTTCCTTTGATGTGGTGTCGCCGGACTGGGTCGAATTAGCTTCGGGCGGCGTCCGGTTCGGAAGCTCCGGCTTTACGAACGTATTCCGCCAGACGAGCGTGCCAATCAGCGCCAGCGCCAGAACCACAATCAGTATGATCAAAACAATCTGCTGCCATGTGAGACGGCGCTTCTTCTTTGGTTTGAGCGGATCGGGCGCTTTTGGCGTCCCGCCCGCAAGACGTTTTCCGCTTTCTTTTTTCACCGTCGTGTTATCCTTTCAATGCGTCCCGCGCCGCAAGGGTGGCGTGGTGTACGGGATTCCCCCGTTCCTCCATTTCCGTAATGGTCATTTCCAGGCCCATCAGCAGGCCCGCGTTCAAATCCTCGTAGCAGGTCCGGCGCAGCTCCGTCAGGCCGGGAAAGTCCCGGTTTGGCTCGATGTAGTCCGCCAAATAGATGATTTTTTCCAGAAGCGTCATGTTGGCGCGTCCGGTGGTGTGCCAGCGGATGGCGCTGGTGATTTCGTCGTCTGTGCCGAAGACGTCCGCCGCAACTGCCGCGCCGGTTTTGGCGTGCAGAAGTTTTAAGGCGGTTTGTTCCAGAGCGTCCAGCTCGATTCCGTAATGTGCACACAGCTCTTTTTGCTGTGTCATATCGAGTTTTTTGGTGCAGTCGTGCAGGAGGGCGGCCCGACGCGCTTTTTCCACGTCCCCGCCCCAGCGTTCCGCCAGACGGATCGCCTCCTGTTCCGTACCCAGCACGTGGGGGATTCGTTTGTGTTTCAGGTAGGACAGCGCCGCCGGACGCAGCTGTTCCAGCGTAAGATGTTTTAAGTCGGCGTGTGTGCCGTACAGCCCCTCCCGGAGGATGTAGCCATACACGGCGGGTGGAAGAAGATTTACGCCTTCGCCTTTTGCAAGGCGGTCCCGCAGTTCGGTGGATGAAACGTCAATCACGCCGGGAATGGTCAGCGTAAAAATTCGCGCCTGCGGGTAGGTTTTATAGAGGTAGCTCCGCTGAACGGAAAACAATTCTTCCGTATCGGTCTCGGTGCGGCCAAAGGCCGCTATGCCTGCCATGGACAGCACCGTTTCCGGTTCGTGCCACGCCTGGAGTGTAAGGAACATATCGGTTCCCATCAAAAGCCAGAATTCGCTGCCCGGGTACTGCCGGTAGAGTTCTTCCAGCGTTTCGGCGGTGTAGCTTTTTCCGGTGCGGCGCAGTTCCAGGTCAAGAACCTCCACGCGGTCGCCCAAGCCCAGGGCGTCGGCCGCGTAGCGGGCCAGCTGCAAGCGCTGTTCCTTCGACGGCGCGCCCGCCGGCAATTGCTTATGCGGCGGGTCGCCGGCGGGGATCAACAGAAGTTTATCCAGCTTCAGCAGCTCAAATACCGCGCGGGCCGCGGTAATATGTCCCAAGTGCGGCGGATTGAAGGTACCGCCGTATATGCCGGTTTTCATGCGTTCAGCCCCTGCCTTTTTTTGGCTTTTTCAGTTCGATGCGTTTTTCTTTCGGTTTGGAATGCGTTTCCCGATACAGCACAAATTTGCTTCCGATTACCTGCACTACCTCGCTTCGGGTGGCCTTTGCCAGGGCCTGGGCGGCGGTACGGGCATCAAATTCCAGATTGTTGTCCAGAACCCGGCCCTTGATGAGTTCCCGGGCTTCCAGCGCTTCGTTCGCCTGCTGAATGAGGTTTTCGCCAAGACCGTCCTTGCCGATTTGCAGAATCGTGTCGATTCCGTTCGCCAGCGCCCGCAGCTGGGCGCGTTGTGCGCTTGTTAGATCCATAGCGTTCCCGGCGGAAGCACATTTCTTCGCCTCCGCACAGCCTTTCTTTTTGAAATGAGAGATGGTCAGCCGTCCGTGGAGAGATAGAGGAATGTTTCCAGGTCGCCCTCAAACTCCACTTCCAGAATATGGTCGTCAAATTTTTGATCCAGGTAGGTCACGCAGCTCCGTTCCAGGTCGATCTGGGGCCTGCCCAGGCCGGCGGCCAGCTCCTCCGCGGTAAGAGGGCCATAGACGCCGTCCAGCTCTTTTCGCATAAACGCCGCCAGAACAGGCAAACGTTCCTTGTAGTTCGCCGCGAGGATTTCCGCCCATTCAGTCAGTTCCTCCGAAGGCTCCTCACACAGAAATTTCACACCGTTCAGCTCTGCCAGATACGCCTCGGCCTCTTCGCTGTAATGAAACATGACCGTCCCCCCTTTGGACGTTTAGCGGCCCAGATAAGTTCCCAATTTTTCCGCAAATGCCGCCAGAGCCTTGCCGCGATGGGAAATGGCGTGTTTTTCCTCCGGGGACAGCTGGCCGAAGGTTTTGCCCTTCTCCGGAACCAGAAATACCGGGTCGTAGCCGAAACCGCCCGTGCCGATGGGCGCAAAGGCAACCGCGCCGTCGCAGCGCCCCTCTGCCGTCAACGTTTCGCCATTCGGGAACACGCACGCAATCGCACAGGCGAAATGCGCCGCCCGCGTGGTTTGACCGCGCATATTGTTCAGCAGCAGCATATAGCGTCCGCGGTCGTCCAGCTCCTCGCCGCCGTAGCGGGCCGAATACACGCCTGGACCACCGTTCAGGGCGTCCACACATAGGCCGGAGTCATCCGCAATGGCGGGCAGTTTGGCGGCTTCGCTGATGGCTTTTGCTTTCAGCATCGCATTTTCCGCAAAGGTGCTTCCGGTTTCTTCCACCTCGATCTCTGCGCCCACATCCGCGGGGCTGACCACCTCCACGCCCAGACGCGAAAGAATTTCACGCATTTCTTCCAGCTTTTTCGGGTTATGGGTAGCCAGGACAAATTTTTCCGACATCAGTAACTTCCTCCCAAGGCTTGTTTTTGAACAGCAAGCAGTTCCTTACCGCCTTTCAGACAGAGGCGAACCAGCTCCTGCTGTTCAGCGGGCGTAAAGGAACGGCCTTCGCCGGTGCCCTGAATTTCGATCAGCTCGCCCAGCTCGTTCATGACGCAGTTCAGGTCCACCTGCGCGCGGCTGTCCTCGCTGTACCGCAGGTCCAGCAGCGCGGTGTCGTCGACGATTCCGGCGGAAACGCCGGTGACATAGTGACGGATAGGCGTTGCGGCAAGTTCACCGTCCTCCACGAGTCTCCGGCAGGCCAGCGCCAACGCCACAAACCCGCCCGTTACGGATGCCGTACGGGTTCCGCCGTCGCCCTGGAGAACGTCGCAGTCAATGGTGATGCAGTGTTCACCTAACTTTTTCATGTCCACCGCCGCCCGGAGGGAACGTCCAATCAAACGCTGAATTTCCGCGCTCCGCGGCGAGAGCTTCAGCTTCGCCACGTCCCGGCGGCTGCGTTCCCGGTTTGCCCGGGGGAGCATGGAGTATTCCGCCGTAATCCAGCCTTCGCCGTAGGGGACGTGCGGCGGTACGCGGTCTTCCACGCTGGCACAGCACAGAACTTTTGTGTCTCCGCATTCAATCAGACAGCTTCCCTCTGCAAATTTGATGAAATCCGTTGTGATTCTGACAGACCGCAGCTCGGCTGCCGCCCGACCGTCTTCCCGTACCATATTATATCAATCCTTCTTTCGTTTTCCAAGGGGTTGTTTGATGTTTTTCAGATAATCGCCTGGGCGTATTCCTCCGAATCGAAGGGACGCAGGTCGTCAATGCCTTCGCCGACGCCCGCCAGCTTTACCGGTACGCCCAATTCCTTTGCAATCGCTACGGCAATGCCGCCCTTGGCGGTGCCGTCGAGCTTCGTCAGGACGATTCCCGTCAGGCCCGCCGCCTCTTTGAATGTACGGGCTTGTGTGAGTCCGTTCTGACCAGTGGTGGCGTCCAGAACCAGAAGCGTTTCCCGCGCCGCGCCCGGACACTCCCGGTCGATGATTTTTGACAGCTTGGAAAGTTCAGCCATCAGGTTTGCCTTGTTGTGCAGGCGTCCGGCGGTGTCGCACAGCACCACGTCCACGCCCCGGGCCTTTGCCGCCTGCAAGGCGTCGAACAGCACAGCGCCGGGGTCGGCTCCCTCGTGCTGCCGGACGATCTCGCATCCGGCGCGTTCCGCCCAGATTTGCAGCTGGTCCGCCGCCGCCGCACGGAACGTATCCGCCGCGCACAGCATGACCCGTTTGCCGCCCATCATCAGCAGACGAGCCAGTTTGCCGATGGAAGTGGTTTTGCCCACGCCGTTCACGCCGATGAACAGAAACACGGCGGGAGATGTGGAAACATTCAGCTCGGTGGTGCCTACGTTCAGTTCTTCCACCAGAACTTCCCGCAGGGCTGTCTTGACCTCCTCCTGGTCCCGCAGCTTTTCCTTGCGGACCTTTTCCCGCAGCTTTTCCACCGTCTCAATGGCGGTTTCCATACCCAGGTCCGCCAGAATGAGCGTTTCCTCCAGTTCCTCATAAAACGCCTCGTCCGCCTCCGTGAAGGTGGAGAACAGATTGGTAGTAATTTTTTTCAGCTTGTCAAAAAAACCCATGGTATCCTCCCGAATCTGATTTCGTTTTTTGCGTTGGCAACGTGTCCGCTACCACACATAGGGCACTAATTTGAATTTGATTTTTTCACAATATTCCTGATATCCGGTCAATTCCGATTTAAGCATTTTTTCCTCATCATAAATCCGCAGCAGAATGACCAGGACGAGCAGCGCCGCCGGAATCAGCCCGAATAAGGAACCAAGCGCCAAGGGGGTTGCAAAAATGACGAGAACCGCGCCGCTGTACATAGGGTGCCTGACAACCGAATAAGGCCCGGCAGAAATGACCTGCTGTCCTGCCATATGCTCCACGGCGCGCGACGCAAAGGAATTGACGTTGAAAACGAGAAATACGACTGCAAATCCCGCTGCCGCTGCAACTGCGCCAAAAATGGAAATCCATGGAGGAAGTGAGGACCATCCGAAACGGTAAGCCAATGACGGCAGAAAAACCGTGCCGCCCAGGAAAAGAATCGCCGCCGCGCTTTGCCCGATCCTTTGCACGGGCCTGGTTTCGACCGGACATATGCGCCGTTCGATCAGCGCCGGGTCGTTCTGCAAAAAGTAAATGGTAATCAGGGTGGTTGAAACGCAAAATACCAGCCAATACATCCAGCCGTTCCAAAAGGCCAGGCTTCCCGCCGCACAGAAAATGATGCAGAAAAGCACGGCAAAAAATGAGGCAGTCGATAGAGCGGTCCAACGGTAAAGGGTCGATTTTTTCATGTTCCGTCTCCGAATTCTCGTAATGAAATTGCTGGCGGTCCGCTTACTCAATCCCCAACTCCTGGGCCATATCGTTCAGATTGATCGTCAGAATCTTGCTTACGCCCCGTTCCTGCATGGTTACGCCATAGAGGACATCCGCTTCCTCCATGGTGCCGCGGCGGTGGGTGATGACGATAAACTGCGTTTTGTCTGCCAGCTGACGCATATAACGGGCGTAACGAGTGACGTTCACGTCGTCCAGGGCGGCCTCGATTTCGTCCATAACACAAAAGGGCGTCGGGTGCACCTTCAGAATCGAAAAATACAGCGCAATTGCAACAAACGCCTTTTCTCCGCCGGAGAGCAGCGAAATGGTTTTCAATGTTTTCCCCGGCGGCTGCGCCTTGATTTCAATACCGCAGTTCAGAATATCAGCTTCGTCTTCCAGCTCCAGACGCGCCTCGCCTCCGCCGAACATCTCCGTAAAGGTCGTCTGGAAGCTCTCGGACAACAGACGGAACTGTTCCGCAAAAATACGCGTCATTTCGCCGGTGATATCTTCAATGATAGCTTCCAGCTCTTTTTTGGCGGTTTCCACGTCGCTGCGCTGGTCCGACAGGTACGTGTAGCGGGCGTTTACCCGTTCGAACTCCTCGACAGCGCCCAGGTTTGGCGTGCCGAGGGCGGAGATATCCCGTTTCAGCTCGCCAATGCGGCGGACGGCCTTCGGTACGCTTTCCAGCTCCATTCGCTGGGCGGCGGCGTCGCTGCGGCTCAGCTCGTAGTGTTCCCAGAGGCGGTCAATAATCTGCTTTTCCTCCAAAGCCGACGCCGCCAATTTTTGTTCCAATCGGGAGGCGGACCGTTCCAGATTCAGAAGGTTTTCGTTCATCTCCTGACTGGCTTTATTTTTTGCAGTACGCTGGGCTTCCAGCGCGATTTTTTCGTCGTTCAGCACCGACAGATGTTCCCGACACGCCTGACTCCGCCAGTCCAGCGCGGCGGCGGCCTCCTTGTGACGGGTAATCTCCCGCTTTGCCGCCTCAATGCTCAACTGGTACGATTGGAGCTTTTCCTCCTTTTGCTCCCGGTCTCCCGTCAGGTCCTCTGCCAGACGCCGCAGGTCTCCTGCCCGCTGGAAGGTCGCTTCCCGTTCAGCGTTCAGGGCGGCGAGGGCCTCTTTTTTGCCCGTCACTTCCTCCGAAAGCGCCCCCGCGCGGTCGAGAAGTTCGGATTGACCGCTCAGCGCGGCGGCGGCCTGCGCCCGGTACGACGCGGCCCGGGCCTCCTGTTCCGCAATCTGCGCCTCGATTTCCGCCGCGTGGCGGGCGTTGGCCGCAAGACGTTCCGTCAGGGCGTCCCGTTCGGAACCCGAGGCATCCAGATTGGCCTGCAGGGCCTGGAGCTGCAAGACATAATGGTTTTTTTCGCCTTCCAGACGCAGGACTTCATCTTCCGCCTGACGCCGCTGCGCCTCGGCTGTCTCCATCTCGTAACGGGCGGCCGTCAGCTCCCGCTGTATGGTTTCCTCCTCTTGTTTTGCGGCGTCCAGAGCCTGCTGCATCGCGGCGGATTTTTTGTGAAGCGTTTCCAGCTCCGCCGCACGGCTCAACACGCCTGCGCTGCGGGAGGTGGAGCCGCCCGTCATGGAGCCGCCCCGGTTCATGATCTGACCGTCCAGCGTCACGATGCGGAACGCGTTGTGGTATTTTCGGGCAATGGAAATACCGTCGTCCAGGTCCTCCACGATTACCGTACGGCCCAACAGATTTTGGAAAATGTTCCGGTAGTGTTCGTCAAAGCGGATCAGACGGGAAGCAATTCCTATGAACCCCGGCTCATTTTCCACGCCGTTCTGCCGCAGCTCTTCGCCCCGGATAGCCGTCAGGGGCAGGAACGTTGCCCGTCCGGCCTCCCGGCGCTTGAGAAACTGGATGGCCGCTTTTGCGTCCTCCTCCCGGTCGACGACGATGTTTTGCAGTCCCGCGCCCAGTGCAATTTCAATTGCCAGGCTGTATTGCGCGTCCGTTTTCATCAGACCCGCCACGGGACCGTGAATTCCTTGCAGACGGTTTTGACAAACCAGCTTTACCGCCTTGGAAAAGCCTTCATATTCCCGTTCCATCTCCGACAAGAGCCGGATACGATTTTCCAGAGCGCCCGCGTCCATGGTCAGCTTCACGCGGCGTTCCGACGCGGCGGCGGCCCGACGCTCCCGCTCCTCCATCCGCAGGCCCCGGCCCGCGATAACATTCGCGGCGGCCTGGGCTTCCTCCCGGGCGTCTTCGAGGGCGCGGCGGGTTTCCTTTGCCAGTTGTTCCGCCTCCTGCCGCTGGGACTCCAGCGCCGCGCAGTCCGCCTCCACGACGGCTTTTCGCGCTTCCAGCTGGCCATTTTCCGCCGACAGTGCGGCGGCTTCCGTACGGGCGTCCACGATGGCGGCGGCGGCAAGGGCTTCCTTGGCCCGCAGAGATTCCGCTTCCGACTGCCGTCCGTCCGCCTGAACAGCGGCCTCGCGGGCACGGTCCATCAGCATATCCAATTCTGCGTTCAGCTGCTGCAGGCGGGCATCCAGCGCGGCGGCGTGGGCCTCCTGCTCCGCCGACTGCTTTGCCAGTCCGCCGGCCCGGCTGTCGCTTTCCACCAACTCCGCCTGGGCGCGTTGGATGTTCTCCTGATGGTGGGCAATGTTGCTCTCCTGCACCGCCACAGCGGCAGTGTGTTCTTTGGACTGTCCGTCGAGTTCGGCGGTTTCCTTCCGGACGCGCTCGGCCTCCATGTCTTTTTCCCGCATCTGTTCGCCAATCCGTTCCCCCTCGGCGTAGAGGGCGTCCAACGCGCCGCGGGCTTCGTCCCGGGCGGCCTCCGCCGCGTGGAAGTCCAGCTCGACCTGCCGCGCCGCGGCTTTCAGCTCGTCCAGATTTTCCAGCCAGACGGAGATTTCCAAAAGACGCAGTTCATCCCGGAGAATGAGATATCTTTTCGCCTTTTCCGACTGGTCCCGCAGCGGCCCGACCTGCAGCTCCAATTCCGCGATTTTGTCATTGATCCGGACCAGATTTTCCTGGGTGCGTTCCAGTTTGCGCTGGGCCTCCTCCTTCCGGTGACGAAAACGGGAAATGCCCGCCGCTTCCTCGAAGACCTCTCGGCGTTCGCTGCTGCGGGTAGAGAGAATTTCGTCGATTTTACCCTGACCGATCATGGAGTAGCCCTCCCGGCCCAGGCCGGTATCCAGGAACAGGTCCGTCACGTCCCGCAGGCGGACGGACTGCCGGTTGATGTAGTATTCACTTTCCCCGCTGCGGTAGTAGCGGCGGGTGACGGACACCTCAGCCTCCTCCATGGCGGGGAAGATGTGGTCGGTATTGTCCAGCAGCAGCGTCACTTGCGCGAAGCCTACCGGGCCGCGTTTTTCGGTGCCGCCGAAAATCACGTCTTCCATTTTTGCGCCCCGGAGTCCCTTGGCGCTCTGCTCGCCCATAACCCAGCGGAGGGCGTCGGAGATGTTGGACTTGCCCGACCCGTTTGGTCCGACAATGGCCGTCACATCGCCGGCGAAATTCAGAACCGTTTTGTCCGGAAAGGACTTAAATCCTTGTATTTCCAATGCCTTTAGGTACATCTCTCCACCTCCCTGCCGGTTTTCAATAAAGTCAGCACGTTTCCGTTGCCCACTGGTTCTCCTTGAGCCAGATTAAAAAGTCTATATTGCTTGTTTTTTCCAATCCAAACAGATCAATGACAACTGTATCATACAGGCCGTCACAATCTGTATTCTGCGATAAGATACAACATCCATCATCCTTTTGCCAAATTTCGCAAATGGATGTGCTGAACCACTGCCTTTCATAATGATTTTTTTGAAGAACCTCCGATAATTGAGTGAGCCAAAACCGGTAACTTTGCTGACATAATTTATATGAAGCAGCATCTCGGCAGCATGGATTAAACTGAAAACTTGAGTCAGCGGAAGGTTTTGCAGCAATGCGGTTTAAGAACTGCTTTACACCATATTGTACATACGCCCCACAAAAGAGCAGGTTTTTTATGCTGTCAGAAAGAAATACCTGCTCACCCGGAAGGTCTTCAAGAATCGGCGCATTTGCTTCCTGCTGCAAATCAATGAGCAGACCATTTGTATCAATCACGCCTAAACTTCCAATTAAGGCATAGTCACTTTCTGCGTCGAAATATTTCAATACATCCGATATTTGGTAAAAATGAATCCAGTAATCAGGCGTCTCAAATTCACAGCCGCTGCCTCCGGCAAATTCCAAAAACGATCTGTATTCGTCTGGCAGGTGCAATCGTCCACCTGAAATGCTTTTTTCATGTGTAAACAACTGGCTTCTCCCACAAGAGAGGAAGGTTTCCAGGCGGTTCAGGTCTTTTTTGCCCGCAGGACGAAGCTGTTTCGACCAATTTTGATCAAATTGTTCAATATATCCGCTCAAAACGGACGTCCAGGGGGCCTTTCCTTCTTCCGAAGGCAGCATTGAAGCTTTTATCCGCATTTCCATACTCCTCGCAAGCGAAGCAAAAGGGCGAATAATTCCATATACTATAACAGAGATACGCCGCGTTTTCAAGATGAAATCTGTGAAAACGCAAGGGGATTCCGGGGACGGATTTCCGTCGAAAACGCGCCGCAGCAAAAAACGGGCGCAAATGCGCCCGTTTTCCAGTCAGGGAAGAGACTCCAAAAGCTCCGGAAGCGCCTGGTCAAGCTCCCGGACGCAGAGCTGTTCCACGTTGAACAGACGTCCCAGCTGGGTTCGTTCTTCGATGGCTTGTCCGTTCAGATACCACACCGTAACTGGCGTATCGAGCCATTCGCCTTCCAAATAGGCGCAGGCATAGCGGCTGGAGTAAAAACTGTGGGTGTAACGGTCGGCCAGGATCGACTCAATTTCTTCACCGGTCAGCGTTTCGCCGTGGATGCCCTCGCCCCAGGCGGAACCGGTGGATGTGATCATCAGCGACAGCTTGTCCGCATCCACCAGATCCCGCATCTGGCTGAGGCTGTAATAGGTTTCCTCCAGAGGTTCCAGAGGCGCGGCGGTCAGGTCCCCGATGGTCTCCACGGGGGATTCAATCGTTAAAACCAGGCGGTCTGCAATTTCGCCCAGGGCGGCGTAATCGTAGCCCGGAAGCTCTCCCGGCAAAGTGGGGGCCTCCGCTGCAATATACAGAATTTTCGTACCAAGACCCTCCCGCAGGAGCTCCGCCGCGGTGGTCAGCTCGTTGCGCTGGGGGGTGGAAGTCAGTCCGGAGATTTCCAGAAAAACACCGTCATAATCGTCCGCTTCCACGGCTTCCAGAAGCACAGCGGCAAGGTCCGCGGCGTTGCCCTCCCGGAATTGGTACGCGCCGCCGGCGACGTGCAGCAGCTGAGGCGTTCCGGCGAACTTCGCCGCCTCCCGCGCACGGGCGACCTCAGCATCCTCCATGTTCGGCGTCAGCTGGGGCAGGCCGTTGTAGGCCAGACGGCTTGCAGAAATCGCGACCGCCTCAAAACCGGAAAGGTCGGGCAGGCTTTTTGCAGAAGAAATAATGCCGGAATGACTCGGCGTGGCTTCCCGGAGCTTTTTATGCATCCGCATGAGAATCACTGCCGCCTGTTCCCGGGTGACGGGAGACTCCGGGGAAAAGGTGGAGGCAGTGGTTCCGTCCATGAGTCCAAGCCCGTAAACAACGGAGATATAACCCGTGTTGGACTTTACATCCGAAAAGGTTTTGCGAAACTGTTGGGTAAGACCCGCAAACGCGCCATAGCCCAAAGCCCGCACCAGCATGACGGCCATATCCTCCCGGGTGATGCTCTCGTCGGGACGGAAGGTGCTGCTGATGGCGGCAATTGCGCCCTGCTGAAGCGCGGTCTCTATCTCGCCGGCGTACCAGGCGTCTGACGGAACGTCCTCAAAAATCTGGTTTGCCGGGACCGTCGATTTCCACCCGAAAAAACGGCAGAGCAACACCACGCACTCCGCCCGTGTGACCTCTTTTCCCACGCCGAAGCTGCCGTCGCTTTCCGGGTAGATATAGCCGAGGTCCATACAGCGTTGAATGTCCTCCCTGGCCCAGAAGTCGTCGGACAGGTCGGCCGCCGAAGCGGCGGGAATGGTACATAATAACATGGCGCAGCAAAGCGCACAGCTCAGGATCCGTTGAACAAGACGTTTCATTCGTTTACATGACTCCTTTTCCAGTTTCCAATGGATTGCTTTTCCTATCATAGCAAATTTTTCCCTTTACGTCAAACATTTGCTGTCAAAAAGCATAAAAAATGCGGAATTTTCCACGCGGACCGTCTGGCCGGACGGCTGCTTTCTGTCAATTTGGAGGGAATGGTATAATTCACAAAAATCAGGGCAAAAACTGTGGAAAAAGGCTATTGAATCCGTTGCCGGAAAGATGGTATACTAAATTTTATAAATAGAGAGTAAACAGATAGGGAAACAAAATGGATTATATTGAAGGAAGACTTTTAATCAGCGATGAAATTTATAATAAAATATTAGAGAGAATTTCAGATGGCCGGTGGGGCGCGGGGCAAAAGCTCCCGTCGGAAAAACAGCTTTGCGAGATGTTTGAGGCCAGCCGTGTCAGCGTACGGGCAGCCCTGCATAAACTTCAGGCAAATGACTTGATCATCACCCGGCAGGGAGTCGGTTCCATTGTCAAGGCTCCGAAAAAACGCCAGGACGTGATTGATTACGAAAAAAGCGATATTTCGGAGGAAGCCTTCATACAGTTTACCGAGTTCCGGAAAGCGATTGAATTCAAGGCGGTGGACTTGTTGATTGCCAACCTCAACGAGGAACGGATTGCCGCCGTTTCGACGGCCATGCGGGACCTC
>CANDBG010000039.1 GCA_947382875.1 uncultured Oscillibacter sp. | reverse complement strand
AAACCTACATTTTTTCCTCGGCGTTTTCTGTCATTTTATCATTGGCGCTGACATTTCCGAATGCAGTTACCTACATTCAAAAAGCAGAGTATGACAATATGCAAAACCCCTATCCGTTCCAGCGGGCGCGTAAAGACTATTTTCCGGACACGCCCGCCCGGCTGGCAAAGATAAAACGGATTATTTTCGTGGACGGAGATTTGAGGCTGTCTAATGGCTTGGAGCTCTATCTCACCCCCGGTCATTCCAGAGGTGGACAGACGATTGTTGTGCCGACCGCCAAGGGACGTTATGTCATTACCGGCGACAATCCGGCAACGCGGTATTGTATGTTTGCTGATATGAACCAAATGACTTTAATGGATGGAACGGTGATTTCGATTACCCCGGACCATTCCGTTCCCCACCTGACGGGCCGTTTCACAACCGATCATTTTGCTTTCTACGACAGCGTACAAAAGCAGCTGGCCCTGGCGGAAAAACCGGAGCCTGCGTATTTCCTCCTTTCCCATGATACGGAAACGGCTTATATTCGCAAATTCGGATAATATGTCGATTTTCCGGCGTTTTGCCATGGATTGGAGATCACGGTCCAATGCGATTCCGGCATTGGATGCAGGCGCTTTCAAGAGGCTCCCACTGTCTATGATGGAGAGCAAATTCTGAAAACGACACAACGGATTGTCCGCAACAATGGTTTTCTGCGGCTTCGTTTACAGTTGAGGGAATTCGCAGGAAAAGGAAAACCGTTCGGCGTTGTATACGCGCCGAACGGTTTTTTCATCTCCGCTACACTGGGTATGGTTCATCAGCGCAGGCTATAAATTCCTGGGCAATGTGTTGGTTGACGGTTTCTGCTGCTTCCCGAACAGAGCGCGGGAACCAGCGACGAAATGTCCGGAGGCCAACATATGGCGGTGAATGACAGCGGAGCCAACGTCTAAACAAAGGCTGAACGTCTTACTTAGCAAGCCACTTAGAGGCTGTTAGTGGGGAATGGAACGATTTGGAGTAACTATACATTTTTCTAATCGTGTCATAGGTATACACATACAGGGTATAGAGCAAAAAGGAATTGGAAATAAATCCAGATTTTCATGCCCGTCGCTTGGGCATTGAGGCCGCCCCATCTCTTCCTGAACCGACTCCAAAAACTATTGGTTCGTTTTGAGAAAAAGCCGCTAACTATCTTTCTTGCAGCTGCTCTTCTTTCGTCATAATTCATTGGAGAAAGCCCATTCCTGTCCATCTGTGATTCTTTGCGAATAGGCGCTTAGTCTTATTTTGATACAGCTGCCACGCAGAGAGCTGTCATTTCTTTTGGTTCTGCCTGCCGAATAGCACGAAATCAGCTCTATTAGTAAAGTTTTTCTGATGGTGCTATGCATCGGTTCTTACATAGATATCTCTACACCCGACCAGATCATAGTTCTCTCTGTTATGTTCCATGGTGGTTCTTGGTCAGTAGAGATCATGATACTCATCTGAACCAAGGACTTCTATTCTGCTGGAACAATCATAAAATGCCCCTTTGCCATCTGGACTACCTGGCGGTCCCTTTCCATAGGCGGCTGACCTCCACGATGACGCGGGACAAATACGAAATAAAGTCCTGCACATCTATAGGTCGGTCCATGTTAACCCGTAGTTCGTCTTGGAGGAAAAGCAGTTCTCCGTTCACGAGGTCCATATTGAGGCCACTCAGATCATCGCAGTGATTATAGGCGTAGGATTTGAGAAACCATGTAAAACTCCATGCCTTGGACGCTTTGCAGTTCGTCCATCAGGATTTTGAAATCGGACGGTGTAACAATAGTTCTTACCACCATACTCAATGATGGCCAGTTCCCGAGTCTGGTAATGTCGGCAAGGCACTTTGCATATCGTTCAAATTTTTGTCCTTAATATGAAATGACTTCATGCAGCCCGCTTCCCGTGTCCCCGAAAACAACGATGCTTTGAGTAGGAAAAGAATGAGAACAAATCCGGAAACCCTTGCAAACAGGGGCTTTTCTAATTTGTCCTTATTATACCGTAAGGGCATAGCTATGCTGTTGCTGCAATCAAAAGTGGAGACGATATCAAGACGGTTCAAGGAAATTTGGGCCATGCTACAGCTGCCTTTACCCTTGATGTCTATGGACATGTGACGGACCAAATGAAGCGGGACAGCACGGAGCGGATGCAGAAGTTTATAGAGAGTGTTTCCGGCTGATAAGGGAAACTAAAGGGAAAACAGCTCAAAGATAAGACAAGGAACCCCTGAAACCATTACAGTTTCAGGGGTTCCCGTGGTGGAGACTACTGGACTCGAACCAGTGGCCTCATGCGTGTGAAGCATGCGCTCTAACCAGCTGAGCTAAGCCTCCATTTGCCATATTTGATTTTGCGGTCCCATAAGGCGCCGTACACCACGGCGTCTTATGGGATGGTGACCCGTACGGGATTCGAACCCATGTTACAGCCGTGAAAGGGCCGTGTCTTAACCACTTGACCAACGGGCCGGGCATCAAAGAAACTTATTCCGTTCCATTCCCATCTTTAGCGGGAATTACATACCCACACCTTTCCTCCTTCCCACAAAAATCTGCGAATTTTTGTAGATTCAGGGGAACGGGAAACAAAAGATGCAATGAACGGGATTTCACGAAGCGCCTTCTGGCGCTCCATGAAATCTGGTAGCGGCACCTGGATTTGAACCGGGGACACTACGGGTATGAACCGTATGCTCTAGCCAACTGAGCTATGCCGCCATCATTGCCCACTCACCGCGGGCAATGATAAGTATACCAGATTCCACTCTTTTTTGTCAACCCCTTCTTACACTTTTTTTCAAAAAAATTTTTCCCTCTTTAACCGCTTTCTGTTCATGTGCGTATTGCAATAAAAACGTAAGACAAACTGTTTTTGCTTTTGTGCAAAGCGCCGGAATATACGAAAAAGTTCATTTTTTTGTTGCCATTTGGTTCGCTGGTCTGTATAATAAAGCACAACTTAGTAAGACTGTCCTACCACCGCCGCGGTTCGGCGGGGCGGCGACAGCGGAGGTAACTATGTTCACGTCGTCTGCGGTCAACAGCATTCTGGCTCTGAACATTATTCTGGCTCTGGTACGAATTATTTTTGTCCGGAAAAAGAATAATGTGTTTGGTCATGCATAAATTTGACTGCAAGCGCCGGATTTTAACAGAGCGATGACGGCCGCTGGCGGTCGTCATCCTGAAGGAAGCAACGTCCGTGACCCGACAAAGGGCCACGGATTTTTTTCGTTTACCGTCCGGACTGGAAAACCTTCCGAATTTGGAAAAGGAGGAATGTGCTTTGAAAATCCCAGCGACAAAAGCGATCATGGAATGTTTGTTGGAACAGGAGGTAGACACTATTTTTGGCTACCCCGGCGGCACGATTCTGAACGTCTACGACGAACTCTACAACTACCGCGACAAAATCCATCACGTCCTCACGGCGCACGAACAGGGCGCGGCCCACGCCGCTGACGGTTATGCCCGTTCGACGGGAAAAGTCGGCGTCTGTTTTGCGACGTCCGGACCCGGCGCGACCAACCTCACCACAGGCATTGCCACAGCGCATCTGGACTCCTCTCCAGTGGTTTTTATCACCTGCAATGTTGGCGAAAGCCTCCTGGGGCGCGACGCCTTCCAGGAGGTCGACAGCACCGGCATTGCCATGCCGATTACCAAGGCGGCCTTTCTCGTCCGCAACGCCCAGGACATTCCCGGAGTAATGCGGCAGGCGTTCGCCATCGCTGCCAACGGACGGCCTGGGCCGGTTTTGATCGATTTCCTGAAAAACGTCACTGCGCCGGATCAGCTCATTGATTATGAATTCGTTCCCTGGAGGGACAACCGGAATTGCGACGGCGTACGGGAATTGAGCGTAAGCCGTCTGAAAAACCCGGAGCCGGACCGTCAGGACGTCGACACCCTTCTGGACATGATCGCGGCGGCGGAACGTCCTTTGCTGATCTGCGGCGGCGGCGTGGTGCGGAGCCGCGCGCATGAGGCATTCCGGGAATTTGCCGAAAAAGTGGACGCGCCGGTTGCCATTACCGTTATGGGCGGCGGAGGATTCCCCGGAAGTCATCCCCTTACCACCGGTATGATCGGAATGCATGGGTCCAGGGCGTCCAACATGGCCTGCGATACCTGTGACTTGCTTATCGCCGTTGGCTGCCGCTTCTCCGACCGCGTGGCTCTCAACCCGGCCGCCTTCGCGAAACAGGTGAAAATCGTCCAGATCGATATTGACCGGGCCGAAATTGACAAGAATGTCCTGACGGACCATCACATCATCGGGTCAGCTCGGAAGGTTTTGGAAATGCTGAACGAAAAGCTTCCGCAGTACAAACATGACGCCTGGAAAAATCAGATTCTTCCACTCCGTGCGCCCTCCGTTGCGGAGGAAAGCGCCGTCCTGACACCCCAGCAGATTCTGGACGTGATTCATCTCAAAGCCCCCGGCGACTCCATTGTTGCCACCGACGTGGGTCAGCATCAGATGTGGGCCATCAAATACCTGCACTTCGATTATCCCGGACAGCTCCTCACAAGCGGCGGCTTCGGCACGATGGGCTTTGGATTGGGCGCAGCCATCGGCGCACAGATGGGCAATCCGGAAAAACGCGTCCTGCATATCACAGGCGACGGCTGCTTCCGTATGAACTGCCACGAATTGGCGACCGTTCAATATTACAACCTGCCTGTGATTACCGTCGTTTTCAATAATGGTACTTTGGGAATGGTCCGCCAGTGGCAAAGCCTGCTTTATAAAAAACGTTACTCCGAAACCACCCTGAATCGCGGCCCGGATTTCGTGAAGCTGGCGGAGGCTTACGGTTTGCAGGGCTTCCGCGTCTCCACCCGGACGGAAATGGAGACGGCGCTGGAGCAGGCGCTGGGCTGCGGCCGCGGCGCGGTGATTGACTGTGTGCTGGACATCGACGAAATGGTTCGCCCGATGGTCTCCGCCGGGGCGGGCATTACGGATTTTCTGTTGAGCTGAGGGAGGCGCTGCGTATGAAACAAACGATGAATTCGGAGCGGAAGCTCTATACCCTCTGCCTGCTGGTGGAGGATGTGTACGGCGTTTTGAGTCAGGTGTCCCGGCTGTTCTCCCGGAAGGGCTACAATATTGAGTCCATCGTCTCCGGCGCTACGGATAAGCCTGGGATTGTCCGCATCTCCATTGAGCTTTTCAGCGACGGACTCATGATTGAACAAATCGCCGCGCAATGCCGGAAGCTGCTTCCGGTCAAGGCTGTGAAAATTCTGGACGAAAACAGTTGTATTCGCCGGGAAATCGCCTTGATTAAAGTCCGGGCGGAGGAACGCTCCGCACGGGATGAGATTATCCAGATCGTTAACATCTTTCGCGCTAAGGTCATTGATGTCGACCGTTCCTGTCTGACCATCTGGGTGTTTGGAAGCCAGGAGAAACACAGGGCTTTGATCGATATGTTACAGGATTTCGGTATTCTGGAAATCGCTAAAACCGGTACTATCGCCATTGAAAGAGGGCGTAGCACAATATATGACGACAGCAAATTGAAGGAGGAATACGAATATGGCAAAAATGTATTATGAAAAGGATTGTGACCTGAATAAGCTCAATGGCAAGAAAATCGGCATCATTGGTTACGGCTCCCAGGGTCACGCGCACGCGCTCAACCTGAAGGAATCCGGCTGCGATGTTTGTGTCGGTCTGCGGCCCGGCAGCAAAAACTGGGATAAAGCCGAAAAGGCCGGCCTGAAGGTTCAGTCGGTGCCCGAAACCGCAAAGTGGGCGGACATCATTATGATCCTCGTCAATGATGAGGTACAGGCCGCCGTCTATGAAAAGGATATCGCGCCAAACCTGGAAGCGGGGAACGCTTTGATGTTCGCTCATGGCTTCAATATCCACTTCAAGCAAATCGTTCCGCCCGCGAATGTCGACGTCCTGATGATCGCGCCCAAGGGTCCCGGTCACACCGTTCGCTCTACCTACGTAAATGGAAAGGGCGTGCCCTGCCTGCTGGCCGTCGAACAGAATGCTACCGGCAAGGCTTATGATATTGGTCTTGCTTATGCCGCCGGTATCGGCAGCGCACGGGGCGGCGTTATGGAAACCACCTTCCAGGATGAAACCGAAACCGATTTGTTTGGTGAACAGGTTGTTCTGTGCGGCGGTGTCGTGGAACTCATGAAGCTCGGCTTTGAAACGCTTGTCGAGGCCGGTTACGCGCCGGAAAATGCCTACTTTGAGTGCATTCATGAGATGAAACTTATCATTGACCTTATCAATAAGGGTGGCGTCGCCATGATGAATTATTCCATCTCCGATACCGCTGAATATGGTGAATATGTCTCCGGCACCCGTATCCTGCCTTACGAGGAAACCAAGAAGAATATGAAGGCCGTGCTGACCGATATTCAGGACGGCGTGTTTGCCGGCAAGTGGATTGCCGAGAATAAAAATGGCCGTACCTTCTTTAATGCCAAACGTGCGCAGCTTGCGAAGCATCAAATGGAGGTCGTCGGCGAGGAGCTGCGGAAAAATATGCTCTGGGGCGAAGATACCGACCCCGATACGGCTTCTAATTAAAAAACGGCATCGTAAATGCATAGAAGCCCCGGTAAACCGGGGCTTCTATGGATTATTCGATATTTCAATTACTACGTTTTCTGCCTTTACAGCTCACTCTGTTTTTCCTTCGGCTCTCTGGGGTAAGGCGTTGGATTGTCGGTCAAACCAGCTAAGTAGTCCATGCTGGTGCCGAGGGCCAAGGCTATGCGTTTGCATTGCTCAAAGGACATTCCGCGTTTTCCGGTCTCAATTTTAGAGTAATCGCTCTGGTCAATTCCTGTGAGCATTTGCATTTTTACTTGGGAAAATTTGCATTTCTTGCGTAACTCCCTTAATCTCGACATGGCCTCACCCTGCTTTATTATGTCAGATTGACCTATTGATATTAGGGCGATTTTGACCTATACTAAGGGGTGAGGTGATTATAGTGAATGAACAAATTTTGAAAAGTATTTATGCAAGAGCGATGGGAGAATTAACCCTGCGTTTTTTGGAATCGGTTGGACAGGACGCGATTGTACCAGTCATGGAGTCAAAAGCATTGGATGTGATTTCCCAAATCAAAGCAATCCTGGACGATGAAACGCTAAATGATCGGGAATGTTTTCAGCGGATTGAGGCTGTTGTAAACGTGTTTGAAGCAAATGGAATTGATACAACGCGGCATGACTGGTGACGCGCCCCCGCCCGCCAGCCGCCGGGAGCGCCGCAGCAGCGGCAGCGGCGTTAGACGCAGAGGCAGGTCGATTTGGTCTTCTCCGCATCCAGACGCAAGAGGCCATAGGTTTCCGCCAGTCTTGTCCATCCCCTGCAGGGGCGTCTTTTTCTCTTTTGGACCGTGAACGGCCCGTTTTCTCTTTTTCTTCGCTAAGAAAAAGAGAAAATGGGGGGTTCGATCACCAGGCTGCCGATTGCCGGCAGACCAATCAAGGAGGCTGAATGCAATGCGTTCGGATGTTGTGAAAAGAGGAGTGCCGGCGGCGCCAAACCGGTCTTTGCTGTATGCGCTGGGTTACACTAAGGAGGAACTTGAACGGCCCTTGATCGGCGTCGTTTGCTCCTATAATGAAATCGTCCCGGGTCACATGAACCTTGACAAAATCGCGGAGGCCGTCAAAGCCGGCATCCGCGCCGCGGGCGGTACGCCGGTCGAATTTCCCGCGATTGCCGTTTGTGACGGTATCGCTATGGGCCACGTCGGGATGAAATATTCCCTCGTTACCCGGGATTTGATCGCGGACTCTACCGAGGCGATGGCCCTCGCGCACCAGTTTGACGGCTTGGTCATGATCCCAAACTGTGATAAAAATGTCCCCGGCTTGCTTATGGCCGCTGCCCGCGTCAATGTTCCTGCAATTTTTGTCTCCGGCGGCCCGATGCTCGCCGGACGCCTTCAAAATGGAGAACGCACCTGCTTGAGCCATATGTTCGAAGCCGTTGGCGCTTACTATGCGAAAAAAATTGATGAAGCTGGCCTCGAGGATTACGAAAACAATGCCTGTCCGACCTGCGGTTCCTGCTCCGGTATGTATACCGCAAACTCTATGAACTGCCTTACCGAAGCGATTGGTATGGCCTTGCGCGGAAACGGCACCATTCCTGCCGTCTGGTCCGCTCGCCTGCGCCTCGCCAAACACGCCGGCATGAAAATTATGGAGCTGGTCGAGAAAAATATCTGTCCACGCGATATCATGACGGAAGCCGCTTTCCACAACGCAGAGACTGTCGACATGGCCCTGGGCTGCTCTACAAACACCATGCTCCACCTGCCCGCTATTGCGCACGAGTGCGGCGTGGAATTGAGCTTTGATATGGCTAATGAAATCAGCAGCAAAACCCCTAACCTTTGTCACCTCGCTCCGGCGGGCGGCACCTATATGGAAGACCTGGAACGCGCCGGCGGCGTTTACGCCGTCATGGCGGAACTGGCCGGCGCAGGGCTGCTCGACACCAGCCTCCTGACCTGTACCGGCAAGACCATCGCCGAAAACCTGGAGGGCGTCGTGAACCGTGACACCGAAACCATTCGTCCAATTGCAAACCCCTTTACCAAAACCGGCGGCATCGCCGTCCTCAAGGGCAACCTCGCCCCCGATGGCTGCGTCGTGAAACAGTCCGCCGTCGCGCCGGAAATGATGGTCCATAGCGGGCCGGCGCGCGTCTTTGACAGCGAGGAGGACGCGATTAACGCCATCTATGCCGGTAATATCCACGCCGGCGACGTTGTTGTCATTCGCTACGAAGGCCCGAAGGGCGGTCCCGGGATGCGGGAAATGCTGAACCCTACTTCCGCGATTGCCGGTATGGGGCTTGACAAAGATGTCGCGCTCATTACCGACGGCCGCTTCTCCGGCGCTACCCGCGGCGCGTCCATTGGTCACATCTCCCCTGAAGCCGCATCCGGAGGTCCGATTGGTCTCGTTCAGGAGGGAGATATCATCGCAATCGATATCCCGGCGCACTCCATTACGCTCCAAGTCAGCGAACACGAACTTGCTGAACGGAAATCCAAGTGGGCCTGCCCCGAACCGAAGATCAAAACCGGTTATCTCGCACGTTATGCAAAACTCGTCTCTTCCGCAGACAAGGGCGCGATCCTCGACGCTTGACGAAAGAAGGGGCTCTATGTATCGTGAAATTTCCCGCCTCATGCTCTACAACCGCTTGGGATCTTCCAGCGTTTTGCTCCGGCTGTCTCGGATTATCCGGGATTGGAAAGAAAACTGCTTCGAAAAAGATGAACTCATTGAGCAGATTTATGAGCAGGTCCGACGAATTCTTGATCTTGGTACCGTCTGCGGATTCGATGGCAATCTGTGGCACTGCTACCTTACCTGGCTCCTCATGACCGACGATAACCCCTTCACACGTACCTGTGAGCGCGTCGGCAGCAGCGAGGGCAGCGTAAACCATTTTGTGCGGAACGATTTCGCGGTCTTCCGGAGGCTGTTTGATTACGACTTCTCTACCATCGAACAGGACTTGGAAATCGATTGCTTTTCCGTCCTCTCGAACTACAAGGCGGTGCCAAAACGACTGCGGATGTATAATCAGGATGTCAGTCACCAGGTCTGTACCTTGAGCCGCGCCCTTGCCGCCGCGGATGTGGACGATATGTTCCTTCTTCTGACCAGCTACTACAAACAATATGGCTTCGGCGTGTTCGCCATGAACCGCGCCTTTCGCGTCCGGCGGAAGGAACGTGAGGATTTGGAATTCCTGCCGATCAGCAACGTTGACCGCGTGATGCTGGACGACCTGCTGGGCAACGATTCCCAAAAACAGGAGCTGCGGCGCAATACCGAGGCGTTCCTTGCCGGAAAACCTGCAAACAACGTCCTCCTTTACGGCGACGCCGGTACCGGCAAGTCTACCAGCGTCAAGGCGCTGATTAACGAATACTACGACCAGGGGCTGCGGATTATCGAAATCTATAAGCACCAGTTCGGGGAACTTTCCGCTGTGCTTTCCCGGATCAAAAAGAGAAATTACCGCTTTATCATTTTTATTGATGACCTGTCGTTTGAGGAAAATGAGGTCGAATACAAATTCCTCAAAGCCGTTATCGAGGGCGGTGTTGAAACAAGGCCGGAAAATGTGCTGATTTACGCTACCTCAAACCGTCGCCACCTGATCCGCGAAACCTGGAACGACCGGACGGACATGGAACGTGTGGGCGATATCCACCGGTCCGACACCGTGGAGGAAAAACTGTCGCTCGCTGGACGCTTCGGTATCGCCATCAACTTCAATGCACCTACGCCGAAGGAATATCAGGCCATTGTCAAGGCCCTCGCCAGGCGAAACGGCATTCAAATGGAAGAGAAAAAACTCCTCGAAATGGCCCAGGCCTGGGAAATTCGGCACGGCGGTTACTCCGGCCGCGCCGCACAACAGTTTATTCAATACCTGGAAGGCTCGCCCGACGGCAACGGGTAAACCTTTTCCCTCAATTGCAGAAACTCCCCCCGAAGATTACCGTTTGTGCGGTATCTCCGGAGGGAGTTTGCTGTTCGGCCTGAAATGGCCTGTGAATGTTTTACGCGTATACCCAGTTGTCCTCTGCGGCGTCGTACGTCATTTGCAGTTCCTCATCCACAGGCTCCTGCGCCTGCTGCTGGGCCGCGGCGGCGTTCCGGACAAACTGCTCCACATGCTCTTTTTTCTTCTGGAACCATTCCAGAAGCCCTTCCAGACGCCGCTTCAGCGGATGAACTACCTTGTCCCGCAGAATCGGCATCGCCTTCTGGCTGACCCATTGAATCGCCGGACGGAATACCTTGTCCCGTATCACGCCAAACACCGTCAGCACCGCCGCCTTGACCTTCGACGCGGCGTACGCTACATACGGCTTGCAGCGGGGCCATACATCCCTTACCAGCGCAATCACCTTCTTGACGCCCCAAACAGCGCCCACGCCTGCCGCCGCCAGGGAACCAAGGGCAAGAATTACCGCTGTGCCCTTGAACAGCAGCAGCCCCACGCTTGACAACAGGCTCAGGCCCGCCATGCCCGCCAGAAGGAACAACAACAAATTCCCCACCATCGCCGCCAGCGTGATTGGGAGCGCCATCCAGAGAAATTGCAGCTTTCTTTGCCCCGCGCCCTGGTTCGCTCCCAGTACCGCCGCCGCCGCCGCTTCTTCCGCCGTGGCGTCGGGACGTTCGCTCAGAATCGCCGCCGCCATCATAACCGAAAAGTCTTCCTGCGCCTGGGCCGGGCCTTGCGGAGCGTCCAACAGCTCCAGCAATGGCGCAGCCTCCTCCTGCGCCGCCCCGCGCAGAACTTCGCGCAAGGATTCCCTTTCCGTCGGCAGCGCTTGCAGCAGCTCCTTTTGCAGCGCCTCCAATTCCTCCGGCATGGCCGTTGCCGCCATGCGCTGCTCTTCCCCGTGGGCCCGCTCGATGGTCTCGCGCATGAACGTTATGTCGGCCCCCTGCTCCCGGAGTATCGATTCCGATATCCGTAAATTGCGCAGGTTCGCCAGACGCTTCAGCTCCGACAAGCGGCGGAATTGTTCGCCGGTGTTTCCACCGCTTTGCTCCGCGACCTCCTGCAGCAACGCCTGCGGCCATTCTGTCCCGGCGTACTTCTCCTCCAGCTGCGACGCCTTTGCCATCAGCGCCCGCACTTCCTTCCGTACGACCCTCGGGTCAACCGCGCCGCCAAGAACTTTTTCTATGGCGTTGTCCGCGCTCGTTCCGCTCTGTACCTCCTGAAGCATTGCCTCCATTTTCTGATTGATACTCATTAGAAAATCGGCTCCTCTCTTTAAGATGCTCTTATCATACCAGAAAATACGGATACTGTCAAGAGTTTATATGTATTTTATTTATACATTTTGTGATTTTTTTGTTTGGCTTCTTCCTCCGCGATGAACTCCGCTAACCGCTCGTCATACCGCGTCCGTTTTGGTGTGTCGCCGGAGGCGTCCACGAAGTTCGAAAGACGTGCCGCCGTGGTGTATTCCGCGATGTCGGCCCCGTTCGTCTGGCTGAATACTTTCATGCCCTGGAACTCTGCCTCCATCACTTCCAGCAGGTGGTTCCGGTCGTATTCCATCTTTTCGGAAAACGGCATCCCGCTTTTGCTGAAATCCAAGTACAGCCGCCGGAATGTGTTCGATACCAATGCGCTTGCGTCCGCACCTGTCAGGAAACGCTTGGAGGCCGTCGCCAGTTGGAAGATTTTGTCCGCTGCCGCTCCCGCCGCCGGCGCGGCGTGCCCTCGGCCCGGCCTTTCCATGTGTACACGCAGAACCTCCCGCAGTTCGCTCTCTGTTGGCATATACGTGCAGAAGCATTCGTCAAAACGCCCCTTGCGGAAGAACTCCGGCGGTAAGCCCCGGATGCTGTTCGCTGTCGCGATGATGTAACAGGAACTTTTTTTCTCTTGGAGCCATGTCAGAAAACTGCCCGTCATTCGACGTAAATAAGCCCCTTCCTCCTGGCCCTTTCCTCCGGAACCCGAAAAGCCTTTTTCAATCTCGTCAATCCACAAAATGCAGGGCGCCATCTCCTCCGCCTGCCGCTGGGCGTTCCGCAGGTTCCGCTCGCTGTCGCCTACGTGCCCGCCCATCATTTTTCCCATGTCCAATCGAATCAGCGGCATCTTTAATTCCTCCGCCGCGTACTGCGCAAACAGCGACTTTCCCGTTCCGGGCAGGCCCAGAATCAATATCCCCTTGGGAACGTCCACGCCGTGCCGTACCGCATCTTCCAGACAGCTCATGATCTCGCCGCTCTCTTTTAAATACGCCTTTAGCACATCCATGTTTGCCAGGTCCGGCCGGCGGACCATCTTCCACTCCAACAGGTTTTCCCGCTCCAGCAGCTGCACCTTTTCACGGCTGATCAGCTCTAAAATCGGTTTCTTTTCTTCGTCAAACGCTTCCGCCCCGTACAGCAGCTCCGCACGACGGAACAAATACGGGATCTCGTAGGTCTGAAAGCCTTGCAGATACGACACAATCTTCCGCTTGAACGATTCTTCCAGCGGTTTTCCCGCAAGCGCTTCCTCGACGCAGGCCCGAAGCTCCGCCGGGTCCGGCTTTCGGCCGCGGATGACGTACACATACGGGAACAAGTCCTTCGGCAGCTGCTCCAAATGGCTCACCGTCAGCAGAATGACCGGCCCTTTGCCGCCCGTCCTGAGCTGCTGCGTCAACGCCTGCTGCATCTGCATCTTTGATTCTGTGTCCAGAAGCTGTACGCTTCCTATAAGAATCATGCCGAGGCTGGGGTCCGTTCCCCACAGAGACAGGCCAATCGCCAGGGCGCTCCCGGGACGCGCTTCTTCCAGCTCATCCCGGATGGCCTCGCAGGGCGTGTCCAGTTTTTGGTAAAAGGCCGGCGCATAGACATTCGCGCCGTTTGCCTTCCGAAGGGAAAAACGCACTTCCAGACACGGCTTATTTTCCAGGTAATCCCTTTGGAGTATTTCGGCAACGGATTCCCATTCCTGATGGTTTTCCATCTCCATGACGATACACCGTTTTCCGCTTTGATACGTCTGCATGATCTCTCTTGCGAGCTGTTCCGCCTTGAACATTTTTCTTCACCCCCTTCCTCCCAGTACGAGAAAAACCATTGCACCAATTACCAGCGCCGCTCCGCCAAAGCCCAGCAAAACCCGATTGCGGATCGCTGCGCGCTTCTGCGCAATCTCAAACGCGATCCGACGGGCTTCCCGCTCCTGCTTCATACGCGCGGTATTCGCCTCAATCTCCGCAATCTCTTGTTTCTCCTTCTCTTCCCATGACGGCTCTTTTGGACCGCCTCTTGTTACCGGTTCCCCGGCGTCCGCAGAAGGTGTGTAGAGACGGGGCGCGCCCCCCACGACACTTGCGATACCGTTGGGATATTGAGTCAGAAAACGTTGGGCGTCGTCTTCGCTCAGCAGGCCCATCATCGCCGGACGGTTCATGCTTTGCCTCCAGAGCGCGGCGTCGATTTCCGGTGTGCTCTTCAGAATATTATGCGCTTCCTCAACGCCTGCACTGCGCAGAAGCGTGTCTTCGCAGTCCCGGCAGGCCGCCGCTAATGCCGCGCCGTTCAAGCCATCGCCGGGACATTGGCCGGTCTCGTTGATGCCTTCCATGAGCTTTTTCAATGGCTCAAAAAGCGCTTCGTCTTTCTTGTACAGCCGGATGTCTGTGCCCGTGAAGGCGTACGCCAATACACAGAACAGCCCGCGGCTTCCGGTCAGATTAGTGCCCATCAGACTGTTTTGCTCCCCAGCCAGCGCCACTACGTACAGCTCCGGCGTCAGGCGGCCCGCAAACCAACTGCGCTGCGTCCGTAAATCGCCGCGGCGGTTTATAACGGAAATCAGGCGGTTCGACAGTTCGATCATGCAGTCTCTGTATGCGTTCTTCAAACTGCCGTCGCTCAGGCGGATTTGATATTCCTGTAAATCATGATCCCTTAAATTGGCGTTGCTGAAAATCCAGCGTTCTACTGACATGGTTGTGTCCTCCTTTGTATAATTATTCGCTGTTATTCAATTTTCAAGACGACTTGTTCATATGCCATAGGAATTATTTCTTCGGAAAAACCGTACAAAACAGAATAGAATGTGCAGAACTCTTTCATCTTTTGCCGGTCTTCCCATTTCAGAGGTCTGTCTTTCTCATATTTATCCAGTGCCTTTTTGATCCGTTCTTCCAGCTTGGGAGAATCCTTCATGAGCGCAAGCACACGCTTGATTCTGGATACCTGGACTGTTTGGGGGTTCGGGGGGGCTTTGTATGGAACCGCAGACGACTTCTCCGGAATTCGCCTGCGGAAAAGTCCGCCCTTGCCGTCCGGACGGAGAACGCTTTCCACTTCTGGCTCCTCGCATTTTTGGTCCTGATCACGCACCTGATAAAGTGTTTCCGTTACCCTCTTTCCTTCTTCCAATACCTTCGGGTCCCTGGGTTCCCGGAGGCGCGGCTGGTAATAGTAGCTCACATTCTCCATTACGCTTACAATGCCATCCGGGAAGTTATTCAATAGCCGCTCGGCGTCGTCTGCACTTAAAATTCCCATAGCCGCCGGCCGCGTCAGGCTTTGACGCCATAGGGCTTCATCTGCCTCTGGCCCGCTCCGGACGATGTTATTTCTCCCCGGTCCCTCCGTCTCTGTGGGGAGGGCGTCTGTGTATGACGCGAAGTGTTCCCGCAGCTGCTCCGCGCCCGGTCCGGGCGGGCATTTGCCTGTTTCGTTGATTGCACGCATCAGCTCCTTTAGCGGCTCAAATACGCCTTCGTCCCGGCGCAGACCGCGAATGTCTTCGCCTGTGAAGCCGTAGGCTAACATGCAGTATAAGCCCCGGCTTCCAACCAGGTTCGTTCCCAGCAGATTGTTCTGCTCCCCCGCTAACGCAATCATGTATACTTCTTCGTCCAGATGACCTGCAAACCAACAGCGCTGTGTCCGCAGCTCCGCGCGGCGCTTCGTTACCGACAGCATCCGGTTTGACAGCTCAATCAGACGGTCGCGGCGGTCGCGCTCCCGCAGTCTCGCGCCGCATAGCCGGATTTGATATTCCTGTATGTCCGGGTCCTTTGGGTTCGCATTTCCCCAGACCCAACATTCAATCGCCATGCTTTCTCCTCCTTTTCAGGGAGGCCGCGGTCCTCCCGCTGCCCCCCTGTGCTCCTGCTCATTCCTATGTCCCGCTGCGCGTCCCTTATGAGCTTTATTCGAAAAATCTGGCCAGCGGCTTTTTTTCTCCCTTTTCGTCCAGATACAGTATTTGATCGGGATACTTTGTGTTCAGATATGCCAGAACATCCGCTGAATGCTTTTTTCTCTTGTTTTTGCTGTCAACTTGATGGATGCTCTCTCTGGTCTTTTCGATCTCCTTCAAAATACGGTCAACCTCTTGCTGCTTGACATCAACTTTGCTCTCCCGCCCGATTATGCTCAATAACTTGTTTTTTACACCGCTAAAACCAACCGATTCCTTCGCCATCTTCCGAATCGCTTCGTCTTTGTCACTTTCATACTCCTCAAGTTCCCTCTGAATATTTGCCAGCCGCTTTTCAGCCCAGAGCTTTCCCTCCGACGACATTCGATAACCTGTTGTCAGAAGCATCGGAATCTCAAAGCCTTCCGGTGCAAAGCCGCTCTTGATTACGTGCCCGGAAGGATCATTCTCATCAATGTAAACATCCCAGCCTAAGGTGGAATAGCAGCCCAAAACTTTCCGGCTTTTTGGCTGCAATCCCCATTCTTTGATTAGCTGCTCAAGCCCTGTTATGATTCTTTCCTTATGTGTGTAAGGAACCTTGTCCGCCTTGGTGACGTAATACAAAATCGGCGCGTTCGTATTACAGGCATCGGCTTTCAGCATCAGCGACTTGATGTGGTCTATTTCACGGTTAATCGCTTGATTGTCTACATTTGACGGATTATCCGCTTCCTTTTTATCAAGAAGAAGGAATTTTCCCAGAATATCCCCAGGAATGATGTAAATTAAAATTCCTGCGGTTTTCATCGCGTTATAAAACTCGTTTATGGCTTTTTCTGTTGCATTTTCTACGCGTGTGATGCCGCCGGGATAGTCCATGTAACATATGTCACAAGCCGGGGCGCCGTTGATCTTGAGGATGAATTCAAAGGTACGGTTTTGATCGCTGTTGTTAGGAAGCGGCGCGCCAGTCATCATAT
This sequence comes from uncultured Oscillibacter sp., assembly GCA_947382875.1. Taxonomy (GTDB): domain Bacteria; phylum Bacillota; class Clostridia; order Oscillospirales; family Oscillospiraceae; genus Oscillibacter. Next base: position 9,766 of record CANDBG010000039.1, on the reverse strand, counting down.
CCGCATAGACTACGTGAAGATAGTCCACATTGTAGCCCTGTTTGGCAACCAGTTCACAAGCGACATTTCTTCCGTCAGGCGTTTGCGCTTTGACGCCGCCCTTGAACGTCATGTGCGTGTATGTGCAGCAAAGCGCTACCGTCTTTCCGCTGCCGGTTCCACCCATCGCCATCATGGAAATTTGTTCGTCCATTATCTTTGCCTCCCGTTTCTTTTGTTTTGTTTATGCCTCTCGCTCGCTTATATGAATTCTTGCAGTTTGCGCCTTCTTTTCTTTTTGTCTATGTACATAACCTCGCCGGGATATGCGCTCTCTATGTATGCCAGAATGTCTTCTGCGTGCTTCTGATAGTAGTTCCGCTTCGAAACCGCTTCCCATTCTCTTTCCTTTTCCTGTAACGCCTCCGTCAGCGATTGTATCTGTTTTTCCAGCTCTTTGATCAGATACTTCTCAGGACGGAATGCCTGGACCCATTTCGTTTTCAAATAAACCTTCAATCCCGCTTTCGCCGCTGTCATCAGCTTTATTTGCTCCTGCAGCTTCTTCATCGCCTCATCGATTTCTTTCTGCTCCTGTTTGGCCCAGCGTCTTCCCAGGACATACATCCGCCGCGCCGCCGCTAACAGTAACGGCGTCTCATATCCTTCCGGCGCGTACCCGCCCGTAATCATCGCCTTTGATGCGCCGTCTGTCCGGATCGTTACCCTGCGGCCCAATGTGGAGCTGCATCCGACTATTTTTCGCGTCCCGCTGATTATCTGCCATTCCCGTAACAGTCGCTCCAATATATCCGGTATGTCTTCGGGACAGCCCGCTTTGTCTGATTTCGTTACGCAGAATAAGAGCGGTGTCGTCGGGGCCAGCTCGTCCGCCTTCGCCAGAAGCGTCTTGACATGATTCATCTCCTGATTGATTCGTAAATATATTTTCAGCTCAGGCCCGCTTGCGTCTCCCATCACTTTCCCGCTTAGTTCGCTGTAACCTGCCAGCAGCTCGCCAGGAAGTACAAAGCCTAAGAGCGCTGCGTGCTTCAAAAAATATTCAAATGTATTGATTTGTTCATCCGATGGGTCTTCCACGCTCCGAAGTCCGCCTGGAGAATCACACTGCGTCAGACAGCAGATTTCTTCGCCGTTCTTCTTTAGCCGGATGCTGTACACCTGTGATTTCTTCGTCTTGCCGGGAAGCGCTGCGCCTGCCGCAATCTGCTTGTGCGCTTTCCAGATTTCCTCAATTCCTGACGTGCCGCGCTCGTTCGGCTCCTTCGTGTCCAATGACAGCTTGATCGTTTTTTTCGGATTTGCTGCGCCTTCCGCCAGCGCTGCATATCCTTCTATCGCGGATACCGTCTTTCCGCTGCCTTCGCACCCCATCAGCAGCAATAATGCTTCGTTCTTCTTTCGCTTGCAGTCGCCCATCGGTTCCGTCGCCCTCCTCCGCATTTTTGCCGCTTACCCCTGCGGCCACTCCCCCAGACGACCTTCCAATTCCTGTATCGTTCGCTCGCAGTTCTCTAAAAATACCTCTAACAATACCTGCTCCCGCAGCTTTTCTGACTGCATTTTCCGCAAGCCTTCCAGCGCTCCCTCTAAATATTCCCGCATTTCTTCGCTTCCTCGCTCCTCCGCCGACGCGGACGCCAGGTGAATCTTCCACTCCACCAGCTCGTTGTTCTCTTCTTCCAAATACCTTCCCGGCTTCTTCTCCGGTTCCGGCGTCAGCATCCGCACACGCGGCATCCGGTCAAATTGTTCCTTGAAATCCGCTATCTGCTGCGGCGTTATCTGGTCGAAGCACCGCAGCACCTCTTCCTCCGGTATCCGATATCCTTCCTTGTTGGACCGGATCACCGCTTGCAGCCGTATCTCCGGGTCCTCCGTCATTCGCTTGATCTTTCGGCTTAAATATTGCCGGTTGCTTCCTGTCAGCTCCGCTAACATCCCTACCGTAAATTGAAAATTGTGTCCCTGCATTATACCATCTCATCCATTTCCCATTCGTATTCCTTCGCTTCCTCAACGGTCGGTGTCTCCTCCCACTCCGCCGCCCTTTTTGCCGCTTTCCATGGCATCAGATGTTTCCGCAGCGACTCCGTTAAAAGTATGCGGCGCTCCTGGCAATGCTTCCACAACGCCTTCAGGCCGATTGCCGCTGCCGCGCCTGCTGCCGCCAGCTCTAACGCCAGAACAACCGCTTTTGCTGCCAGGATAATTGCCGCCGCTCCAGCGATTACCGCTGCTCCCTCTTTTGTACATAATTTGCCCAGTATGCTTTGCGCTAATGTCTCTGTACGCGACGGGCTTGCTCCGCCCCGGGCCGCCGACGCCGCCGCTACACAGACCGGCACCGCCTCCGCGGCCAGAAATTCCCGCTCCTGCCTGCTGCACCCCAGGTCTTCACTCGACAGTACTGCCTCCGCTGTCACGTAGTTCGCCAACATTCGTATGTCCTCTTTTAACAGTATGGACGGCTTTGTTTCGAAATTGCCTGTTTGCCCGGCGCCAATTTTCGAGAGAATATACCGCGTGTCACTTGTATACTGGATTCCTGTGTATTGCATCAGATACACCGTCTCCGACAACAGCTCCTGCAATGCCGCTTCCCTTGCTTCCATTGCTTTCTTGGACGCGGCCTGATAGGTTTCCCAGAACGCTTCGCGCAATATCTCCGCTTCCTTCGCTTCCTGGCCTGCCGCAAGCTGACAGCTTACCAGGTATTTCACATTCAGCAAATACTGATATCGCTCCGCTGCCGGCATCGCAAATACTTCCATCACGTTGTTCAACATCTCCGCCGCTTGCCACTCCGCCAGTGAGGGGTCGTCTGCATACGCTCCCAGCGCTTCGTCGTATTCCTGACCGCGAACCTCCCACTGCGTTTGCATCGCCTTCAGCCGCTTCCGCTTTTCTTCACCGCTCCCTGGCTCCGCTTCGTGGGCTTTCATGTACTCCTCTTCGATGAAGTCCGCTATCTCATATTGCGGGTTACTTGCTTTCCGCTTCAGCCATTCCTGCATCAGCCCCCGCAGTTCCATTTCCTGCATTTTCTCGCTCCTTCCTCTTTTGCTTTCTTCCATCATAGCAAATCTTTATTTAATTGTCAATACTTTTATATGTATTTTATATGTACTTTATTCGAATCTTCTGCCATGTGAAAATGCGGAAGCCTCCTTGTTTAGAAGACTCCCGCATTCCCTTTTGCTCTTATCTTTACGTTTAGTCTAATACTTGTACCGCCGCTCCCAGAACGCCGTCGCCAATGTAGACGCTTAACGTCCCGTCAATCTCGCCGTCCCAGATGTGGTCGTAGTTCGGAAGCGCTTGCGTCAGCTTTTGACGCACCGTCTCCATCTCTGCACGCGCTCCGCCATTCGCAACCGCCAGGTTGTACCGTTTGTGCGTTCCACAGCTTTTTACCGCCATCGCTACCAGCTTGTCAATTACCTGGTTCCGTCCCCGAACCTTCGCTACCGACTGTAATTGTCCGTCGGATGCAAACGTCAGGATTGGCTTGATTTGTAGCAGCGTTCCCGCTGTCGCCGTCACTTTTCCGATGCGTCCCCCTTTTTGCAGGTACTCCAACGTATCTACCGAAAAATAGGGGTACGTGTTCGCTATCAGCTGCGGTACGCGCTCCTCTGTTAATGTCTTCCAGTCCATCCCATTCCGGATGTCTTCCGCTAACTGCAATACCGTCAGGCCAATGCCCAGGGAACCGCTTACCGAATCGTACACCTTTACCGTCAGGTCTTTGTATTCGCTTCCCATCAGGCGCGTCAGGTTGTACGTTCCCGACAGGCCGCTCGACAGCATTACCGCGATTACTCCGTCGCAGCCTGCCGCCTTGATCTCCTCAAATATCTTTCCAATCGCTTCGCCGGACGGCAAAGATGTCCGCGGCAGCTCACCTGCTTTCAGACGCCCGTATATGTCCGTGTTCCGGATGTCCACGCCGTCTGAATATTCCCCGTCATTGCACAGTATCCGCAACGGTACGATATAGATCCCGTTCTCTGCCGCTATGTCCGGCGTCAGGTCTGCACACGAATCCGTCAGCAGCGCGATTTTTTGCGGGGTCACATTCTCACTCTCCTTTTCCTTTATTTCTCGCGTTCCTTCGTTTATGCCGATTATCCCACAAATCTTATCAAACTGCAACCCCTATTTCAAATTTCTTACGCCTCGTTTCTCCAACCAAAAGGGCGAACGCATAGGTCCGCCCCTACAATACCTCTTGCTTTTTTCTCCGCTTTCCTTTATAATAACATTGACAATTGGGGAGCCCTTGGGGGGCTGAGAGGAGGCTGTTCGGTCTCGACCCGTTTTACCTGATTTGGATTATGCCAACGTAGGGATATATTTGCCGCGCTCGCCGCAGATGAACTCGCTGGTTCCTCTGCGGCGTCTTTTTTCCTCTCACCCTTCCTGTTATCTTTTCTTCTTGGAGGTCCTTTTTATGCCGCTTGATCGCTCCGATTTCCTCGTCTATGCCGTCACAGACCGCTTCTGGTCCGATGATGATGACCACTTCTTTCAGCAGATCCAGGATGCCGCGCTTGCAGGCGTCCGTATCTTTCAGCTGCGCGAAAAAGCTCTCCCGCCTGATCAATTGCTCGATTTGGCCCGGCGCTTCGTTCGACTTTGCAGAAACTTGAACGTGTTCAGTATTATTAACGATTTTCCTGAAATCGCCAGAGATTCCGAAGCCGATGGCGTTCATGTCGGACAGGCCGATTCTGATGTTTCACGTGCCAGAATGATCTTGGGGCCTAATAAAATTATTGGCGTTTCCACGCACTCCGTTCGGGAGGCCCTTGATGCTCAGAAAAATGGCGCTGATTATTTGGGCGTCGGCGCCGCTTTCCCTTCCGCTACGAAACTTAATGCTTCCGCGGTCTCCTTTGACACCATTCGCGCAGTTGCTCATGCTGTCCGTATCCCTGTTGTTGCGATTGGCGGTATCTCTGCTCACAATATCTCTCAGTTGAAAAATTGTGGACTCGCTGGTGTCGCGGTTGTTTCGGCAATCTTTGCTCAACAAGATGTTTCTTCCGCTGCTTCTGACTTGTTTCGCCTTGCTCATGATTTCCTGTGATTGTTTCCTATATTTCGATTTGCCGCCCCTTCAACTCTCAACCCAGGCATACTCTCTCTCCGCCTCCCTAGGTCCCGTGAGCACCGCAGCAGCGACAGCGGTGTCAGACGCACCGGCAAGTCGTTTTGGTCTTCTCGTTTCCCTTCCTCCAAGCTAAAATTCTCCACCAGTCTTCCCAACGCTCTTTTCTCTTTGGACCGTGAACGGCCCGTTTCTCTTTTCTCTCGACAGAGAAAAGAGAAATGGGGGGTTCTATTTGTACCAGCTATTTCTAAAATAACTCGCTCTTGAAAGGAGTCCTTTTTTCTATGTTTACTGCTTTGTCTGTTGCGGGAACTGATCCCTCCGGTGGCGCTGGTATTCAGGCCGATATTAAAACTATGACCGCTCATGGCGTCTTCGCAATGTCTGCCATTACTGCCCTCGTTGCCCAAAATACTTGCGGCGTTCGCTCCTTCGTTGAAGTCACGCCGGACTTTCTCGCGCAACAACTTGACTGCGTTTTCTCTGATATCTTCCCCGATGCCGTTAAAACCGGTATGATCCCTAGTGTCCCCCTTATTCGTGTCGTCGCTGAACGGCTCTCTTTTTACAACGTCCCTAATTTCGTCGTCGACCCCGTTATGGTCGCTACTTCCGGGGATCGATTGATTGATGATGATGCTGTTTCCGCTTTGGCGCACTTCCTTTTGCCTCTCGCTGCCCTCGTTACGCCTAATGTACCCGAAGCCGAAATTCTTTCTGGTTCGCCTATCCACTCCCTTGACGATATGGTTCATGCCGCCTCCGCTATTCATCGGAAATTTGGCTGCGCCGTCTTGTGTAAGGGCGGTCACAATCTCCTTGATGCGAACGATGTGCTCGTTCGCTCCGATGGTTCCGTCTCCTTCTTGCTCTCGGAGCGCGTCCACAACCCGAATACTCATGGTACCGGCTGCACACTCTCCAGCGCAATCACCGCGAACCTTGCGCGTGGACTTGACCTTGAAACCGCTGTCCAAAAGGCGAAACAGTTCGTCTTTGGCGCGCTCTCCGCTATGCTTGACCTCGGGCATGGGCCCGGACCCCTGAACCATGCCTTCGACCTCTCCAGCCGCTTTATCAAATAGAAGTAACTTCTTATGCCCTCTTCTGTCATTCACTCTTGTCAACGCTGGTACGATTTTGTAGTTTTTCGCCGAAAGTGGAATGTCGGAAAATGGCGGGTAAAGGTGTGCAGCCTTTGAATAATTATACTCGCTGTTTTCGCCCGTCAAATCTGAAATGCACGGATAAATCAGGACTTGACGGGCTTCAAGCCGGCAAATAACGGGTAATCAAGGCTGCATAGCCACCTCATGCTGACCAGTGAAAAACGACATTTTCAGGTTGGCGTTGACAGGTATGGAAGACCTGAGTCTGAGCAACAGGACCATTTAGGGGCTCCATGCCATGCTGTGGCAAACTGTAAACTTCCGCCGAAGGAGAAAAATGAAATGCAGATCATCCCCCTGAAAAGCTGGGGGGCTATCTGAACGCAGCGGAAGAGCTTGGTGTCATGCCGATGTTCTATCTGGAACTGACCACAGGACTCCGGCGAGGCGAATTGTTGGCACTCCTCTGGACGGACTCGACCCTCAAGGAAAAGTGCCTGATAATTTCTAAGTCGGTCAGCAGGGGGAAAAGAGAACTGCGGGTGACAGAGCCAAAGACGAAGAACTCCATCCGGACGGTATACATCGATGACGCGGCAGTCCGGCTTCTGGTGGAGGACCGCAGGAATCATCCGTTCAGCCCCACCTGTTTCCCTCTCTCGTGACAGGCAGAATGTTTGACCCGGACTACGTGGCTGGAATTCACAAGAAGCTGCTGAAACAGGCGGGCATCGAAGAACACGTCCGGTTTCACGACCTGCGCGGAACCTTTGCGACGCTGACGCTCCAGAATGGCGTTGACCCGAAAACGGTCTTCAGGATGCTGGGGCATCACTCGGCAGAGTTTACCCTGGACGTGTATACCAACGTGACGAAGGATATGCAGAAGGAGACTGCCGGGAAAATCGGTGGATTCATGGCAGAGGTAATGTAAAAATAAAAAGCAGCGCCGGAGGGCAGGAACCTGCTCTCCGGTGCTGTTTTATTCTCTCTGCTGCTTTCCAGGCTTTTTTCCGTGTGGGTCAACTTACGGGTCAAGCTGAGAAGGCGGGGTAAATATCCTGTTTGATACCGCTTTTTTCTCCCGCATTTTGGACCAGGTCACGCGAGTCACTTCTTCTACAAAATGCCGCTCCTTGGAGGCAGCCGAATAATAACGGATTCCAAACTGCTCACACACATCAAACAGCAAATCCGTGTACTCCATGTTTTCTGCCGAGGGCAAGGCAAAATACCCGTCAGACTGTTCAGCCAGTATGTCAATTGTGTAAATGTCTTCTGGATTTCTGCTCATGATGATTCCCCCCTCTGTAAGATATGCAGAAAATAAATGCCAAGCGTCCTCGTCAGCCAGCATAAACCGCTTGGGGCCTCCGGAAGACGCGCTGGGAATCTGCTTGGCGTGAAAATCTCTGGCATAGTGTTTTGCCGGCTCCTCTGTTTTGGCTTCAAACACAACGTCCCCACGGCAACCGTTATCGATGGAGAATTTGATTCCAAAGGCAATTAAAGCGGCTCCAATACCATATTTTCGTTCCTGCATTGAACTGACAGTTGGACTGCTGTGAGGTGCACTTTCGGCGTACAGAATATAGACATATGCTTTTCGCCCAGAGATCTGATATGCCCCCAATGCGATCAATTCTCCATCTGACGCTTTCATTGCGTATTTTTCAACGGCGGGGTTTGACAAATAATCAGAGTCTCAGTCCGTCTGCCAAGGCGGGTTTCCATGTGTAGCTGCAATGTCGTCTGGTATAGCAGGGATAATTTCCACACGCACAGGCATTCTGTCAGATTTTTGAATGACATACGGCGAAAAAAGCATGGAGGTTTTCCTTTCTGTATTCGTTGATGATACCATAAAAGACCGGAAGACGCAACCAATGTCATTAAGATAAGGCGAAAAAGGGGCGGACACGGCGTGTCCGCCCCTTAATGTACTTCTACTGACCCGGAAATTTGTTAAGACAAGCCCCAAACTATAAACATTTTGTAAATCATGGACAATTCGCTTGCCTTTTTCAATATGTTAGGTTATACGTAACAATATATTGCCGTGGCGATGTTCGCAGGCAGATGAAGAGACTACCAGAATTTGAGACTTTTTTATTTGATATTTTGTGTCTTGATTGATTTTTGATTGAATTTCATAACCTAAACAGATAGTAGCGAACAAGAACGTCAATGATGAGCCCGCTTTTGCGGAGGCCTTGTTGTCGTTTTTTCGTCCGGCGGTCAATCCAGACCATCGGAGGCAGCGCTATGTTTACTTTTGTAGATGTTGGCGATTGCTTTCTCTCGGGCGGCGGACAATCTTGGGGACCTGAGGAGGAACACCATTCCAGCTACCGGAGCGTGCTGAATCTGCTTTCCGCCAAGGCCAGCGCCGCCCCCGTCCCCGCCGCCGGAACCTATGGGCCGTATACAGTTACCGGCGCAGCATACGACGGTACTCCCTATACGATTTCCTTCAGCGCGGCGAAGGTGGAGAAAAAAACCGTTCAGATGCGGGAGTATTATGATATTGACGGAGATTATTCCGAATATCAGAACAAAACCGTCACCTTTGTTACAATAAAGCCGAATACCTCAGTTACCATTTCCGGCCCGGAAACCATGGCTGCTGTAATTGGTGTAGCCGAAGAAGGAAATAACCGCTATACCAAAGAAATTATAGGCGCGCCGGCAGATATCCATAGCGGCATCGGCTGGGGCGCAGTAACTGCATCACATAACCATGTCCTGCTGGATTGGGAACCCGCCATTGGTCCCTGCATGATTACCATTGATACCAACACACCTTCCAGCTTTACCGATGTAAAACCCGGGGCCTACTATACCGACGCAGTGAAATGGGCGGTCGATAAAAAAATCACCAGCGGTACCAGCGACAGCACCTTCTCCCCGGACCAAATCTGCTCGGTGGCGGAAATTCTCATCTTCCTCTGGCGGGCTAATGGCTCCCCGGAACCGACAGGGACTAACCCCTTCACGGATATTAAACCCGCCGATTACTACTACAAGGCGGCGCTGTGGGCCGCTGAAAAGGGCCTTGTGTCCGGTTCCACGTTCGGCGCAAATACCGACTGTACCCGCGCCTCAACGATGGAATACATGTGGAAAGCGGCGGGAAGTCCCGTGCCCTCCGGTGAGGCCAGCTTTAACGATGTGCCAGCCAACGCGGACTACGCGCAAGCCGTGACGTGGGGTCGAAAAGGGAGTTACCAGCGGCACAGGCGGCGGCAATTTCTCCCACGCCTCCACCTGTACCCGCGGGCAGATTGTCACGTTCCTGCACCGCGCTATGGGCTGATAAACCCAGCTTATTTTTCAGCTTGACAGTACATAATCTGTAAAAAATGACCACCCCGTTCATTAACTGAAACGGGGATGGTCATTTTTTTCGGGCATGAAAAATCTTATCTTAATGACATTGAAGACGCAAACGGGCATTTTCTCAAAAATTACGCCGCAGTGTAGGAGTACAATACATATTGGACAGAGCGGAAAAAAGTAGAAGGCCGCGGCCAAAACG
>CANDBG010000038.1 GCA_947382875.1 uncultured Oscillibacter sp. | reverse complement strand
AGAAAAAGAGAAAATGGGGGGTGGAACTGCCCAGCCGCCGATGAGCGGCAAGCCACCATCCCGCGGCGCATGCCGCGTCCCCCGCAGGGGAACAAAAACCGCGTTGCGGCAAAACAAACTTGTAGAGGCTGTTTTTGCGTGATATAATGAGGATATGTAAGCGAAACAGAGGTGAAACAAATGGAAGGCAAAGTGGATGAAATGCAGGAAAAGAAATACCGCTTAATGACGGAAGCGCCGATAGGCCGTTTAATCTGCCGCATGGCGGCGCCCTGCATCATAAGCATGCTGGTAACATCATTTTACAACATGGCAGACACATTTTTTGTAGGAATGCTAAAAAGCAACCGTGCGACGGGTGCGGTAGGCGTCGTATTTTCGCTGATGGCGATCATTCAGGCGGTCGGATTTTTCTATGGACACGGCAGCGGAAATTTTATATCGCGGGAGCTGGGCAAGCAAAACTACGAATCGGCCTCAACCATGGCGGTTACAGGCTTCTTCTTAGCAATGGCAACCGGCGGGTTCATCTGCATACTGGGTGAAATATTTCTGGAACCTCTCGCGATGCTGTTAGGTTCCACAGCAACCATTTTACCATATACAAAAGCCTATTTGCGTGTAATACTGCTGGGCGCACCGTGGATGACGGCCTCTCTGGTACTGAACAACCAGCTTCGCTTTCAAGGCAGCGCGGCATATGCCATGGTAGGCATTGCAAGTGGTGCGGTACTGAACATCCTCCTGGACCCGTTAATGATATTCACAATGAACCTGGGCGTAGCGGGGGCGGCGTGGGCGACGATTATCAGTCAATTTGTCAGCTTTTGCATACTGCTGGTTGGCTGTACACGAGGAGGAAACCTGCGGATTCAACCGAAAAAATTCCGTCCAAACGGGGAATATTGCGGTTGGATTGTCCGGGGTGGTCTGCCGTCACTGGCGCGGCAAGGTCTCGCGAGCATAGCGACGATCTGTCTGAACCAGGCGGCGGGACCTTACGGCGACGCGGCCATCGCGGCGATGGGAGTAGTACAGCGGATTATGATGTTTGGCGGTTCAGCGATGATCGGCTTTGGACAAGGCTTCCAGCCGGTATGTGGTTTCAACTGCGGCGCAAAACGGTTCGAGCGGGTGAAGGAAGGCTTTTGGTTTTGTGTAAAGACGTCGGCCGTTTTCCTGTTTATCGTGGGTGCGTTTGGGTTTGCGTTTGCGCCGCAGCTGATTGCGATATTCCGAGACGACCCGGAAGTAATTGCGATTGGCGCGGCGGCGTTGCGCTGGCAATGCGTGACTTTGTTTTTATCAAGCTGGATTATAATGAGCAACATGATGCTGCAAACCATGGGCAAAACGGTTCCGGCGACGTTTCTGGCGATGGCGCGGCAGGGGATATTTTTCATTCCGCTGGTGTATTTGCTTTCAGCGATGTTTCAGATGGCCGGAATTCAGGCGACGCAGGCGGTGGCGGACATTCTGACGCTGCTGTGCGCCATACCAATCCAGCGAAACGCCTTGCGGAAGCTGGGAACCTAAAAAATGGAGGAAAAAATATGGTATCGAACTTTCACGGAACAGAACAATACGTAGCGTCTGACGAGCTGATGACGGCAGTAAACATAGCGATTACGCTGCAAAAGCCATTGTTAATCAAGGGCGAGCCGGGCACGGGAAAGACCATGCTGGCGCAGGCGGCAGCGGATGCGCTGGGAAAGCGGCTGTTCGTCTGGAACGTAAAATCCACCGCCAAGGCTCAGGACGGCCTGTATGTTTACGACGTGGTACAGCGGTTATATGACAGTCAGTTCGGCACGCAGGGCGTGGACGATATTGCACGTTATATCAAGTTCGGCAAGTTAGGCGAAGCCTTTCAGTCCGAGGAGCAGGTTGTTCTGCTGATCGACGAAATTGACAAAGCGGATTTGGAATTTCCGAACGACCTTCTTTGGGAATTGGACCAAATGGAATTCTACATTCCGGAAACACAGGAAACCATTCGGGCAAAAAAACGGCCGATTGTCATAATCACATCAAACGCAGAAAAGGAATTGCCAGACGCCTTTTTACGCCGCTGTGTATTCCACTATATAGAATTTCCGGACCAGGAACAGATGCAGGAGATTGTGCGGGTACACTTTGGAGACCTGGATGAGATTCTGGTCCGGCAGGCCTTAGCGGCGTTTTACTGGGTACGGGAGCTGCGTGAGATCGAGAAAAAGCCGAGCACATCGGAGCTGGTAGACTGGCTGCGGGCGCTGGTGGCAGGCGGGGTAGAGCCGTCCTGCATCACAAAAGAAATCCCCTTTGCCGGAGTACTTTTGAAGAAAGATAAAGATTTACGGACTCTGGCACGGAACAGGCGGTGATGCGATGTTTGCCGCGTTTTTCTACCAACTGCGGAGCCGCGGTCTGGACGTATCGCTGAACGAATGGATGACGCTTCTGGAAGCGATGACGAAGGGTCTGCATCGTTCCAGCCTGACGGGTTTTTACCATTTATGCCGGGCGATCATCGTCAAAAACGAGACGGAATACGACCGGTTTGATCAGGCGTTTTTGGAATTCTTCCGAGGCGTTCCGTGGAAAGGAGACCTTCCGGACGAGCTGTTGAATTGGCTGGAGCGCCCCGCCGAAGACCTAAAAAGGACAATTGAAGAACTGCGGAGCCGTGGTTTTCCGGACGAAACCCTGGAAGATCTTTTGAAGCTGCTGCAAGAGCGTCTGGAAGAACAGACAGAGGAACACAACGGAGGCAATTACTGGGTTGGAACACAAGGACGCTCGCCGTTTGGGAACAGCGGCTGGCATCCGAACGGCATACGCATAGGCGGTCAGGGCCACAGCCGTACGGCGATGCTGGCAGCGGGAGAGCGCAAGTTCCGTGATTTCCGCAAGGACAACACCCTCGATACCCGACAATTTCAAATGGCGTTCCGCACGCTGCGGCAACTGTCGGCCCAGGCGGACGGAACCGACAAAATTCTGGATGTGGACGGCACTGTCCGGGACACCTGCGACAATGCCGGAAGTCTGCGGGTACGCTACAAGAACCCACGCAAAAATACGGTCAAGGTGTTGCTGCTGATGGACTCCGGCGGTTCCATGGAGTACTGCGCCGGATTATGCAGCATGTTGTTTCAGGCGGCGGTGAAATCGAACCATTTCAAGGAATTGCATACCTATTATTTTCACAATTGCATCTATACGGAAGTATACAAAACGCCCCGCCTCTGGGGGGACGAAACGCCGACAGAATGGCTCTTGCAGAATTTTGACAGCAGCTACAAGGTAATCATCGTCGGCGACGCCGCCATGAATCCCTATGAGCTGCGGGAGCGGCGGTACGATTGGAGCCGTGGGACTTACGGTCTGTCCGGGATGGAATGGCTCGAGCGATTCCGAAAACAGTATCCCTATTTAATCTGGCTGAACCCGGAACCCATGCCGGAACATCCCACATATTGGACCCAGACCCACTATCAGCTTGGACAGCTTTTTCCCATGTACGATCTTTCCGCCGGGGGCCTGGAAGCCGGAATGAAGCGTTTAATGGCGCGGCGGTAACGGAAAAAGCCCGGCGAAACCGCCGGGCAGGGTTCATTTATATTTCGTTGGAAAGCCAAACCGGGTACGCATATCAAACAGGAACTGAATGAAACTCTTAGGATATGTAATGAATTCGTTCCGGTCAATCATGCCGAGAATTTCTTCCAGGCTGGCCCAGCGGACGGCCTGCACTTCCTCCTTTTGAAGTGTCAGGGCGGAGAGGTTGAGGTCTTTGGTGAGGATGTAAAAATCGTCAAAGCCGCCGTCAAAGTTGACGGACACCGAGGCCCGGAGACCCGTGAGGTCGAGAGGATACCCCAATTCCTCCTGAAATTCCCGTTCGGCGGCCTGACGGCTGGTTTCCCCAGCGTCAACGCCTCCGCCGATGGACACGTCCCAATGGTTCGGCCAGGTGATTTTTTCCGGCGTACGCTGCTGAATCAGAAGGCGTCCGCGGGTGTCAAACACGCACACGTGAACCACCATACGGTATTCGCCGGGTGCGCGGGGGGCCTGCCGCTCCGCCGTACGGCCCAAAGGGATGCGGTTTTCGTCATACAAGTCTACAAGTTCCATAAATGGCCTCCGAAATGCAGTGTAAATGATCTCTTATTCTAGCATAGTTCCCTGTATTTTGCAACCATGTCGCACGATGCAGGTTGTACCGCTGCGAGGGGCCTTGCGGTTTTGCACAAAAAACGATTCAAAAATTTTACAGTCAGGAATTTCGATATTCGGAATCTGTATTTGACTTTTTCGGCGATTGCTGGAACAATAAAAACGGATAAAATCCAATTATCATCATGCGTAAAGGAGTATATTGAATGGAATCGACACATACAAACCAGTGGAATTTGGAATCACTGCAAGCCTTGTATGCAGAGAAAAAAACCACGCCGGAAGAAGCGGTACGCCGTTTTCTCCGTTCCGGGGCCGTGTGCGGAACCGACATTGCCCTCTCCCACAGCCCCCGTTTTTACGAAGCCGCTGCCCAGGCCATCCAGCGCGGCGAGCTGGACAACGTGACCCAGCACTGTCTGCTGGATACCGCCGTTTTTCCCTTTTACCGTCCGGAATTTGCCGGGAAATATCATGGTGTATCCTGGTTTTCCCAAGGTCCCGCCCGGAAGGCTGTCAACGCCGGAACCGCTGATGTCATGCCCGGTTATTATCGGGATATGCCTGGCCTGTTCCGGGATTTCGTAAAGCCGGAGGTCATGATTGCGGCGGTATCGCCCATGGATAAACACGGCTGTTTCAGTACCGGCTGTGACGGCTCCGTTTCCGCGGCGCTGCTTTCCACTGCGAAAATTATCCTCCTGGAAGTAAACAAGCATATGCCCCGCGCCCTGAGTGCACCGCAAATTCACATTTCTCAAGTTTCGGCGCTGTGGGAACACGACGAACCCCTGATGTGTCTCCCGGCGGCGAAAATCGACGAGACCAGCGCGAAAATCGGCGCCTTTATTGCGGAAGAGATCCCCGACGGCGCGACCCTTCAGCTGGGAATCGGCGCGGTGCCCGACGCCGTGGGCATGGCGCTGAAAGACAAGCGTCATCTTGGCATCCATACGGAAATGTTCACCGACAGTATGATTACCCTGTTGGAATGCGGCGCGGTGGACAACAGCCGCAAGCCCATTCATACCGGAAAAACGGTCGCCGCGTTTGCGCTGGGTTCCCAGAAAATGTATGACTTCATTGATGACAACCCCATGATGGAAATGCTGCCGGTGGATTATGTCAACAACCCCGCCGTGATCTGCCAGCATCCGGATTTCATTTCCATCAACGCCGCCCTTGAGGTCGACTTTTACGGACAGGTCTGCGCGGAGTCCATCGGAACGAAGCACGTATCCGGCACCGGCGGACAGAGCGATTATGTCCGCGGCGCGGTGCAGTCCAGGGGCGGAAAGAGCTTTATAGCGTTTTCATCTACCGGAAAAGATGGAACCGTCAGCCGGATTCTGCCCACCCTGACGCCTGGCGCACAGGTCAGCACCAGCAAAAACGACGTGGATCATATTGTCACGGAATACGGCGTAGCCAAGCTGCGGGGCAAGACCCTCAGCCAGCGGACCAAAGCCCTGATTGCCATTGCGCACCCGAAGTTCCGGGACGAATTGACCTTCGCCGCGAAAAAACAGAACATCCTGATTTGATGCAGACGCAAAAGGACCCGCTCGAAAAGAGCGGGTCCTCTTTGCTCGGAAAACCGTCTTACAAATACCGTACAAAGGTTTCCATCGGCTCGCGGCTCTCGTGCAGCCGGGACGGATGCGCACCCTCCGCCGGGTAGCCCAGCGGAAGCATGGCAGCCAACTCTGTGTGCGCCATCTCCGGAAATGCCGCTTTGAGCTTTTCCGGTTCAAACATTCCCACATACGTGGTTCCGAGCCCCAGGTCAGCCGCCTGGAGCATCATCTGCGTGACGGCAATCGCGGCGTCAATTTCGCCATGATCTTTTCCGTCGGTCTCCCGCTTCCAGGAAACCGCGGCGTCATAGCCCACCACCAGAATCACCGGCGGATGGAAGTGCGCGGCGGTGCAGGCGTCGGCTTTTTCGAGGGCCTCCGGGCTTTGCAGGACAAAAATACGTTGGGGCTGGTTGTTGTGCGCCGTAGGCGCATTGCGGCCCGCTTCCAGAATCTGGTTCAGCTTTTCCGGCTCCACCGGCTGATTGCTGAACTTCCGCAGGGAGTACCGCGCTTTGGACAGACTTTGAAAATCCATGGATATCGTTTCTCCTCTTTTGAACAAGATACCTGGATTATACTGGTTGAAACGGCGTAAGTCAAATGATTTTGCAAAATATTTTGCGTTTGCGCCGTCAGTTGGAGGGCCATGCCATACTGTCACAGAGCTGCTTGCGTTCAGCGTCGTAAAACTCGATGTATTTCAGCGAGTACATATCACAGACGATATAACGGTCCCGGCCCGTTTGGTGGATGATTAAATAATCTCCGCCGACTTCATAGAGCAATCCTTCCCAGGTGGTGGTGCCCTGGGTGCCGATTAAAAACGTCGCAACAACGAAATTCCCCTTGTTCCGGGCAAGGATGGATTTCATGGAACCCATATAAGCCTCCGCGGCGGTGGCGGGAGACTCGATGACGTCGTCGGGCAGATGGTGGCGCAGGTCCAGCACGCCGGTGCTGCCAGCCAGCTCGCTGCACATCGCGGGCCGCAAGCCTTGCGGGACCGTCCGGCCCGCGGGCGCGCCGGTTTCCGGCAAAGGGGTAATCTCGCTGGACCAGTCGGTCAGGGGCGCGGGGACGCCCGTCATGTACGGCGGCTGCCCGTTTGGTATGTTCGGCACGTTTTGCGGAGTGAACATGAAAACACCTCTCAAATTTCAAAGTAAGCATTTCAAGTGTCGTAGTAAGCGTTTGTTGGGTTATAGAAGCAATGGTCGCCAATCCGCGTCTGCCAGTAGCCGACGTCCGAGGGAAACCGGGGACGGCATTCCGGACCAAAGGGGTTGTAAAACCAGAGGGATTCCGCTACCACAGGGACACGGTTGCCTGCGATGGCCCAGTCGGCAATTTCATAATGGATGGCTTCCGGACGCATATTGAATATATTTTGCGGATTATAAGCGCCGCCTTCGGTTTCGCTGGCGCAAACGAACTGGTAGGGCTGGAAAATAATGTTACGGATACTGCCTTTTCCTACCCGCGCGTATTCGCCGCCGGCGGCGTGGACGCGGTTCATCACCACGCCGGCCACGGCTTTCATGCCGATATCGCCCTCACCGCCCGCCTCGCACTGAATCAGACGCGCCAACAGCTCCCGGTCGGAATATGCCATGTTTGATTCCTCCTTAGAAGCGCCGGTTTTGATGTTCCGCGCTTTGGTTCCTGTCTCATAGTATGCCGCGACAACAAAAATTGAACCCCCCATTTTCTTTTCTCTGGCGAGAGAAAAGAAAACGGGCCGTTCACGGTCCAAAAGAAAAGAGCGTTTTTGTCAGGTGCGGTGCGGGATTACGGCTTTCTACTTCTATAAACGAGAAGTCCTTGTCGACTTGCCGGTGCGTCTAACTCCGCTGCCGCTGCTGCGGTGGTCGAAAAAAGGGCGGACACATAGGTCCGCCCCTACGGGTGCGTCGTTCGATGCATTCCATTTTCATGATATATTGTGATTAACCCAGACTATAAATTCGGAAATCAAATTCAATTGACGATTGTTCAGCGGACGGAGCTGGTCAGAAACCGATTTCCAAAGTTCACCGTGATGATGAGCCGTTCCAACCAGAAATTCATCTGGTGTAGTGTCCAACGCTGCGGCGAGTCGCATGATAACTTCGGTGGAGGGAATGGAAATACCGCGTTCAATATTGGAAAGATATTTGAATCCGATATCGGCCTGTTCTTCCACTTCGGCTTGTTTGAGGCCCAGTTGCCTCCTTCGTTTGGCAATACGTTTTCCGATTTCCTTATAATCCAGCTTCATGCGCTTACCTCCGCTTCTACCCTAATCATAGGAAAACGCATGGCAAAATAAACGTATTAAATAATGGAAATCCATCTTGAGATTTTGATGTAATGATGCCATACTAGAAATACGACATGAAACACGAATTTACGGCAGGGAAGAGAGGGTAACAATGTATCAAAAAATGTACACGACACTATTTAATGCGATTACGAAATCCTTGGAGCAAATGGAAGATGGAGACTTGAAAATGGCCAAATGGATACTGGAAGAAGCGCAGCGTGAAACCGAGGCGATGTACGCAGAACAAGCAGACGACAACGCGTAGGGGCGGGCCTATGTGTCCGCTCTCCCTTTCAACCACCGGCAGAGCGGCAGCGGTATGAGTGGCTGAGTCAAATCAGTGATGGACTTCCGGTCGACAGGGGCAAGGTTAACCAAATTTCCACCAGTCTTACCAGCGTCTTTTTCTCTTTTGGACCGTCCACGGCCCGTTTTCTCTTTTTCTTCGCGAAGAAAAAGAGAAAATGGGGGGTGGAATTGCCCAGCCGCCGATGAGCGGCTAGCTACCACCCCGCGGCGTACGCCGCGTCCCCCGCAGGGGAACAAAAGGGGCCGTCCCCAAACCAGACTTGACAATTCCCCGTCCTGATGATATAGTGTCCCTGTAAAAATGGCAAAGACGGAGACGGAACCGCTCAAAACGCCCAGAGAGGGACGCATTTTTTGCTGCAAGCGTCCTGCGCCGGAGGCGGACCTCCACCACTCCCGAGCCGCCCGGGACAACCGGGACGGGTCCCTCCCGTTACAGAGGACGCAAGCGGCGGCTGCCAGGCAGCCGCAAGCAGGGTGGAACCGTGGAATACGTCATGTATCTCACCCCTGATCACATCAGGGGTGAGTTTTTGCGTCGCCCCTTACTTCAAGGAGGTATTTTCTTATGAGCGAAGAAAGCAATCTGTACACGTTTGAAAACGAAACCTACCGCAAAACCTACTGGCATACCTGCTCCCATATTCTGGCACAGGCCGTCAAACGCCTTTACCCGGAGGTAAAACTGGCCATCGGTCCTTCCATCGACGAGGGCTTCTATTATGACATGGATTCCCCGTTTCCCTTCACGCCGGAAATCATGGAAAAAATCGAGTCCGAAATGCGGAAAATCTGCAAGGAAAAGCTCAAGCTCGAACGCTTTGAGCTGCCCCGCGCGGAAGCCGTGAAGTTCATGGAGGAGAAAAATGAGCCGTATAAGGTGGAGCTGATCAACGATCTGCCGGAAGACGCGGCTATTTCCTTCTATAAGCAAGGCGAGTTCACCGACCTCTGCGCCGGTCCGCATCTGGACTCCACCGGACGCGTCAAGGGCAACGCCGTGAAGCTCACCGCCTGCAACGCCGCTTACTGGCGGGGGGATTCCAGCCGTCAGACGCTGCAGCGCATTTACGGCATTGCATTCCCGAAAAAGGACGAGCTGGACGCGTACCTTCAGCGGATCGAGGAAGCGAAAAAGCGTGACCACCGGAAGCTCGGTAGGGAGCTTGGCCTCTTTACGCTCCTGGAGGAGGGTCCCGGGTTCCCCTTCTTCCTGCCGAAAGGAATGGTTCTGCGGAACACGCTGCTGGATTACTGGCGGGAAGTTCACAAGAAATACGGCTATGTGGAAATCTCCACGCCCATTATTTTGAATCAGGATCTCTGGCATCGTTCCGGCCATTGGGATCACTACAAGGACAATATGTACACCACCGTAATTGACGGCGAGGATTATGCCGTCAAGCCGATGAACTGCCCCGGCGGAATGCTGGTGTACAAAACCGAACCCCACTCCTATCGGGACCTGCCGCTCCGTATGGCGGAGCTGGGTCTGGTTCACCGGCACGAGATGTCCGGTGCGCTTCACGGACTGTTCCGCGTCCGCTGTTTCACCCAGGACGATGCTCACATTTTCATGACCTGGGACCAGATGGAGGAGGAAATTCAGAACGTTGTGCGGCTGTTTGACGAAGTGTACTCCGTCTTCGGCCTGACGTACCAGATTGAAGTTTCCACCATGCCGGAAGACCACATCGGTGAAAAGGAAACCTGGGATTTCGCTACGGAAACCCTCAAGCGGGCCATTGAGAAAATGGGTAAGGAATACGTCATCAACGAGGGCGACGGCGCGTTCTACGGTCCGAAGCTGGACTTCCATCTTGCGGACTCCTTGGGCCGCACGTGGCAGTGCGGCACGATTCAGCTGGATATGCAGATGCCCGAACGCTTCGAGCTGGAATATGTGGGCGAAGACGGCGGAAAGCATCGCCCGGTCATGATTCATCGCGTGGTTCTGGGTTCCATTGAACGCTTCATTGGCGTAATCACCGAGCACTTTGCAGGCGCGTTCCCGGCCTGGCTTGCGCCGGTACAGGTGAAGGTCCTGCCCGTCACGGACCGGGCGATTCCATACGCTCAGGACGCAGCTGCGCAGCTGGACGCCAAGGGCTTCCGGACCGAGGTCGACGAACGCAACGAAAAAATTGGCAAGAAGATTCGGGAAGCCACCTTGGAAAAGCTGCCCTATATGCTGGTCGTGGGTGACCGCGACATGGAGGCGCATACGGTTTCGCCCCGCACCCGGGCGGGCGAAGACCTGGGCGCGATGTCCCTGGACGCGTTCATGGAGCGTCTGGGAGACGAGGTTCGGAACAAAACCATCTGAATTCCCGCAGACAGCGAAGGACGGCGCGATACTTAACCGCGCCGTCCTTTTTTCAGTTTGGATAGCTTCTTTCCTCCGGGATGCGGCGTCTGGAATGCAGTTTGGTAAGGGCGATGGCGGAGAGCACATCCCGATTTCGCAGACATTGAAGAACCTGGTGATGCTCCTGAACGGGTTCCTCCCCGGCGGGGTAGTACCGCAGGATTGCATGAAGCGGATTCATGGTCCGCTGAAAGAGATGAAAGGCTATGCGATTCATGCAGGATGTGTATTCCAGAGTATGAAATTCCGTGTTCAGGGTGAAACGCCGTTCTTGTTCGCCGGGGCTGGTGTCTGCAATCTGTTGGTTCACCGCCTCCATCTGTTCCAGCAGATTGCTGGAGTACCCTTTCTGGCGGCAAAGCTCCACCAGAAGTCTTTCCGGCACGGACGGTACATCGTTGAGCTGCGTCATTAGGCCGGATGTGACCGCCATCACCGCAGCGCCGCGGTAAGGGCTGAGCGGAAGAAGCTGTTTGCCTCTCGGCAGGTTGAAGGCTTCCCGGACGGGCATGCTGCTCACGCCGTAGCGTTCGGCAATTTCCTTCACGGTAATGCGGCTGCCGGGCGGGATGCTGCGGCGGATAATGTCATCACGGATACGGTCGGCGATTCTGGCCGCCATGGTTTGCCCGGTAAGAGGCTCGTTCCGATTTTCCATACTCCCTCCTCAAGCGGCGGAATTGCCCCTGTTGGGACGGGCCGCGGTTTGATCTCATATGAAATCTCCGGCAAAGTCAACCGGCGAAACGGGTTTTTTGCGTAAAATTTATTGCCATTTGGTAAATACCGTAATAAATATCGGATATTTGCCGATTTGCAGAATTTTCCCTTCTGTTTTTTCAATAATCGTTCCGGGATTATGCTGCTTGATTTTACCGGCTGCGTGGGAAAAAGCCGAAAAACGGGTTGACAGGACCTGGCAGGAACGGTATACTTTTTATGGAACAGGATTGAAAATCAAATATCCCAGTATTTTAATGTGACTTTATGGAAGGACCGGCGGTTTCCCCGCCGTCCTTTCGCGGGGAATGCCCCTGCAAGATCATGTTCCTTTCATGCTGGCTATTGACAACTCCGCATGAAATCGTTATAAATAGAGAGGTATTACGATTAAGAAGGCGGTGCGTATGATCGAGCCAGTTTTTGAAAACGTCCGGGATAAAGAAATTCCGTTAGCGGAACAGGCGGCGGAACAGATTCGCCAGCTGATTATTGACCGCCAGCTCATACACGGCGAAAAGCTCCCCAACGAGTTTGAGCTTGCCCAGCAGCTGAACGTTGGCCGCGGGACCGTCCGGGAGGCGGTGAAGCTGCTGGTTGCCCGCAACGTCCTGGAAATCCGCCGGGGACGCGGTACCTATGTCGCCCAGCAGACCGGCGTCGTCCACGACCCTCTGGGATTTGCGTATATGCCGGATCAGGTGCGTCTGGCACGGGAGCTGCTGGATATCCGCCTGACCCTGGAACCCTGGGCCGCGGCCCTGGCCGCCCGTCAGGCCGACGAGGAGGACATTGCCGAGCTGCGGCAGCTCTGTCAGGAGATCGAGGAGCTGATTCATGCCGGTGAAAACCATCTTCCGCAGGACGAGGCCCTTCATATCCGGATTGCCCGCTGCACCCGGAACCGGGTGGTGCCGAAGCTGCTTCCGGTGGTTGCGTATTCGGTCCAGCTTTTCGGCGCGCTCAACGACGAGCGGATTTATGAGGAAACCATCAAGACCCATCGCCAGATTTTGGACGCCATCGCCGCTCACGACGAGGACGCCGCACGGGATGCCATGTACCGTCATCTCTTGGGCAACCTCCGCGCCATTGAGAGTGCGGCGGCGGGCGGGGACGAATAAAAAACGAACAGCGCCGCCCAAACGGGCGGCGCTTTGTGCGTTTTCGGAAGATTTTTTCAGAATGCGCTGGTCTCAATGACCTGCGCTTTGATGAGGTTCGTGGAACCGCTCCGGCCAAGGGGGACGCCCGCCGTAATGACAACGGTATCGCCCGGCTGCACAAGGCCTTCTTTCTCGGCCACGTCGGCGGAGAGGGAGAAAATCCGGTCGGTGGAGGTTACTTCGCCGGTGAGGAACGGAATGACGCCCCAGCAAATCGCCAGCTGACGGCGTACTTTCTCATGCATGGTCAGCGCCGCCACCGGGCACGCCGGACGGAACCGGCAGATGCTTCGGGCCGTACGGCCGGAGTTTGTGGCGGCAATGATGGCGGTAGCGTTGAGGTCCTTGGCGGTGAGGCAGCAGGTGTGACTGATGGCGTCGTTGATGTTCGACGCGGGAATCACGCGCTGCTTCTGGAACTGCCGCCAGTAATCGATGGAATTTTCCGCCTCGGTGACAATCTCCACCATTGCCGACAGAGCCTCTGTCGGATATTTGCCGCCGGCGGTCTCGCCGGAGAGCATCACGCAGCTGGTGCCGTCAAAAACGGCGTTTGCCACGTCGGAGACCTCCGCCCGGGTGGGACGGGGATTGCGCATCATGGAATCGAGCATCTGCGTCGCTGTAATGACAGGCTTGCCGGCCTGCAGGCCCTTGCGGATCATCTGCTTTTGCAGCACAGGCACCCGGGACGCCGGAATCTCAACGCCCAGGTCGCCGCGGGCAACCATGATGCCGTCGGCAGCCGCGAGGATGTCGTCGATGTTGTCCACGCCCTCCTGGTTTTCGATCTTGGCAATGATTTTCACATCATCGCCGCCGCACTGGTGCAGCACGTCCCGCACAGCCTCCACATCGGCGGCCCGCCGGACGAAGGACGCCGCAATAAAATCGAAATCGTTCTCCACGCCGAACCGAATGTCGGCAATGTCCTTTTCGGTCAGGGCCGGGAGACTGATGTGAACGCCGGGAATGTTGATGGATTTGTTGGCGGACAGCGTGCCGCCGTTTTCCACGGTGCAGACGATTTCCTGACCGCGAATCTGCTCCACCCGGATAGCGACAAGGCCGTCGTCAATCAGGATCACCTGACCCGCTTCGACTTCCTCGTACAGCTTCGGGTACGTCACGGCAACCTTGCCCGGATTGCCCACGATGTCCTCCGCAGTAAGGATAAAGGTGTCGCCGGCTTCGAGGGTGACAGATTTTTCCTCAAAGGTTTTAATACGAATCTCCGGGCCCTTGGTGTCCAGAATGGTTGCGACGGGGACGCCCATGGAATCCCGGACCGCCTTGAGGCGGTTGAGCCGTTCCAGGTGTTCGGGGTGGGAACCGTGGGAGAAGTTGAAGCGGGCGGCGTTCATGCCGCCGTTCAGAAGGGCCTGAATCAGCTCCGGCGTGTCCACGGCGGGACCAAGCGTACAGATAATTTTCGTTTTGCGTGTATTCTTCATATTGATTACCTCCTAAATGCAATAGGAATTCTTACGGTTTACGGTATGGAACCGCGTTCCGGGCCGCGCCCTTTTCCGGACGGCCCGGGCGGTTGGCCTCATTATACAGGATGTCCGGCGCTTTGGATAGGTTCGTTTTTCATAAAATTCGGCTCCTTCCTATGGTGAAAATCGGTAAATAATGAAGAGATTGCAGGCGGTGCGTGCTATTCACAGATTATTAACGCCTGGGTCCTGGAAAACGCTTGACAATCCGGCGGACGGCGGGCATAATAAGCGATAACCTGCTATAAAATGGAAGACTGCTGCTTTGTGAAATTGTCTGCACAGAGAGGGAGGAACCGCGGTTTTATGGAAAAATACACACTGTTCATGGACTTTTCCGCCCTGAATGGACCGCAGTCCAATCAATGGCTCACGGCGTTTCCGGAAATGGCAGAGAGCGCTTTTTCCGATACGGATGACCAGCATCGCCTGCTGGGGAACCTGCTGATTTTGGAGCGGTACATACATACTTTGGAACAAGGGCTGCGTGAAACCGGCGAACAGCTTTCCAAGGGAACCAGGAGCGCCATTGACCTGCTCTGGGCGTACCTGGAAGGACAGACCGCCCCGGCGGAGGCCGCGGACCTTGCCAACAATCTCTACGCCTGCCTGCTTTACTACGACGTTGGCGAAAGCCTGACGGACGAACAAGCCGAATTCAACAAGGCGTATTTCGGTGAAATAGATTACCTGCACGCCGGCGAGGATACCGCGGCAGGCTGGGCGTTCGGTCTGCTTATGCAGCTGGCGGCCATCGGGGGAGGGCGGCTTGATTTCGACGAATTCTACAGATGCCGTCAGGTGGATTTCGCCGGAATCCAGGAAATGCTGAACCTGCTGGACGACGCCTGCATGGAACTGACCGGAACACCGTGTCCGTCGAGCCGGGCGCGGGACATCCTGAAAGCCATGGAGGAGGTCCACCTGACGCCGTTATACCGTCAGATCATTTCCCACATCCAGCAGGACCTGCTCGCCGCCCGAACCGCTGTGCCGGAAGCGTATGCGTCCCTGCGGGAGACTTACCGGAAAGAAACCATTCTCCCGGAAGAATACGCCGCTGCCTTTTTAGAGTATTGACGTGTGTTTCGGGAAACAAACAGAAAAAGAGAACTCTATAAATCCAAAAATAACCGCATGGCCCCACGGCATACCCCGTACCATGAAGGAAACGGACAAGCAGGCTGGCCATTTCCGCAGCGGCAGGAGGCGGCAAAATCCGGAGATCGTTCTGTGACGATTGACGAACAGGCAGAGCGATGTCGCCAGCAGCTTCTTTTGGAGAAGGAACCGGCCAAACAAGCGCCGCCTGCGAAAGAATCCGACGCGGGTTAAGAGGCTGGCATAGGGAAAAAATAAGCCCGGCGAGGCGTAAGCCTCATCGGGCTCTTTTCATTTGCGTTCCAAGACCCAGTGAATAAAGCTGTCGACGAGGTCAAGCTGTTCATCGTTCATGGCGCGAAGGGGTTCGGCAACATTTTTCCACCGCTCATCCTCAACGCGTGCGGCGCCGACGAGAAATTCATCGGGGGTCGTGTCTAAAGCGAGCGCAAGCCGCATAATCACTTCTGTGGAGGGAATCGACACGGCGCGTTCGATATTGGAAAGATAATGTTCGCTAATATCGGCGGCTTCAGCGGTTTTCATTTGGGTGAGACCTCTTTTTGTTCTGCACTGGCGAACTCGAATTCCGATCATTTTGTAATCTAAAGCCACACACTCCCCCCTTTGACTTTGGATGAGAGTATCATATCCACATTTTTATAATAAAATGAATGACCGGAAAATTTAATAAGAACTTGACAAATTATAAAAACACATTTATAGTTGGAAGTAATACTAACAGGAGGGAAAATTCCATGTATCAGAAAATGTATA
This sequence comes from uncultured Oscillibacter sp., assembly GCA_947382875.1. Classification (GTDB taxonomy): domain Bacteria; phylum Bacillota; class Clostridia; order Oscillospirales; family Oscillospiraceae; genus Oscillibacter. Next base: position 11,776 of record CANDBG010000038.1, on the reverse strand, counting down.
ACACCCTATTCAACGCCGTGACAGACGCCATTGAGAACCTCCAAAAAAACAACATCGGGCTTGCCCTGAACACCCTCATCAAAGCCCAGCAGGACACAGAGGAAGTTTACGTCCGCGCCGGGGAGGAGGACACCCGGAAGGTGTAAAAGAAACGTAAAGAAATACCGTGCCGCCTTGCAGAAGACGCAGATAGTATGCTAAACTTGTTTCAAGATTTGCAGGGGGTGAAAGCGTGAACATCAGGCGCTGGAGGGATAATGTGGGCCGGACGAAAACCGTCCTGGGAGAAAAAGTGCGGGAGGCGTTGGCGTCCGTGCTGCCCATTACCGCCATTGTCCTGGTGTTGTGCTTTACCCTCGCCCCTGTACCGGTAGACATTCTGCTTGCATTTCTGGTGGGGGCGGTGCTGCTGATTGTCGGTATGGGTTTTTTCACCCTGGGCGCTGAGGCCGCCATGACGCCAATCGGGGAACAGGTTGGCTCGAAGATGGCCAGTTCCCGGAAATTATGGCTTGTGGTCTCCCTGAGCTTTCTGATCGGCGTGGTGGTGACGATCTCTGAACCGGACCTGCAGGTTCTGGCAAACCAGGTGCCCGGTATTCCCAATATGCTTTTAATTGGCGCGGTAGCGGTTGGCGTGGGGGCGTTTCTGGTGGTTGCGCTTTTGCGTATTTTGTTTCAGATACCGCTCCAATGGCTGATTATCGGCTCTTATATTGCCGTTTTTATACTGGCGGCGTTTTTCGTCCCGAAGGACTTCCTCGCCGTGGCGTTTGATTCCGGCGGCGTGACAACCGGCCCAATGACGGTGCCGTTTATCATGGCGCTTGGCTTAGGCGTGTCGTCCATCCGAAGCGACGAAAACGCCGCGCAGGACAGCTTTGGTCTGGTGTCGCTGTGTTCCGTAGGCCCGATTCTGGCGGTATTGATTCTGGCGATGTGCTTTCCGGCGTCGGGGGCTTATACGCCGTCGGTGATGCCCGAGGCCGCCGACAGCCGTGCCCTGAGCGGCTTGTTTTTGTCGGCGTTCCCGGAGTACGCGAAGGAAGTTTTTCTGTGTCTGTTTCCGATTGCGGCGTTTTTTGCGGTGTTTCAGATTGTGGCTTTACGATTAAATTTCAAAAAGCTCTTGAAAATAGTGGTTGGTATTCTGTATACTTATATCGGACTCGCGGTGTTCCTCACGGGCGTGAACGTCGGCTTTCTGCCGGCGGGCACATATTTGGGGCGTCAGATTGCCGCGCTGCCCTGCGCGTGGATTTTGGCCCCGATTGGCATGCTGATGGGCTGGTTTATCGTTCAGGCGGAACCGGCGGTGCACGTGCTGAACCGGCAGGTTGAGGAAATCACGTCCGGCGCGATTTCGGGGCAGGCGATGAGTACCAGCCTGTCGGCGGGCGTCGCCGTTTCAATCGGCCTCGCCATGGTGCGAGTCCTGACGGGAATTTCGATTTTCTGGTTTTTGGTGCCGGGGTATCTGGCGGCGGTAGCGCTTTCGTTTTTTGTGCCGAAAATTTTCACGTCGATTGCCTTCGACTCCGGCGGCGTGGCCTCCGGCCCGATGACGGCGACGTTTCTGCTTCCGTTTGCGATGGGCGCCTGCGAGGCCCTTGGCGGAAACATCGTGACGGACGCCTTCGGCGTGGTGTCCATGGTGGCGATGACGCCCCTGCTGACGATTCAGCTTTTAGGTCTTCTGTATCAGTGGAAGCTGAAGCGCGCCGAAACGCCCGAAGAGATTCCCGACGACGAGATCATTGAGCTGTAAACATACATCAGGAGGAAAAGGACATGGGCGGAGCCGTACTCATGATTACCATTACGGACCGCAGCCGGGGCAAGGAGTTTGCGGGCTGGTTTCAGAACCAGGGAATTCCGCTGGTTCTGGCGGCGCTGGGCCGGGGCACGGCCACCACGGAAGTCTTGGACTTCCTGGGTCTGGAAGCCACCGAGAAGGTCGTTTTGATGCTTGTTGCGCCCCGTTCACCGAGTCTGGTGCGGAAGGCGGAGCGGGAATTGTGGTTAGACGTGCCGGGCCGCGGCATTCTGATGACCGTACCGGTGTCCGCCATAGGCGGCGCGAAAACGAGAGATTACCTGCTGCGTCAGGAGGCGGAGGAAGTCATGGAAAAGGCAGTTACACACGAATTGATCGTGGTAATCACAAACCGCGGACACACGGATCAGGTTATGGACGCGGCGCGTTCGGCTGGAGCTGCCGGCGGCACGACCATCCACGCCAAAGGGACCGGTACAGAACTGGCGAAGAAGTTCTTCGGGGTATCGATTGCGGCGGAAAAGGAAATGGTGTTCATTCTGACCCGCGCCGCGGACCGCAGTCCGATTATGAAGGCGGTGATGGCCCAGGCGGGCATGCAGACGACGGCTCAATCGGTAGTGTTTTCGCTTCCGGTGAGCGACATCGCGGGCCTGCGGCGTCTGGACCTGGAGGGGGAATCGTGATGTATACGGGGGGCGGCGCGGTCCGCTTCCCGTATTTTTATTTGACGCCGTTTCAATTTGGGAGTATAATGGAGTAAACTGGAAGGAGGGATTTCTATGAAAACCGTTTTGACCATTGGCCGGCAGTTTGGCAGCGGAGGCAAGGAAGTCGGCATCCGGGTGGCCAAGGAGTTAGGGATTCCGTTTTACGACAAGGAGCTTTTACAGGAGGCCGCAAAAAAAAGCGGTCTGTGTGAGAAGATCATCGACCACTTTGACGAACGTCCGAAAAGCCTGCTGTATTCGATTGCAATGGATTCATATATGTTTGCGCTTCCGGGCGCGGGCGCGGGGGATTCCCTGGAACAGCAGGTGTACCTGGCGACGTTCAACACCATTCGCCAGCTTGCGGAGCAAGGTCCCTGCGTCATGATCGGACGCTGCGCAGATTACGCCCTCGCCGAAAACCCGGACCATTTGAGCATCTTTGTGCACGCGCCGCTGGACGACCGGATTCAGCGGGTTGCCAAACGGCAGAATCTTCCGCCGGACAAGGCGCGGGCGTTGATTACAAAAACGGATAAACGCCGTGCATCCTACTATGAGTATTATTCGTCGCAGCGATGGGGCGCGGTGGAGAGCTACGACTTCTGTCTGAACAGCAGCTATCTCGGCATCAGCGGCACCGTGGAGCTGGTACGCGCCATCATCGACCACAAGGAGCATCCTGTCCCCAGCCCGACGGAAATTGACCCGACGGTGTAATACGATTCATACAGGCGTCTTCCGGCAGAACGCCCGTCGAAAAAAGGCCCCGTTTTTCTTCGTGAAAAACGGGGCTTTTCCTGTCCGCAGACGCGGCGTCAGGCAGGACCGCCAGCCTTTTTGGAAATGCGGATGCATTCCATGGTGTAGCTGACCTGCATGACAGCCTGAACCAGCAGCACCACAAACGACGGCATCATTCCAAAGCCGAAAATCATGTTCAGAATCATCAGCGCGGCCCACAGAAAAACAAGGATTCTGGAAGTGAGCGAATAGGCGTGAAAGGCGGCCTGTCCAAGCTGCTGGCGTTCGGCCTCGTCGCAGCTCTCAAGCCATTTTTTCTGGAAATGCTTGTCGTAGACGCTGCCTTTTTTCTCCGGATTCATCCGCCGTGTCAGGTCAACGGCCTTTTGCTGTGCAAAAATCGACAGTCCAATGGAAAGCAGAAATACTCCCACATGATACATCATCCCGGACACTTCATAGTAAGACGCCGCCGAGAAAAAGAACAGGGTAAGCAGAGTCTGAATTGCGCTCAAGAGAAGCACCCAGTTCAGACGCTGGTCAATGATTTGGGTGGCATCGGTTTCATCTCCGCCATCCCAGGCGTCGCAGAGCCGTTTTGCGGAGCGGTAGAGCAAAAAGCCGCTCCCCAGCGTCAGGACGGTCGTCACAGGAATGGCCCAGGGCGTCACGGCCCGAAGCGCGGCGTTGATTCCGGCGGAGGCCGCGGCGCTGTCCAGACCAAACACGTCGGTAAGGCCCACAACAAATCCGATGGCGCCGCCCACAAGCCCTGCAATCAAAAGCAGCAGCAGAAATTTCGGCAGAGCTTTTCGGTTTTCACTTTTCACATTCATTACAATCATCCTCCCGATACGTAAAAATGTCCTCGACCCGCACGCCGCAGATCGCCGCCAGCTTCAGGGCCAGCGTGACCGAAGGGGAATAATCGCCCCGTTCAATCTGACTGATTGTCTGCCGGGAGACGCCGGCCAGACGTCCCATCTCCTGCTGGTTCACGCCCAGACGCGCCCGGTGTTCTTTCAGCCGGTTGTATAATGGCATTCCACCACCTCCTAATCTGACAAATAAGTCTGTCAAAATGACAAATATTCTTGTCATTTTCAGGATACCACTGACAAGGAAAGTTGTCAAGTGCTTTTTGCGGCCCGGAGGAAATTTTTTTCAATGAAAAAGAAAACGCCCTCCGAAACCATTCGGAGGACGTTGTTCCAATCGCTTACGGGTCCCGCCACTTTCCCGGCGGGACGCCCCGTCTGCGCAGACGGTTTTTGATGAAATCCCGGAACAGGGCGTACAGCACAGAGCAGAGGGGAATAAAGAAAATCATGCCTGCAATGCCCATCAGGCTGCCGCCAAGCGTGACCGCCGCCAGAACCCAGATGGACGGCAGTCCCACGGACGATCCAACCACATGAGGATAGATAAAATTGCCCTCAATCTGCTGAATCACGAGGAAGAGCAGGATAAACCACAACGCCCGCCACGGGTCCGTGACGGCAATGAGCAGTGCGCCCACCGCACAGCCGATAAAGGCGCCCACTACGGGGATCAGGGCCGTAATGGAGACCAGCACGCCGACCAGAAGGGCGTACGGCATACGAAACAGCGTCATGGAAACGACAAACAGCGTGCCCAAAATCACGGCTTCCAGGCATTGTCCGGAGAGGAAGCTCCCGAAGGTGCGGTTTGCCAGCCGCAGGATGTCCAGGGCTTTGTCGGCCCAGGACTCCGGCAGAAGGGCATAGCACACCTGCCGTCCCTGCCGGGCGAGCTTTTCCTTTTGCAGCAGGACGTAGAAGGAAAAAATGAGTCCAATAACGAAAATGCTCACGCCGCTCACCACGCCGCCGATCAAGCCCCCGCCGGAGGAGAGCAGACGGCTTCCCCAGTCCTGGGCCATGGCGATGGCCTGACGGGACAGGGAATTCCAATCAATGTTCAGCTGGAAGCCGTCCGCGAGGGTCTGGAGCTGCGGCAGGAGGGTTTCCAGTCTGGCAAGCTGATCCTGCAAACGCTGAACAGCCGCCGGAATCTGGCGTCCGATGGACCCCACCGCCTCCCCGATGCCGGGGCCAATAACGCAGAACGCCAGCGTTAAAACGCCGATCATAACGGCGAGCGTCAGGAGGAGCGCCAAAGGACGCCGCCCCTTTTTCCGAGCCGGCAGGTGGCGTTCAATAGCCGTCATGGGGACGTTGAGCACAAAGGCAATGGCTCCGCCCACAAGGAACGGTCCCAGGATTCCCAGCAGCCGCGCCAGAATGGAAAAAACCGCCGTCAGGTTTTGCAGTACACAGTAGAACAGCACGCCGCCGCAGACGACGGTCAAACGCTGTTTGATTTGATCTCGATTCCAGTCCATATTACTCCTGGCGGTAAGCCTCCGCCGTTTTCCGGTAGCCCTCCGCGCTGCGGCGGATGCTCTCGATTTCGTCCGCTGTCAGGGGCCGCACGACCTTTGCCGGGTTTCCCAGAATCATCGAGCCGTCGGGGGCGTTCATTTTTCCTGTCACCAGCGCGCCTGCGCCAACGATACAGTTATCACCGATTTTCGCGCCGTTGAGGACGGTGGCCCCCATGCCAATCAGCACGTTGCTGCCGATGGTACAGCCGTGGACAATCGCGCCGTGGCCGATGGTGCAGCCCGCGCCGACGCGGGTTTCTTCATGCAGTACGGCGCAGTCCTGAACGTTGGTGCCCTCGCCGACGAAAATCGCGCCGTCGTCGCCGCGAAGAACGGCGTTGTACCAGACACTCACATTTTTTTCCAGCGTCACGTCGCCGCAGACCATAGCGCCCTCGCAAATGAGGACATTGGCATCGGTTTTTCTCAATGGATATGCCATAGGATGCGCTTCCTTTCGTTATGTGATTTGCCGTGAGTTCAAATATCAGGCGCAAAATTGCCGTCAATGAAAATAGGAATCTCATGTCCGTCCCGGGTTGTGCCCGTGATGGAGAGGTCCGGCGTGCCGATCATGAAATCTACGTGGGTAATGGAGTCGTTGAGGCCGCGGGCTTTCAGCTCGTCTTTGGTCATTTTCTGTCCGCCCTCCAGACAGGGGTACGCCTCCCCGAAGGCGATATGACAGGCGGCGTTTTCATCGAAGAGGGTGTTATAAAACAGGCGTCCCTGTCTGGAAATCGGGCTGTCGTAGGGCACCAGCGCGACTTCCCCGAAATACGCCGCGCCCTCGTCCACGCTGATAGCGGCTTTCAGGATATCCTCCCCCAGACGGGCGGCCGCCTCGACGATTTTTCCGTCTTTGACCACAAAGCGCAGGTTTTCAATGGTGTTGCCGTCGTGGACCAGGGGCATGGAACCCATAATGACGCCGTTGGCGCCGGTTTTCAGCGGGGACGTAAAAATTTCTTCCGTAGGGATGTTTGCGATATAGGTCTGACCATCGAGAGTCACATCTTCGCCGCTCTCCCAGACGTGGCCCTCCGGCAGTTCGACGGTCAAATCGGTGCCGAGGGCGTTTTTGTAGTGGAGAGACTTGAGCTTCAGGGCGTTGAGAGTGTCTAGACGCTTTTTCAGAGTGTCCAGGTGTTCCCGCCAGCGTTCCACGGCCCTGCCGTCGCCGGTGATGCGGACGGCCTGGAAGATGGCGTCCCAGAGGGCGGAAACGGCTTCCTGCGCATCCAGATCAGGGAACATTCGAACCGCCCAGGAGGGAATCGGAATGGAAGCGATGCACCAGGGGAAGCCGCCGCACATTTGCAGGCGGTCGAAGTCCTTGAGGGCCTTGCCGCTGGCCCGCTGCGCGCGGATCAGACGCTGGGAGTCGACGCCCTTGAGATTTTCGGGGTCCGTGGCGGAAATCGCCAGATAGGCCGCGCCTTCCAGGGCGTGGTCGTTGAAGAAGTGCCGCCTCCAGAGGGGAACGTCGTCAAAGATTTCATCCGCCGCATTCAGGTATTTCATACGGGTCATGGCGTCGTCGGTCCAGTTCATGACCACTTCTCTGCACTGAGCTGCATAGGCTTCCTCCGCGCAGAGGCGGGCAAACGCCGCGCATTCCACCGGGGAAGAAATGATCAGCCGCTGTCCGGGCCGGACGTTCAGCCCCACGCGCACCAGAAGCTGTGCGTATTCCTTTAATTTTTCATTCATAAAACCATCCATCCTTTCATGCGGAATGAGTTCCAGTATGCGCTATTGTAGAACATTTTACCAAAAAAGTAAAGAGGATTTCGGGGAATGTTTCCCCTGTAAGCAAAGAAAAACAAGAAAGATTTGACAAAATTCTTGTTTTTTCCCGAAACTTTTGTTATGCTGTTTTTCAGCAGGCAGGGTTTTCCTGGGGTTAGATGGAACTCTGCTGGAAATGCTAAGGAAAGTCCCCGCAGGGGGCTGTCGGAAAGGAGCGTTACGCTATTATGAACGCCGAAGAAATGTCACAGCTTCTGCCCCACATTGCAGCATATATGCGAAATTCCATGAGCAGTCTTTACCTGGCCGCCTTACAGCTGGCCCCGCCCGCTGAGCGGGAACAGGACCCGGCTCTGGACGCCCGCGCGGCCCTTCTGGACCAAAGCTATTACCGTTTGACGCGGCTGGTGAACAGTCTTACGTCAGCGAAATACTTTAGCAGCGACCCGATTCCTTTGCAGGACGGGGATCTCGTTGCGTTAATCGGCAGTCTTTTTGAAGAAGTGGAATCTCTGGCCGGCACAAAGGGACTGGATATGCGGTACAGCTGCGCGATGGACCAGCATATTTGTGCATTTTGTCCGGAAGCCCTGGAGCAGGTTTTTTATCAGCTCATCTCCAACGCTTTCAAGTTTACGCCCTCCGGCGGACACATCTTTGTAGAACTGCGTATGTCTCGCGGACAGGTGTTGTTTTCGGTGGAGGACGACGGTCCGGGCATTCCGCAGGAACGTCTGAATACGCTGTTCAAACTACAGCCCGGCAAAATTCCGGCGTCCCCGCCCCACGGCGTCGGGTTGGGCTTGCCGCTGTGTCACCGGATTGCCACAGCCCATGGCGGGATGCTGATGGTAGAGTCACGGGTAGGCAAGGGCACCCGGTTCACGCTTGCGCTTCCGGATCAGCAGGTTGGCCGTACGGTGGTTTCCGATCTGGTCAGCGACTACGCCGGCGGATTTAACCGGACTCTTCTGGCGCTTGCGGACGTCCTGCCGGCCGATTCGTTTCGGATTCGGAACCAGAACTGACGAAGCGTCGTTTTTTTGAAAAAGCTCTCCGCTCTATTTTCAATCGGGTCGGGAGCTTTCGGCATTTGTAATTTAAGGAGTGTGCAGAGCCATGAGGGAAATCCGGAAGAAGCGGGCGATTGCGGTGAGTATGTGCGAAAGAAAGGATGTGATATAAACGCAAAATAAGAAAGGAGTACAAAAGGATGCATAAAATCCCAGACGCAAACGCGGTCTTTCCGAACGAATACAAAACCTCTTGCTTCATTAAGAATATTATAAAGGCCCCTAACATTATGGTAGGGGATTACACTTATTATGACGATCCGTCGGATCCGACGGGATTTGAGAAAAACAATGTGTTGTTCAATTACCCGGAATTTGGAGACAAGTTAATCATTGGAAAATTTTGTCAGATTGCTTGTGGGACCAGGTTTATTATGGGGCCTGCAAACCACCGCCTTTGCAGCGTGACGACGTATCCGTTCAACGTCTTTGGCGGCGTTTGGGAGGAGAATACGCCGCCTCATTTGGAGCAGCTTCCGCACAAGGGAAATATTGTGGTTGGCAATGATGTATGGATTGGACGGGAAAGTGTGATTATGCCCGGCGTAAAAATCGACGACGGAGCCATTATTGCGGCGTATTCCGTGGTTGTGAAGGATGTCCCCGCTTACACAGTTTATGGAGGCAATCCGGCTGGTTTTATCAGAAAACGCTTTGATGATGAGCTGATTGAATTACTGCTTCGCTTTCGCTGGTGGGATCTGGAGCCGGAGGCGTTGGCGAACATTCTTCCTTTGCTCTGTGACTCGGACCTGGAACAGGTGAAACGGACCATATACCAAAAATTGACATAAAAACTCCCTGGGTTGGGTTTGAAGATAAATTGATAAAGGTAAGGCGTCCTCTCCGGTTCTGCAATCAGAGGGGACGCCTTTTCACATCTGCTATGGATTCACACGGGACAGCATCGATTTTTCTGAAAAGCCGTTGACCGGTTAGCGTTCCATAGCCGCCCGCAGCTGCTGCCACCATTCCACGGCCTTGCTTTTTAGGATATAACCCTGACCGTCTTCGGTAATCCATTCCACTTGATCTTCGGTCAAGCCTGCGGCCAGGGCCGTTTCCGGCACGCTGCCAGAGGCGGCGGTACACAGCGGCGGAAAAACGACACACCACCAGTTTTGTCCTGACCCTGCGCCGATGATGACGCGTAAAGCCAGGTAGTTCCCGGCGGGGAGGGTGAAGCCGTCATATTCGCGGGTAGGGAAAGCGGTATTTTCCAGGCGAACCTCTACATCGTAGTCATAGCCATTAGCGCGGATTTCTTCCGCAGCTATGTTTTCCAATTCCAGCAATTGGCCGCGAAGGAGGCCCTCCGCTTCCCAGCGGTCTGCGGACTGTTCCAGGAGCGCCTCTGCGCGTTCCAGAATTTTGTCTCGGACTTGCAGTTTTAAGGCTTGGTCCTCCTCGGAGTCGGAGTTTGCCAGGACGTGCAGACGCACAACTTTTGCTGCGAGTTGGTCTCCAGCCTGGAGCGCCAGCGCGCCTGACGCCAAAAACAGCGCCAGTCCGATCAAGAGGGCAATTTCGACTGCTTTGAGGTTTTTGGTTGGAGTTGATGTAGTGGATGCAGAAGGTGTCATAATGATGTCCATTCCTTTCCTGGGCTGAGGCCCTTTGAGAAAAAGGATGGACGTTTTTTTTGAATTTCAAACCAGGTTTTTCGAAATTGCTGTTTGAAAGCAGATGGGAACTGCTCCACATGATTTTCTTTGTACAGTTTGCCAAAAAATAAAAAATTCAGAAAGCACTTGACAAACAATATCTTGTTTGCTATAATATGCACTGTTGTGGGCAGTAACACTAAAATGGACATCGTAAACACAACAACAGTAATGCAAAAATGAATATCGTTTTCTTCATGTGGGAGGTATAGTTTGGCTGGGAGCGCAAGCGACCAGTAAAACGACCCCAAATTTGACTCAAAAATACGCAAAAATTTAGCTTGACAAGTTCTGAAAAGTGTATTAGAATTTGCAATGTTAATTAGGAAAATATCAGGCTTTACGCTGGAAAAGTTCCGAGAAAAGTTCATATGGGGGTATAGCTCAGCTGGGAGAGCGCTTGAATGGCATTCAAGAGGTCAGCGGTTCGATCCCGCTTATCTCCACCAAACAAACCACGAAGCCAACGCTTCGTGGTTTGTCTTACCCAAAAGAAAAACGAGGATTCGGATACCTGTACAGAAAAGGCCGAAGGAAGTATGTTTTTCATACGCGTTCTGGACTATCCGTGTTCGAATTGGAAGAAGACTGTCAACGTGCCAGAAAAAATCTCTCCGGCTACGCGAACGGTATAAGTGCTGTGAATGTGGAACGTAACACATTTGAATTTACTTCCGTTGACAAGAAAAAAATCAAAGGTACAAGGTACAATTGACTGGAATGAGTCCAATAATAAGCAAGGATTAGACTGAACAATCCTATTCAATCTAAACAAGTTTGCGTAACTTAGTAGATTGAGTAGGATTGTTTTATTCATGAAGGTTAGATTCTAAACCTACTGATATTTGCGGCTTTGGGATTGAATTTTTTTATAGAATAATATAAACTATTATTAATAGATAATACCTGATAATCTATAATATCAAAATGTGATTATCCCTTTTAATCAGGCAGGGAGGGACGCGCTTATGGGATTATTGGTTGATGCGACATTGGGAGAGAAGATCAGGTTTTACAGACAACAGGCGGGGCTGGCGCAAAAAGAACTCGCCGGCCTGTGTGAGGTCAGCGAGTCCGCAATCAGGAATTATGAACTTGGGAACCGGGTGCCGGATTTTCTCACGCTCAAGAACATAGCCGAACAGCTTCGGGTCAGTTACTACGCTATTGCTGATGTGGACCTGACAGAACTGGACGGCGTGGTACAGGCATTGTTCAGACTGGAGGAAATCTACGGCTTGTACCCGACAGAGGTGGACGGGCATATTCATTTTGTCTTTAAGGACAGCGTGGCCTTGGAAGATTTTCAGAAAAACCCGGACATTGCCCTTGCGGGAATCGGCTCCATGTTCCAACAGAGAGTTCGTAGTTTTATAAGAGCCTGCACCCTGCACAATACCGGGGAATTGTCCGATGAGGACTATGCCCTTTGGAAAAGCAAGTTCCCGGCATTCATGGAGGATTTGCAAAATGGGGTTTGCGGCGAGGGCGAAGATGGTGAGATTGACCCTGCTCCCGCATTGGAACCGAAGTCCCCAGCGCGGAGCCGGAAGCGGAAAGTCAACAGCGGGCGATAGGCAAAGAGAGTACCGCAAGATAAGGTAGAATAAATTTCGCAAAAAGAAAGACACGGTTTGCAGACTCGGGTA
>CANDBG010000037.1 GCA_947382875.1 uncultured Oscillibacter sp. | reverse complement strand
CGTTGACTTCCTGATCCGTTATACCCTGCCTTTACCTGGTTTTCTGCTTTTCCTCTTTTCCCATTATATCTTTATTTTGGCCACTCCCGCAGAAAGCCCCCTCAATATGCTCTGGATGTGTGAGCCCGCCGAAGCAAATATCTTTGATGAACGCGAGGCTTATATGCAGGATACCATACTTAGCCATATGCTGAAATATTGCTTGGACCCGAGCATTCCCGGGCAGATAAGGCTCTATGGTATAGAAGTCACCAGCGGGGAAAATAAACGTATACTTGGAAATATATACGAATATGACCCTCCCCAGTATGCGCAATTTGCGGCGCAGAACGTTCAACCTTATTCTGCGTTGACCCTGACTTTTGCAGGGGGCAAAAAACTGTGTGTTCCAAGAGAAGCTATTAAGGGGCAAAAATGGGGCCAGTTAAAATCAGAACATGGAGAGGTCGTGTGGGAACGCTGTGAAACGACAAATGAAGCCGCTGTACAAAGCGCATTGTACCATGAGCGGGCATTATGTAATGCGGTTCCTACAATAGATTTTCCGGTATATCTGCAAAAGTTGGGTGAGCAACAGATTCAAGCAATAGCCAATAGAATATTTTCCGGTTTGCAAAGTCTAAAAGGACCTAATTGCCCGAATCGTGCTATGAAATTATATGTTGCTCCTGTACCATACGAATTTTGTAGGGCTGAAAATCAAAAAATACACCAGCTTACGTTGAAACTAAGGGAGTTGGTGGATGATCCGCATCTATATATCACACAGTTCCCACATAGAAGCGGACTGTTTGCAGTTACAGATAGGCCAGAACTAAGCCATCTACCAAAGAGCGCCTTGCTGCTGCACCGCCGCAAAGCGAAAAGAGCGTTGCAAAGGCAAAAAAACGTGAGGAACGATAAATTGATATAAACCTGCCGCTACAACTGACTAATTACAGTTGTAGCGGCGGACTTTTTTCGTTTTTGAACAAATCAACCATACGGATGAACAGCCAGCGCCCCGGTGACTAACGCAGTCGCCGGGGCGCTTTTTTGTTTTTCCCGCCAAAACAAAGGAGGCAAACACCATGCCGTTAAATCTGAATCTGGATTATTACTACGGTAACGAAGCGGAACAGTACAGATTTTACCGCATCCCCAAGGCCCTGCTGACTGACCCCCGGTACAAGAGCGTTTCCATTGAGGCCAAGGTCCTCTACGGCCTTCTGCTGGACCGGATGGGGCTGTCCGTCAGAAACGGCTGGATGGACAATGATGGCCGGGTCTACATCTACTTCACCCAGGAGGACGCTATGGCCCTTATGAGTTGCGGCAAAGACAAGGCGACCAAGCTGTTCCGGGAGCTGGACAAGGACGGTTAAATATAGTTAGTATAAAATTACTTATAAAAAAACGATGCGGGTAATTTGTCGCTCTTTGTCAACGTGGATTTCCTTTATCACGGAGCGCCAGAGAGTCCGCTTTTCTTCCGGTGCGAAGCTGTCATAGATACTGTGGAAGCCCTTTGCAAGAATGGTCTCTACTGCCTCGAAATTTGGGCGCTCCTCTTCGGCGGGGATGGTGGGGTGCTCGGCAAGCTGGGCCGTATACAGCTCATAGTCCCGGCGGTATTCCTCCAGGTCAATCATTTCAGCCACATACAGCTCCTTCAGCCGGGTCAACTTGCGGCGGATGGCGGCCCGGTCAACAGAGGCGGCGGCCTGCTTGCGCCTGGCCTCTTTGATGTCCCATTCAAGGCGCTGCTTTTCCAGCTGGTCCCCCAGGAAAGAGAACAGCCATTGCTCTACATCTTCCTCCCTGATTTGCTTTTTGTGTGGGCAGGTCCGGCGCTCGGTGTAGGTCCGGCAGCGATAGTAGCAATACCGCCCGTTCCGTATACCGGCCAGCCGGTGGCCGCACTCGGCGCAGATCAGAAGCGAAGTGAAAAGGAACACCCGCCCGGTGGGATTTGCTTTTGCATTGTTGGACAGGAGTTTTTGTACTGCGTCGAACAGTTCACGGGGAACGATGGGCGGGCAGAAGTTTTCATTGACCCGCCCGTTGCTTTCATAGTGGCCGATATACAGGGTTTGGTAGAGGTTCCGGCGGCAGCGCACATTGTCCCAGTTCTGACCGTAGGCCTGGCGAATATACGCGGCGGTGGCCCGGACGGAAGAGGATGTGATCGTCTCGTAGTCCTCCAGGACAGTTTGCCAGTGGACGACATGGGCGTCGAGAATCTTCTGGACCTCGTAGTAGTCAGCGACGTTACGAAACCAACGGTCGAGCTTGATGAAAAGAATCAGGTCAATCTTCCCGGCCTCCACATCAGAGAGCAGGCGCATACACGCCGGGCGTACGCGGCAGGGCTTGCGGGCGCTCTTGGCCTCGTCCTGGTAGTAACCCGCAATGAGCATACCGTGAGATTTTGCGTGGGATTCCAGGACCTCCCGCTGGGCCTCCAGGGAATAGCCGCGCATGGCCTGTTCCTCTGTGCTGACCCGGATATACAGGGCGGCACGCGTCGGGGACACCGTTTCATTTTTCGGCATAAATGGAAAATTTCAAATTTCCTCTTGCCAAGCGGCGCGGGATGTGGTATAGTGAGGTTATTCTTGAGGTTAGGAGGTACTAACTTGCAAAAACGTAGTCATACATTGTTAGCACATACTCTCCTTCGGAGTCAGCGCGGTTTTGGAGCAAAACGCTTCGAGATGGCGTTTTTGTTCGGTTCCTTCCAGCCGGACGTCAATCCATTCAGCTACCTGAAAGGTTCCCTGCACTATCAGAAACTGCGGGGACATAATTATGCCAATTCCCGTGAGTACATCAACGCCCAGATCATGAAGCTCCAGCAGCGGTCCCGCTGGACCATGTGGCAGTATTACACCCTGGGCAAGCTCACCCATTACCTGGCCGACGCCTATACGTATCCTCACAACGAGAATTTTCCCGACAGCATGATGGACCACCACAAATACGAAACCAATTTCCGGCGTTTCCTGCGGGGGTATCTGGCGCACCGTTATCTGCGTCAGCAGCAGACCCGCCGGGACCTGATTGCCGCTCTGGACGAGCTGCACGACCAGTACATGGCGACCAAGGCGGGAATGTGCCGGGACGCAAACTTTATTCTGAAAGCCACGGGCTTGCTGATGGCCGGCTGTTGTCCGGTCTCTGCGGCCTGAACTGTCGGAATCACGATTTTTTGTTCATAACGCCGCTGTATTTTGGATAAATTCACAGTTTTCATTTGGCCGGCGGTGTGCTATGCTTTACGTATTCAAAAGGAAGCCAAAGGGGTACTGACTATGACCTGCGCCGCTCATACAGCCGAATACCGCTATTTTACTTTCAGCTTTACCTATTTTGGTAAGGCTTTTCGTGGTTTGGCTGAAAGTATGCGCGTGTAAACTTGCAGGTCCGAAACAGGCCCGACTTGTAAAGCAACCCGCAGCCAAACCGGCTGCGGGTTTTTTGCATCAAAAACGCTTCTTTCAGGAGGAATTTGATTATGATTGTCATTTTGAAACACAATCCGAACCGTGACCAGCTGGAGAGTCTCATCTCGTGGCTTCAGGAAAAGGGTGTGATCATTCACACCAGCATCGGAGAATCCAACACGATCCTGGGCCTTGTGGGCGACACCTCCAAGCTGGACATTGACCTGATTGCCGCGCTGGACATTGTGGAGGATGTCAAGCGGGTGCAGGAGCCGTACAAGAACGCGAACCGCAAGTTCCATCCGGAAGACACGGTGATTCCGGTTGGCAATACGCAGATTGGCGGCGGCACGCTGACGCTGATGGCGGGTCCTTGTTCGGTGGAGAGCGAGGAGCAGGTTGTAGCGATTGCGAAAGCGGTGAAGGCCAGCGGCGCAACCATGCTGCGGGGCGGCGCGTTCAAGCCCAGAACCTCCCCCTATGCGTTCCAAGGTTTGGGCGCGAAGGGCCTGGAATATTTGAAGGTAGCGCGTCAGGAAACGGGATTGCCGATTGTGACGGAGCTGATGGATTTGAACCAGCTTCCGCTGTTCAAAGATGTGGATGTGATACAGATTGGCGCGCGGAATATGCAGAATTTTGATTTGCTGAAAGCGGTGGGGCACCAGGAGAAACCGGTCATGATTAAGCGCGGAATGTCGGCAACGTACGAGGAATGGCTGATGAGTGCGGAGTACGTGATGGCGGGCGGCAACGAGAATGTGATTCTCTGCGAGCGCGGCATCCGTACGTTTGAGTCGTACACGCGGAACACGTTGGATTTGGCGGCGATCCCGGTTTTGCGCAAGCTGACGCATCTGCCGGTAATCATTGACCCCAGCCATGCGACGGGCAAGAGCTGGCTGGTGGAACCTCTGGCACGGGCGGCAGTTGCCGGCGGGGCGGACGGCCTGCAAATTGAGGTGCACAACGACCCATCCCGTGCGCTTTGCGACGGTCCGCAGTCCTTGCGTCCGGAGGTCTTCGACCCTCTGGCGAAGAAGCTATTAAAGCTCCATGCGTTCATGCAGGGTCTGGACTGACGGAAAGGTGAGGGGCAAATGAATATAGGGATTGTAGGACTTGGATTGATTGGCGGTTCCATGGCCAAGAGCACCAAGGCGCGCACATCGCATACGGTCTGGGGGGCAGATCTGGACCGGGAAACGATGACGCTGGCCCGCATGAGCGGAGCGATTGACGCGCCGCTCACAGAGGAGAATCTGCCGGATTGCGATTTGATTTTGGCAGCGATTTGTCCGTCGGCGGCGATTGCATGGGTGAAGGAGCACGCGGCGCAGATTGGGTCAAAGACGATTTTAGTCGATTTATGTGGAGTAAAACGGGTCGTTGTGGAGGCGCTTGCGCCAATTGCGGAGGCGCATGGATTTGCGTATATCGGCGGGCATCCGATGGCGGGGAAGGAGCGCGGCGGTTTCACGGCGTCCAGTGACAGTTTGTATGTAGGGGCGTCGATGATACTGACGCCGGATAAGCGTACGGATATGCAGCTGTTGGAGACGCTGAAGGCCTATTTTTTAGACATCGGGTTTGCGGCGCTGACGTTTTCCGACCCGGAGGAGCATGATCGTATTATCGCGTTTACGTCACAGCTGGCGCATATAACGTCCAGTGCGTATGTGAAGTCGCCCGAGGCGCAGCGTCGGCGGGGCTTTTCGGCGGGCAGTTTTCAGGACATGACGCGGGTTGCGCGTCTGGATGAAGCGATGTGGACAGAGCTGTTCATGGACGATTCCGATTTTTTGATTAAGGAATTGGATATATTGATTGGAAATCTGCAAGCGTATGCAGACGCCCTGAAATCCGGCGACGCCCACCGCATAAAAGCCCTCTTGAAAGAAGGCCGAGAACTCAAAGCCACCGCAGGGGGAAGCTAATTAATGCCGCCCGGCATTAGGGGGCGCGCCTCGCGGCGCGGGCGCAAGACAGCCATTCGAAATGGCTGGTCCAATTCGAACCCCCCATTTTCTTTTCTCTTACCAGAGAAAAGAAAACGGGCCGTTCACGGTCCAAAAGAAAAGAGCGTTTGTTAAGTGCGGTGCGGCCCTGTGGCTTTCTGCCTCTGATAACGAGAAGTCTAAATCGACTTGCCTCTGCGTCTAATTCCGCTGCCGCTGCATTGGCGGGCGAAACAGCATGGTGGAATCAGGCGGTTGAGATCGCTTGGCGGGAGCCAAATGAGAAGTCCAAATCGACTTGCTGGTGTGTCTAACTCCGCTGCCGCTGCTTCGGTGCTCGAAAAAACGTTTTGAAATAAAAACGAAAGAAATCTTTCTTTTGGGAGGCAATATGTCTAAATTCCTGAAACAAATTCACGTAAATACTTTGCCCGGCTACGAAGTGGTAATTTCTGACGGCCTCATAAAAAGCTGCGGAGAATGGCTGCACAAATATTTTTTGACTTCCTGCAAAATTGCGGTCATAAGCGACAGCACAGTCGGGCCTCTCTACTTAAAAGATGTTGTTGACAGTCTCACAACCTGGAACTTTATGGTCAGTGTTTACACCTTTGAGGCTGGCGAAAGCCGCAAAAACTTCACCACACTATCCAACATTCTGGAGTATCTGGCCGCGGAGCGTTTAACCCGTTCCGACTGCGTAATCGCCCTGGGCGGAGGCGTAGTTGGGGATATGGCGGGATTTGCGGCGGCGTGCTATCTGCGCGGCATACGATACATCCAAATGCCGACGACAATGTTGGCGGCAGTCGATTCCTCCGTAGGAGGAAAGACAGCAATTGATTTAAGGGCTGGAAAAAATCTTGCCGGAGCATTTTTACAACCCTCCGCGGTTCTCTGCGACCTGGATTGCTTGAAGAGTCTCCCAAGATCCGTATTGCTTGGAGGAATTGCAGAAGCCGTTAAAACTGGCGTACTATGTGACGAAACGCTGTTTTCGCTCTTTGAAAACGGAAACATTTCCACAGACTACGGAGAAATCATAGCCCGTTGTGTAGCGTACAAAGCGGGGGTGGTGGAACGGGACGAGCGGGAGCAAGGCGAACGCAAGCTCTTAAACTTAGGGCATACCATTGGTCACGCCATAGAAAAATGCAGCGGCTATACCACGCCTCACGGACAAGCGGTCGCAGCAGGTTTGGCAATCATCGCACGTTCTGCGGAACGCCTCAGCTGGACATTGGAACCGATAGGAAACCGGATTACGACCTGTCTTGCAGAGCTCGGCCTGCCGGTCGTCACACGATACACAGCCGAAGCCCTGGCGGACGCGGCGTTATCAGACAAGAAACGATCCGGGGAAGAGATCACTCTGGTGATACCGAAAAAAATTGGACTATGCGAATTAAAGAAGATACCTGTTTCGGAACTTTTACCGGTCATTGAGGCCGGTTTGGGGGTGTAATCGCCTATGGACGTATGCATTCATCCCCGCCGCCTGTTCGGGGCGGTCACGCCGCCGGCCAGCAAATCCCTGGCGCATCGTTTTCTGATTGCAGCATCGTTAGCGGCGGGCGTCAGCACAATTCAAAACATCACATTTTCCCAAGACATCGAGGCGACGCTTCGCTGCATGGAGGAATTCCGCAGCGCCTGGGAATGGACCGGAGAAAACACATTAAAAATCAAGGGCTGCATCAATCAGGAACGGGACCGGAGAGGTCTGCCTCAATTTGACTGTGGTGAATCCGGTTCCACCTTGCGGTTTTTGATACCGCTGTCATTGGCATTAGGCGAAGGCGGAGAATTCAAGGGACATGGCCGTTTAATGGAGCGTCCACAGGAACCATACTTCCAGATATTTGACAGACAAGGAATTTTCCACGAACTAAAGGACGGCGTACTGAGAGTTGAAGGCGAGCTGTGGCCGGGTGAGTACCGATTGCCGGGCAATGTATCCAGTCAATTTTTCTCGGGGCTGCTCATGGCGTTGCCGCTTCTGGACGCCCCCAGCATGATCACCAGCACAACGGAACTGGAATCCGCGTCGTACATCACAATGACCATGGGAGTCCTGGAGCGGGCGGGCGTTCCGGTACGGTACGCGAAGGAGATCAACAGTTTCGGCGTTGTGCCCTCGGTGTATCAGCCGTTTGATATCACCATAGAAGCGGATTGGTCGCAAGGAGCGTTTTGGTACGCGGCATTGTCGCTGGGCAATTCCGTACAAATCCGTGGTTTGGACATACGGTCCTATCAAGGCGACAAAGTAATTGCGGACCATGCCCGAATGCTTTCCGCCACCGGCGATGCAGAAATTGATCTGTCCAACTGTCCCGATTTACTGCCGCCCTTGGCGGTAATGGCGGCGGTGCGGAGAGGCGAAACGCGCTTCATCAATGCAGCCCGCTTACGCCTGAAAGAGAGCGACCGTCTGACGACGGTATGCAATCTGCTGAAGTCGCTTGGCGGCTTGGCGGAGGAAAGCCCTGACAGTTTGACAGTCCACGGCGTTTCCGCCCTTACCGGCGGCAAAGTAGACGGCGCGAACGACCATCGAATTGTAATGGCGGCAGCGATTGCGGCGACGCGCTGTGTAAATCCGGTAACGATTTTGGGAGCGGAGGCCGTGAAAAAATCGTATCCGACGTTCTGGCGGGATTACGAAAAACTGGGAGGGGAAGTACTTGTCGTCTGAATTTGGAAAAATCCTGCGGATATCAATTTTCGGGCAGTCTCACGGAAAAGCGATTGGCGTAGTCATGGACGGCCTGCCCGCCGGGGAAGCCATCGACATGAACGAACTGAACGCTTTCTTAGATCGCCGCAAGCCTGGAAAAAGTCCGCTGTCCACAGCTCGGAAAGAGTCGGACACACCCGTTTTTCTCTCCGGCCTGGAGGACGGAAAAACCTGTGGTTCCCCGCTGTGCGCGGTAATTGAGAACGCAGGCCAGCGCTCCAAAGATTACAGTGAACTGCAAGACAAGCCCCGTCCGGGCCATGCGGATTTCACGGCCTGGGCGAAGTGGAGCGGAAACGCCGACATGCGCGGCGGCGGACATTTCTCCGGCCGTCTGACGGCGCCGCTTTGCATTGCAGGCGGCATTGCCCGACAGATTTTAGCCCGTCGCGGCATATACATTGGAGCGCATTTGTCGTCGGTCGGCGGAGCGCGGGATATGCTGTTTCCGCTGCATCCGACAAAGGAACTGTTCGAGTCCGTGGCGGCAAAACCGCTTCCGGTATT
The DNA here is from genome assembly GCA_947382875.1 of uncultured Oscillibacter sp. Taxonomy (GTDB): domain Bacteria; phylum Bacillota; class Clostridia; order Oscillospirales; family Oscillospiraceae; genus Oscillibacter. Next base: position 19,807 of record CANDBG010000037.1, on the reverse strand, counting down.
GAACGACCACGCCATAGAAACGATGGAGACGGCGATTCTGGCGGCAAAAGAGTCCCAGGACAGCGTTGGGGGAACGATTGAATGTGCAGCGATTGGCCTCCCCGCCGGACTGGGCGGCCCGATGTTTGAAGGAATTGAAAACCGTCTTGCCGCCGCACTGTTCGGCATTCCGGCGATCAAGGGCGTAGAGTTTGGCGACGGCTTTTCCGCCGCGCAGATGCGGGGCTCCCAAAACAATGACGCCTTTTTTATAGAAGACGGCGAAATATGTACAAAAACAAACCATGCCGGCGGCATTTTAGGCGGCATCACAACCGGTATGCCCTTGGTTCTGCGTGCAGCGGTCAAGCCCACGCCGTCCATAGGAATACCGCAGAAAACGATTCAGCTTTCCTGTCTGGAAGAAACGGAACTCGTCATTCACGGACGGCACGACCCCTGCATTGCACATCGGGCAGTTCCGGTTGTAGAGGCGGTAACAGCCGCCGTATTGTTAGATTTAATGTTGGAGGGAAATCATGGAACTTTCTGAAATCCGGTTGAAAATCGACGCAGTGGATGATCAGCTGTTGAATTTATTTTTGCAGCGTATGGATTTGGCGGAAGAAGTGGCCGCCTATAAAAACGAGCATCATCTGCCGATTCTGAACAAGGAACGGGAACGGGCGGTTCTGGCAAAAGTGACTGAAAACGCCGGAGAACGGGAACGTTACGCCTATCATTTGTTCTCGACGCTCTTTGAACTGGCGCGTTCACGTCAGGCGGAGCTGATTTCGTCCGCGACGAAGGTCGGCACACAGGTACGGGCGTCTCTGGAAGCCGGACGGGAACTGTTTCCGCAGACGGGCCTGATTGCCTGTCAGGGCGTGGAGGGCGGCAACTCGCAGGCGGCCTGCGACCGGCTGTTCCCCCGCGGAAAGCTGATGTATGTCAAGACCTTTGAAGCCGTTGCATCCGCGGTGGAATCGGGGCTTTGCAAGTTTGGCGTACTGCCCATTGAAAACAGCTCAAACGGTTCTGTTCGGGCGGTTTACGCGCTGCTGCAGGAACACAATTTGTCTATTGTCCGCTCGACGCGTCTGTGTATCCGTCATGAACTGCTGACCCTTCCCGGTGTGACGCAGGACGACATTACCGAAATTTACTCCCATGAGCAGGCCATCGGCCAATGCAGCCGATTTCTCAACAGTCTCAATGGCGTGAAGGTTATCCCCTGCGACAACACCGCCGCCGCCGCCAAGCTCGTAGCGGAATCCGGGAACCGGCATGCCGCCGCGATTTCCTCCCACCCCTGCGCGGCGCTTTACGGCCTGGAATGCATCAACGGCGACATTCAAAACAGCGACAACAATTATACCCGTTTTGTCTGCATTACCAAAAATCCGATAATTTATGCCGGTGCAAACCGGATCAGTCTGGTGATTGCCTTTGACAACCGTCCCGGCGCGCTGTATGAAATTCTGTCGAAGCTGGCGGCGCTGGATATCAACCTCACAAAACTGGAATCCTGTCCGGTGGCCGGGAGTGACTTTGAGTTCATCTTCTTCCTGGAACTGGAAGCCGACTGCCGTGACGCCAGCGTGCTTGCGATGCTGGAAGAGATGGAGCGCAGCTGCGCACAATTCCAGTTCCTGGGCAACTACGCGGAAATATGACGGTCATGACAGAGAAAATCTATGGTCTTCTTGGCCGCAGACTGGGCCACAGCTGGTCGGTTTCGATTCACGAGGCGTTCGGCTGCAAGGGCTACCGCCTCATTGAGCTGGAACCGGATCAATTAGCGGACTTTCTCCGTCGGGAAGACATCGGCGGTCTGAACGTAACCATTCCCTACAAACGGGAGGTCATGCGCTTCTGCGATGAAATTGACCCGGAGGCGAAGGCCATCGGCAGCGTCAACACGCTGGTACGCCGTGACGGAAAACTCTGCGGATATAACACGGATATCGACGGGTTTCGCTATATGCTGCGGCGGGCAAAGATTTCCCTGTCAGGGAAGAAGGTTTTGATTCTGGGCAGCGGCGGGGCGTCCCTGACGGCTCAGGCCGCCGCAAAGCAGGAACACGCCCGTAAAATCGTGGTGGTATCCTGTACCGGTGCGGATAATTACAGCAACCTTCCAGAGCTTCACGCCGACGCGGAAGCCCTTATCAACACCACGCCGGTGGGGATGTGGCCCAATCTGGATGGTCAGTGTGTCGACTTGGAGCGTTTGCCCGCCGTGGCGGATGTGGCGGATGTGATTTATAATCCGGGCCGGACAAACCTGCTTTTACAGGCGGAGGAATTGAGAAGGACGCGCAAGCCCTGGAACTGGGAACGGGGAGACCCGTCTCCCCGTTCCGTTCGATGGACCGGGGGCCTGTCCATGCTGGTGGCCCAGGCCAAACGGGCAGAGGAATTGTTTTTCAATCAACCCATTTCTGACGGTCAAACAGAAGCCATTCTTTCCAAACTCTGGCAGCAGCAAACGAACCTTGTCCTGGTGGGAATGCCGGGAAGCGGTAAAACCACTGTAGGCAAAGCATTAGCAGAGCTGTCCGGCAAACCGTTGATCGACTTGGACGAAGAAATCGTCCGCAAGGCGGGCAGGCCCATCCCGGAGGTCATTGCCAATGACGGCGAGGGTGTGTTCCGGGAATTGGAGCATCGGGTTTTGACGGAAGTCTGTGCAAAAAGCGGGCAGGTTATCGCCACTGGCGGCGGCGCGGTCCTCTGGAGTGAGAACCGTACCGCTATGCGGCGTACCGGGCGGGTGTACTACCTCCTCCGCCGTTTGGAGGACCTGCCTACGGAGGGCCGTCCGCTCTCCCAGGCGGGGAAGCTGGAGGAGATGTACCAGCTTCGGAACCCGCTGTATATGGCGGCGGCAGACTTCTTTATTACAAATGACGCCAGTCCGGAGAAAGCAGCTGCTGGTATTTGGAGGGATTTTTGTGAGTGCTGAAAAGAACATCCTGGTCATCAACGGCCCCAACATGAATATGCTGGGCATCCGTCAGCCGGAGATCTACGGCAGGACCACCTATAAGGACCTGCAAATCATGATTTTTGAGGAAGCCAAAAAATTAGGCGTCGCGGTGAAATTCTTCCAGTCCAACCACGAGGGGGAACTGGTGGAGGCCATTCAGAAAGCCTACTTTGAAAAAACGGACGGCATCATCATCAATCCCGCCGCCTACACACACACCAGCGTGGCCCTGCTGGACGCCGTGAAAGCTGTCGGCATTCCCACGGTGGAGGTCCACATCTCCGACCCGGACGCCCGGGAGGACTTCCGGCACGTCTCCTACATCCGCAGCGCCTGTATAAAAACCATCCGCGGCCACGGGCTGAACGGATACCTGGAAGCCCTGCAATTCCTGGCGGAAACCCTCGCCGGCTGACGCCAAATGACTGGCTTGACGGCTCCATTTTTTAAGATTTGAAAATCTACACAAAAAAGAGTAGTAATTTTCTGAAAATCCTGTATAATGGAGCTATCAAATGGCCGTCGCCTGGAGGCGAGGGAAGGAGAATACAGTGGATAAAAAAATCAACAGCCAGCCCGTAAAGGCCCCGGAGACTCCCCCTGCGCAGGAGGCCCCTGTTGCGGTCCTGCCGCGTACCATCCACCTGGTCCCGATGGACCGGATCAACGGTTTCGAGGTCCGGCCCGGTTTCTACGAAATCAACGGCGCAACCGCCATCCCTGGCGGCGTGAATTTTACCGTTCATTCCAATGGCGCTGCTTCCGTTGAGCTGCTTCTGTTCCACCGCACGGCAACGGAACCCTTTGTGTCCATTCCGTTTCCCCAGCATTACCGCATCGGCAATGTTTATTCTATGATCGTGTTCAAACTGAACATTGAGGAATTTGAATACGCCTTCCGCGTGGACGGCCCTTATGAACCGGAAAAAGGTTTGATTTTTGACAAAAACCAGTACCTTCTGGACCCTTACGCACGAGCCGTCACGGGACAAAGTCAGTGGGGCGTGAAGCTGGCTCCAGAACAGCGGTACAAGGCCCGGGTCGTCAAGGACGACTTCGAGTGGGGCGACACGCCCCGGCCCCTCATTCCCATGGAGGACCTGATTATCTACGAGCTGCACGTCCGCGGCTTTACCTTCGACCCGTCCTCCGGCGTGGTACATCCGGGCACGTTTGCGGGCTTGCAGGAGAAAATTCCCTATTTGAAGTCCCTGGGCGTCAACGCTGTGGAGCTGATGCCGATTTTCGAATTCGACGAAATGCAGGACTACCGGGAAGTGAACGGGAAAAAGCTCTACAATTACTGGGGATACAGTACGGTCAGCTTTTTCTCGCCCAACACCAGCTACGCCGCCAGCACCGAGTACAACCGAGAGGGCAACGAGCTGAAACGGCTCATTCAGGAGTTTAACCGCAACGGCATTGAGGTCTATCTCGACGTCGTGTTCAACCACACCGCCGAGGGCAATGAGGACGGTCCGTTTTTCTCCTTCAAGGGCTTTGACAACAACATCTATTATCTCCTGACGCCAGAAGGACACTACTACAATTTCAGCGGCTGCGGCAATACGCTGAACTGTAACCATCCGATTGTCCACCAGATGATTATGGACTGTCTGCGTTACTGGGTCACGACATACCGCGTCAATGGCTTCCGGTTTGATCTCGCGTCCATTCTGGGACGGAATGAGGACGGTTCTCCCATGAACAAGCCGCCCCTGCTTCAGGCGATGGCCTTCGACCCGATTCTGGGCGACGTAAAGCTGATTGCAGAAGCCTGGGACGCCGGCGGACTGTATCAGGTAGGCACATTCCCGGCCTGGAACCGATGGGCTGAGTGGAACGGCCGCTATCGGGACGATATGCGCCGCTACATCAAGGGCGACGGCGGCGCGGCCCAGGCGGCGGCGCTGCGTATCAGCGGCTCGCAGGACATCTACGAGCCCAAGAGCCGGGAAAATGCGTCCGTAAACTTCATCACCTGCCACGACGGTTTTACCCTCTACGACCTGTACGCCTACAACGAGAAGCACAACGACGCCAACGGCTGGGACAATACCGACGGCTCTAACGACAACAAGAGCTGGAACTGCGGCATCGAGGGCGAAACGGACGACCCAGCGGTGAACGCGCTGCGGCGGCGTCTGATGCGCAATGCGTTTGCCCTGCTGATGTGCAGCCGCGGGATTCCGATGTTCCTGGCGGGCGACGAGTTCTGCAACACCCAGTTCGGCAACAACAACGCCTATTGTCAGGATAATATCACCTCGTGGTTAGACTGGAGTCTTTTGGAAAAAAATCAGGATATGTTCCAGTTCTTCCAGTACATGATCGCATTGCGGAAGCAATGGCGTATCCTGCGGAAAAACATCAGCGGCGGGACCTGCGGTTTCCCCGACGTGAGTTTCCACGGCGTTTCCCCGTGGCAGCCGCACTTCGAGGACCATGAGCGTTATGTAGGCGTGCTGTTCAGCGGCCGGGAGACGGATGGCTCGTATCAGGTGGTTTACGTCGCCTCCAACGCGTACTGGGAGGCGCTGAACGTCCGGCTTCCGGCATTGCCGCCCTTCCTCCACTGGGAGATTGCCGCGGATACCTGGGAAACGCAGCAGGTATGCCGTCCCCACCGCGACCGGGATTTCATCATTCAGCCCCGGAGCGTCAAGATTTTCGTGGCGGTTCCCTGAAGCCATGTTCCCATGAAAAATAAGGCGCGCCCTCCCGAGTGCAAAACCGGGAGAGCGCGCTTTGCTTTTACAGACGATGGTCGATTTCTCTTAAACCGGGTAAGAAAATGCGGCAAGGGAAACGATGAGAATGCCAATTCCACAAATGACAAACCATTTTTCAACGCCAAGCCGCTCCGCCAAGGGCCCGGAAAGGATAAGGCCCAGAGGCATCGCAAGCGATGCGGCGCTCGTCAGCAGGGAAAAAACTCTTCCCAGATATTCCGGTTTGACGGTTTCCTGAAAAATCGCATTTTGTACGCTGTAAAATGGAGCGGCAATTCCCATAACCGTGCAGCACACAATAAATACGATAAATGCGTCTGGAGGAAGGAACCCAGAGGTCATAATACTGATGCCCATAAGGAAAATGGAAAAACCGATGGTGTACCTTTACTTCTTAAAACCGCCCCAAATACTCAAAATGACTCCGCCAAGCAGTATTCCAACGGCAAAAGCAATTTCCGCGGCAGAGGCATAGGCGGGCGTTCCTTTGAAATAGGACATACTGATAAGTGGATAAAGCGAGCTGATCGGCATATAAAAGAACATATAAATTACACCAATCCACAGCAGTGCAAAGAGCCCTTTGTTTTCTTTTAATACCATATATCCCTCTTTTATGTCCTGTACAAATTGCTGGTCTTTCTTCTCCATGCATGGTTCAGGGGTTGGTATGGTCAGAACGGACACAGTCGCGCAGGCAAAAACTGAGCCCGCAATATCCAACAGAATGATTGGACCTCTATGACAAGTACCGCAGAGCAAATGACGGAGAGAAAAAGAATATTAACGACGATATTGTTTTTGAGCTTGAACTGATTAAGCAGGTAGAGGTCAATATTGATTACATTTTGATGCTGGTGGAGAAGTACCATGACGGGAACTGTGAGGATAAGGAAATCCTCTCCACAATCCGCAAGGCTGTCGATGCCAGTATCCAGCTCCGAAGCAAGAGGGAATTGATTGAGCAATTTATCAGCCGGATCAATGTGGACAGTTGTCCAGGGAGACTGGCGGCGGTATGTATCAGAGCAGGAGTCGGCTGATCTGGCAGAGATCATCTCTACCGAAAAGCTCAGACCAGCGGAGACACGAAAATTCATGGAGAACGCATTTCGTGATGGCACTATCAGGACCACAGGAACGGATATTGATAAACTGATACCGCCTGTCTCTCGCTTTGGCGGAGGAAACCGAACCCAGAAGAAGAGAAGTGTGATTGTAAAGTTCAAAGCATTTTTTGAGAAATATTTTGGGCTGGGTATTACTGATTTTTCTTAATTACATAACAAAGCAGGCAATGCCAAAGGGCACTCATCTGGAATAAATGCCGATGAGTGCCTTTTTTATAAATTTACCCTTGACAAAAGCTCTCTGAGGACAATATCACCGGCAAGCTGTCGGATGACCGCTTCATCAAACTGTCCCGTGACTACGAGCAGGAGCAGGCACAGTTAAAGACCGTTGTAGAAACGCTGGGGCAGGAAGTACGGCAACAGGAACAGAAGAAAAGCAACGTCAGGAAATTCATTTCCGTGGTGAAGAAGTACACGGATATGACCCAGCTTGACGCTACTATCTTGCGGGAGTTCGTGGAGCAGATCAGAGTGTCCGACACTTACACCATCAGCGAACAGGGCAGGCAGGTGAAAGTCCGGGAAGTTGAAATCGTCTATAACTTCATTGGTGCGTTTGATTTTGAGGGAGCGCGGGAGCAATCCCAAACTGCCCAAGTCAATCATAATGCGAAAGGCGGCGTAGCATAAAGCCACGCCGCCCCTCGCTATAAATGTTTTCTTACGTCACCGCCCCGTCCGCGCAGCTCTTTCCGTTTGGCTCAATGCTTGTCCCGCTCGTAGGTCACAACCACCCGGCGTCCGGGATCGGTGCCGGTCGAGTGCGTGCTGACGCCCGGAAAATCCTGAAGCGCCGTATGGATGACGTGACGCTCGTATGCGTTCATCGGTTCCAGCGTCACGCTGCGGTGATAGCGGACCACTTTGCCCGCCACCTTCCGGGCCAAATGCTGGAGGCTCTGTTCCCGCTTCTCGCGGTAATTCTCGGCGTCCAGCTGAACCCGGACACGGACGCCGGTACGGTTCACGGCGTAACTGGTCAGCTGCTGGATGGCGTCGAGGGTTTCGCCCCGGCGGCCAATCAGCGCCCCTAACCCTTGACCCTTCAAAAGAACCTTATAACGGCCTTTTTCCGGCAGATACACTTCGACTTCCGCCGTGCTTTCCATTTGCTTCAGCAAGCCGTTCAAAAACGTTTTGATGGCCTGCGCCTTTTCGTCGTCCACCTGCTCGCCCAACTCCTGCACGGGCGCGGAAGACTCCGGCTTGGGCTCCTTCGGCTCCGCCTGCGCCGGACGCGACGGCTTCGGCTTCCGTTCCGCCGGACGGGGACGCCTTTCCCGTTCCGGACGTTCCGCCGGCGGGGTCTCCGTTCGCTTTGCCTCCACAGGCTTTGCGGGTTCCGGTTTCTGTACCGGTACCGGCTCCGGTGCGGACGCGGCGGGCTTTGGCTCGTCCTTCTCCGGGCCGTAATACACGCGGATTTTTGCCGGACTTTTGCCGATGCCTAAGAAACCGGCCTTTTCCCGTTCCAGCACCTCTACGGACACATCGTCCCGGTCCAGGCCCAGCTGTTCCAGGGCTTTGGACGTTGCATCCTCCTGATTTTTACCCGTTACATCAATGAAATCTCTCATAACGGTCCCTCACTTCTTTTCCTCGTCGTCATAACGGTCCGCTTTGTAGGCCCGGCCCCGGGCATAGGGACGGTCGCCCACGCGGCCCGCTTCTGTGGTGCTCATGCCCGCTTTCCGGGCTTTTTCCTCTTTGGCGGCCTGCGCGGCCTGACGCTTTTCCTTCAAGGTCTGTTTCTTTGCGGTCTCCTGACGCTGCTGCTCCTGCAAAATCCGGGCTTCCTCCATACGCCGCTGACGGTCCGCCTGACGCGCTTCGTAGCGGGCATTTTCCTCAGCTTCCAGCTTTTGGTTGAAAAACTTCGTCATGAAAAATTCCTGCACGGCTGTAAACGCGCTCTGCGCAATCCAGTACACGCCCAAGGCGGACGGCATTGTAAACGCGATGTAAACCGAAAGCAGGGGCATCATCAGCAGCATCCGGTTTGTGCTGGCAGTCGCCGCGTTCTGGGGCTGGCTGCGCATGGAAATCTTGGTAAAAAGGAACTGTGCGCCGCCGGCGATAATCGGAATCAGAATCAGGCCGATGCACGCCCAGTTGAATTGAAATCCGTTGGTGACAGCGCTCCAAGGGGTAGCGGCCATGTCCAGGCCGATAAAATTGTAGTTGACGTTAATCCAGCCTTCCGTCGCGTTTCCAAGCTCCGGCATCTGGGTGGCAATGATGTTGGCCAGATTGATCTGGCCGGTCGGAAGCAGCTTGGTGAGTCCATTCTCGACAATGGCCGCGCCGTCCCGCATCTGAACGATGGTGGACATATCCACACCCGCCGCCGTTACGGCGTCGACCATTTTCTGCACCACGTCGCTGCCCAGCATCATAAAGTGGGTAATCGGCTGGCGCAGAATGGAATACAGGGCCATCAGAATCGGCAGGGGGAGGAAGCTCCACAAGCAGCCGGACATCGGGTTGACGCCCTCCTCGGCGTAGAGCTTTTGAAGCTCCTCGCCCATTTTCTGCTGGTTGTTGGCGTACTTCTTCTGAATTTCCTGCATCCGTCCGGACATCCGGTTCATGCGCATCATGCTCTTTTTCGACTTCATCTGGAAGGGGAGCATAATGAGCTTGATCGCCAGGGTAAAGAGAATAATTGCCATGCCGTAGGAGCTGGTGAGGTTGTAAAAGACCCGCACCAGCCAGGCAAAGGGGATACATATGATGTATCCAATGGTTGAAAACATACTTTTTCCTCCAAAATTGAGGCTTGAATTTCGGCGGCCCGAACGAATCCCGGCGGGTCCTACGGCACCGGGTCATAGCCGCCCTTGTGGAAGGGGTTGCAGCGCAGAATCCGTCGAAACGCGAGCCAGCTTCCCTTGAGGGCGCCGTATTTTTCCAGCGCCTCCACCGCGTACTGGGAACACGTGGGAATATAATTGCAGCACCGGGGGCGGGCGGGGGAAATGGCCCGCTGGTAAAAGCGCACCAGCGCAATCAGAATCCGTTTCATATGTGCGCCTCCAGCAGCTTGAGCTTTCCGCACAGACGTACAAAGGTGTCGTTCAGCTCCTTCCAGGAGCCGGAGAGCGTACGCCCGCGGGCCACGATCACCAGATCCCAGCCCTTGGAAAGCTTGTCCCCGTTCAAACGGCACACCTCCCGCAGGCGGCGGCGCGCACGGTTCCGCGTAACGGCGTTGCCCAGCTTGACGGAAACGGTAATGCCGACGCGGTTGCGTCCCAGACGGTTTTTGCGGCAGTAAATGACCATACAGCCGCCCACCGCCGACGTGCCTTTCTGGTACAGGCGGCGGAACTCGTAATTTTTTTTCAGCGTCGCCGCAGGCTTCATACCCTTCCTCCCAACCGGAAACCAACGCCAGGGACGGAGGAATCACAAAATTCCAGCCGCCCCTGTCAGGACCCTTTTTTCAACTTGACTCTCCTCCGCAGCGCTTAGTAGGAGAGGCGGGCACGGCCCTTCGCCCGGCGGCGGGCCAGCACCTTGCGGCCGTTGGCCGTAGCCATTCTCTTGCGGAAGCCGTGGACCTTCTGTCCGTGCAGCTTTTTAGGCTGATAGGTACGCTTGGTTGCCATAACGAACACACCTCCTGTCGTTCTTGCGCCGTATGTTCCGGCGCTATCCCAACACCGCCTCGCATTTTTGCAGGCGGCGCGGCTGACCTTTTTCAGTTCACGTATCGATAAGTATACCATATTCTTTTTCGGCGTGTCAACAAAAACTTATTTTCTCTCCGGAAAACCAGCCGCCGGATTTATTTTCTTGGAATTCGTATTGCTGTGCCTGGAGAATTGTGATATAATCATTCTACATTTTTCGCAGGGAAACACCGGGAAAGGAGGGGGATTGTGGGAATTCACGACGGACACCGGCAAAAAATGCGGGAACGGTTCCTGCATTCCAGCCTGGACGCCTTTGCGTCACATGAAGCCTTGGAATTGCTGCTTTTTTACGCAATTCCCCGTCAGAATACCAATCCAATCGCTCACGCCCTGATGGAACGCTACGGAAGTCTGGAGGAAGTTTTCAGCGCGCCAATCGAGGATTTGAAAAAGGTGGAGGGGATTGGCGAATCGGCGGCCATTCTCATCAAGCTCGCTCCTCAGCTGGTACGGAAGGCCAAGCTAGAACGTGTGCGTATCGGCGACACCATCCTCAGCGACAGTCAGGCGGCAGGCAGCTTTCTTCTGGATGTGTTTGAGGGCGAGCAGCGGACGGAAACCGTTTACCAGCTCTGTCTGGACGCAAAGCGCCGCCTGCTGTCTTACCAGCGTCTGTCTGACGGCGGCGTGTCCATGGTGAGCCTGGACGTGCGGAAGGTGGTGCATAATGCGCTGCTGTTTTCCGCCAGTCAGGTGATTCTTGCGCATAATCACCCCAGCGGTATGGCGCTTCCCTCCGACGAGGACAATGCCGCGACGGAACAAGTTTTTAATGCCTTGCGGACCGTCGGCGTACAGCTGGTGGACCACATCATCATTGCCGACGGAGATTTTGTTTCCCTGCGGGATTCCGGATTTTTCAACCGCCCTTAACAGCGTAATTGTTTGGATTTGCTTTCTGGGGACTGCGTTCCGGGAGACCGGGAAAACCTATGAAAAAATCTGTCATATTTTGTAGAACATATGTTGTCAAAATGGAATTCTTGTGTTATAATAAACCATTCTGTAAATCGGGAGAGTCGTTATGCCTAAATTTCAAGTTGTTTCGGAATACGAGCCGTCCGGCGACCAGCCGGAGGCAATTGCCGCCCTGGCCGAGGGAATCGAAAACGGATTGAAGGAGCAGGTCCTTTTGGGCGTCACCGGCTCCGGAAAAACCTTCACCATGGCCAAGGTTATTGAACGGGTACAGCGGCCCACGCTGGTCCTGGCCCACAACAAAACCCTCGCCGCCCAGCTCTGCGCGGAGTTCAAGGAGTTCTTTCCAAACAACGCCGTGGAGTATTTTGTCAGCTACTACGATTACTACCAGCCGGAAGCCTATATTCCCCACACTGACACCTATATCGCAAAAGACGCCTCCACCAACGACGAAATTGACCGTCTGCGGTTGTCAGCCACCTTCGCGCTGCTGGAACGGCGCGACGTGATTGTCGTGGCGTCCGTCTCGTGTATCTACGGCCTGGGTGAGCCGGAGGACTTCGCCAAGCTGGCAATCTCCTTGCGCACCGGCGCGGAGTGGGAACGGGATGAGCTGCTGCGGCGTCTGGTGGAGGACCGCTACGAGCGCAACGACATTGCCTTTGAGCGAAACATGTTCCGGGTCCGGGGCGACACGGTGGAAATTTATCCGGCTTATTACAAGGACCGCGCCATACGCGTGGAATTCTTCGGCGACGAAATTGACCGGATCAGTGAGTTCAATCCCCTCACCGGTACGGTCAACCTGAAACTGAATCATATTGTTATTTACCCCGCCAGTCACTACGTCACCACCAAGGACAAAATGGACCGGGCCATTCAGGAAATTCGAAAGGAACTGGAAATCCAGGTTCAGGGATTTACCGACAGCAATCAGCTCGTGGAGGCCCAGCGCATTCGCCAGCGCACGGAATACGATATGGAGATGATGGCCGAATTGGGTTATTGCTCCGGCATTGAGAACTATTCCCGTATTATCTCTGAGCGGCCCGAAGGCTCCGCTCCCATGACGCTGCTGGATTTCTTTCCGGACGACTTTGTTCTGTTCGTTGACGAAAGTCATGTGACGCTCCCGCAGGTGCGGGCCATGTACAACGGCGACCACGCCCGTAAGGATTCGCTGGTCAAATACGGCTTCCGTCTTCCCTGCGCCTACGACAACCGTCCGCTGAAATTTGAAGAATTCGAGGGCCGCGTGGGTCAAGCCGTGTTTGTTTCCGCCACGCCGGGGCCGTACGAACGGGAACGGGCCGACCAGGTGGTAGAGCAGGTAATCCGTCCCACGGGGCTGCTGGACCCGGTTGTCGAGGTCCGGCCCGTCACCGGCCAGATCGACGACCTCACCGACGAAATCAACGCCCGCGCCGCCAGAGGAGAACGGGTTCTCGTGACCACGCTGACAAAAAAAATGGCGGAAAATCTGACGGAGTTTTTCAAAAACGCCGGCATCAAGGTCCGCTATATGCACTCGGACGTGGAAACCATTGAACGAATGGAGATTATCCGTGATTTACGGCTTGGAAAGTTCGACGTGCTGATTGGCATCAACCTCCTGCGCGAAGGTCTGGACTTGCCGGAGGTATCTCTTGTGGCCGTGCTGGACGCCGACAAAGAGGGTTTTCTGCGTTCCGAAACATCCCTGATTCAGACCATCGGACGCGCCGCGCGAAATGCCGAAGGTCTCGTGATTCTCTACGCCGACACCATTACGCCCTCCATGCGGGCCGCAATCGACGAAACCGAACGCCGCCGCACCATTCAGGACGCGTTTAACAAAGAACATGGGATCGTACCCAAAACCATTATCAAGGGCGTGCGGGAGGTGCTGGAAATTTCCACCGCCGCCGAGGATGAAAATACGCGGACGCAGTCGAACCGCAAGCTCTCCCCGCAGGAGCGCGACGCGGAAATCAAGCGTCTGGAAAAGGAAATGAAAGAGGCCAGCAAAATGCTCGAGTTTGAATACGCCGCCGTTTTGCGTGACCGTATTATTGAACTGCGAGGTGAAAAATGATGCGCTATGCATGGCTTGACGAGTTTTTACTCTCCCTGCCGGGCTGTGAAAAGGATTACAAAGCCGAATGGGGCTGGTTCCGGTATATGATCCGAGGCAAGTTATTCGCCGCCGTCTGCTCCCCGAAGGGTATGAAGGATGAGGCGTATAACGGGCATGACCTCGTAAACCTCAAGTGCGACCCGCAAAAGGCTGAACTTCTGCGGGCGCAATACCCCGAAATCCTGCCGGGCTTCTACTGCGACAAGCGGCTCTGGATTGCCGCCCTCCTGGACGGTGCGCTCGATGACGATTTCTTACGTCAGCTCTGCAAAGATTCTCACCAATTGGTTTTCGGCAAACTGCCGAAGTATGTACAAAAGGAAATCCAAGAAAACTAAACCGAAACGAACCAGACAGCAAGGAAAGGAGGCATACGATGAAAACACGTTCTCTGGGCCAAAAAATTCACCTGGCTATTATCGCCGCTATGATTCTCATTTTCGGCGCCATTACCATCTGGAACGGCTTGCATAAGGGCTTCCGTTTTCGTGACAGCCTGCTCAAAGTCTCCCAGACGGACGACGGCGCTCTCGTGTACCGCGGCAAAGCCGACGGCGAACTCGTAACCGCCACCGTTACACACCCGACAAATTTCCGCTCCGTTGTCGACATTACCATCGGCGATTGGCTCCACGACGTTTGCGAAATCGAATACCCCTTGGACGATTTTTCTACCAGCTACCAAGCGTATCCGGTGTATGGAATCCGTATGACCAAAAACGGAAAGCCTTTCTTTGAGGGCGGGTTTTCTCCCGATTTTCCTTGGCCGATGGGCTGGTTCGACAAAAACGGCGAATTTGCTGTGATGGAAGCTGGCGTCATTTCCGTCACATACGGCGGCCAGGACCCTTGGAAAAATTATGAAACGTCCCCCGCCTTGTTCGCACGCCTTGCCCTCAAGCCAGAACTGACTTCCCGGGGCGATCTTGGGATTTATGGTATACTTTTGTTTTCCGCACTGCTGCTTACGTTTGTCGTCGCATTCCCGGACGCCGTGTTTGCGCTGCGATACCAGCGGTACGTCAGAAACCCGGAACCAACGGAATATTACATGAAAAGTATGCTGTTCACCACCATCTTTTTGACGGTGGTTCTGTTTATCGGGTTCTGTTATGCGGCCTTCTCTCTGATGGATTAGGAGTGTGCTTTATGCGTAAAAAAGACGAAAAAACCAATGTCATGCGTATCCTGGATCAGAAAAAAATACCGTATACCGCTCATTTCTACGCGGAGGAACAGGGGCCGGACGGTACGCGGGAATATGGTCTGCATGTGGCCCAGGCCCTGGGGCAGGACCCAAAACGCGCCTTTAAGACCTTGACCGCCCGCGGCGCATCGAAAGCCGTTTATGTGTTTGATATCCCCGCGCCGGACAGCCTCGACTTGAAAAAAGCCGCGAAGGCCGTGGGGGAAAAGTCTGTCGAACTGCTTCATGTATCTGAAATTACCGCCGTGACCGGTTACGTGCGGGGCGGCTGCAGTCCGGTGGGTATGAAAAAGGCTTACACAACCGTGTTTCATCTTTCCGCCCTGGATTATCCTACCATTTATGTATCCGCCGGGAAAATCGGGGCGCAGGTAGAGGCCGCGCCGGAAGATTTACTGTCCCTTCTGCGGGCGACTACCGCTGATTTGATTGTTTGACAGTGACAATCCTAAATGCATGCCGAGGGCAAAGGCGTTTGTGGACCAACGGTAATAGCTGTTTGAAAGATAATCGCTGATTTCTACTTTTGTATCCTCTGCAACAGACAGAGCGTCCACAAACCGCATAATCTCCATCTCTTTCCGGCACCCACTTTCGCGCAATATCTGATCTCCGTAGCAGTCAAAAAGTTTTTCGTAAATGTCGGACATAGCAGCACCTCATATGACAGATTTTATCGTATCAGCAATTTCATCATACGACTTTTTTTGTCGTTTGTCAAGGAGATTTTTTATGGAAGTTTTGGAAGGGCTGCGTGAGCGCTTGCATCAGCTGCGGAAAGAAAAAAACTTGTATCAAAAAGATTTGGCCGATTTTTTGGGTATGACGCTGCGTAATTATCAGCGTATTGATGCGGGGAGAGTGGATGTTCCTGCTTCAACATTATGCAAATTAGCGGATTATTTTGAAGTTTCCGTAGATTATTTGCTGGGACGGACGGAAAATCGTTCGGTGAAAAGAAAGAAGTGATTCTATGGCTTTTATGGCGCTTTTTGGTTGGATTTTCATTCCTATTATTCTCGTTGGCCTCCTTTGTCTCGCTTTCGTGAACGCCGTTTCTTGGGCCGTCGCTCACGCCGCTCTCATTTATGCCGTCGTTGGCGTCGTGCTGGCCGTCAATGTCTTGATCTTCTTCGTCTTACTGCGCTTACGCGCAAAGTGGAAACGGGAAAATCATAAGGGTCGCTGGTTCGTGCTCCTTGGTTGTTTTTGGCAATTCCTGGTTATCTTTTTTTGGGGCGCTTTCTTACTGATTCGGCCCCTTCAGTACATCCCGCCGCATTTTGGTGAGGTCCTTACCGTGAAAAATGTCTTCTTCGATGAATGGGAAATCGTTGGCTGTCAGGGTACTTTGCCCGGTTATTCCTGTTCCCAGGAGACCCTTGAGCAGTATGTTGGCTTGAAAATTCGTTACGCAGAGAATTCCTTTACTTCTAATGGTCAGACTTTTGCCTTGAGCCAAAATGAGCCTTATTTGGAAAGCGTTCGGTGGAGGGAGTCGTCTATTTCCCTTCCGAATTCTTCGCTTGTCGCCTCTTTTGACGATTTGGGTATTGAACGTAAAAATGTCCGCTCCGGCAGGGCGAATTTTATGGAGCCGCCTGGAGAGCCGCCGGTTGGCTGGTTTTTCCTCATTCTGGATTATGATACCCTCGCGGTTTACCATAATTGTCTCTTTTTCCAGGCAAAACGCGTGGAATAAGTTCAAAAAAAGCTCTTGACATTAAAAATTTGTTCGTTTATCATTAGTTGCAAATCAACCCGTTTTGTGGTCGAAAGGGAGGGCGGACACATAGGTCCGCCCCTACACCGTGCCCAACAACATCCAGCGCACCCAATCGCGCCAGGCCCTTTCGCCCACCGGCAGCAGCGGCAGCGGAGTTAGACGCACCGGCAAGTCGACAAGGACTTCTCGTTTAGGTTCCACCAGTCCAAAGTTTTCCACCAAGCTCCACAAAAACGCTCTTTTCTTTTGGACCGTGAACGGCCCGTTTTCTTTTCTCTCGTAAGAGAAAAGAAAATGGGGGGTTCAAATTTGGACCAGCCATTTCAAATGGCTGGCCTCCGCCCGCGCCGCGAGGCGCGAGAACATTCTCCCCCGGCGGGGAAAAAAGAGGAGTATTTCCCTATGTTAAATAAGATTGTTGTTAAGGGTGCGCGGACGAATAATTTGAAAAATGTGGACGTGACCATTCCACGGGATCAGCTTGTCGTTATGACCGGCTTATCCGGGTCAGGCAAATCTTCGCTCGCGTTCGACACCATCTACGCCGAAGGACAGCGCCGGTATGTCGAAAGTTTAAGCTCATACGCCCGTATGTTCCTCGGCCAGATGGACAAGCCTGACGTCGATTACATTGAAGGTCTCTCTCCCGCAATCTCCATCGACCAGAAAACAACCAGCAAAAACCCGCGCTCTACCGTCGGTACCGTTACCGAAATCTATGATTACCTGCGCCTGCTCTGGGCTCGCGTCGGTACGCCTCATTGTCCAAAATGCGGCAAGGTTATCCAACAGCAAACCATTGACCAGATTATTGATCAGGTCCTTTCTCTGCCTGAGGGGACCCGTATCCAGGTTATGTCCCCCGTTATCCGCGGAAAAAAAGGCGAACATGCCAAAATCTTCGAGGATGCCAAACGCTCCGGTTATGTCCGCGTCCGCGCCGACGGCAGCCTCTATGAGCTGGATGAGGAAATCAAACTCGAGAAAAATAAAAAACATGATATCGAAGTCATAATCGACCGCCTTATTATTCGTCCCGATATCCAGCAGCGCCTGACCGACAGCGTTGAAACTGCGTCGAACCTCTCCGGTGGTCTCGTCCTTATCAACCTCCTGCGCGAGGAACAGGACTTGCTGTTCTCCCAAAATTACGCCTGCGACGACTGCGGAATCTCCATCGAAGAACTTACGCCTCGTATGTTCTCTTTTAATAACCCCTTCGGCGCGTGCCCTACTTGCACCGGTCTGGGCAGTCAGCTCAAAGTCGATGTTTCCCTGGTGGTCCCGGACCCCTCCAAGTCAATCCTCGAAGGCGCAATTCAGGCGTCCGGCTGGGGGAATATCCGCTCCGATGGCATCTCTCGTATGTATTTTGATGCCCTCTCTAAAAAATACCAGTTCTCTCTCGATACCCCTTGGGAACAATTGACTATGCAGGCCAAAGATGTTATCCTGTATGGTACAAAGGGCGAAAAATTGGAACTGCATTACGATCAGCCGCGGGGAAAAGGCGTGCTCTATCAGCCCTTCGAGGGGATCTGCAACAACGTCGAACGGCGCTACCAGGAAACCCAGAGCGATTCCAGCAAGCGCGAGCTGGAGGAAATGATGGCCTCTTGTCCCTGCCCGGCGTGCAAGGGCCGGCGCTTGAAAAAAGAGTCTCTCGCCGTTACCGTCGGCGATTTGGATATTCATGCTTATACCAAAATGTCGGTCCTGGACGAATTGGATTGGATCGAAAAATTACAGCTCTCACAACAGCAGCTCCTGATTGCCGGACGTATTTTGAAAGAAATCAAGGCGCGTCTGGGCTTTCTGCGGGCCGTGGGCCTGGGCTACCTTACCCTTAGCCGCAGCGCCGGTACCCTCTCTGGAGGCGAGAGCCAGCGAATTCGTCTCGCAACTCAAATCGGTTCCAGTCTGATGGGCGTACTTTATATTCTGGACGAGCCTTCCATTGGCCTGCATCAGCGGGATAATGATAAGCTTCTTGCCACCTTGCGGGAATTGCAGAATTTGGGCAACACCCTGCTGGTTGTTGAGCATGATGAGGACACTATGCGGGCCGCGGATTACCTGATTGACATTGGTCCCGGGGCGGGAATCCATGGTGGTCAAGTCGTTGCAGCCGGAACCCCGCAAGAGGTTATGAATAACCCGGATTCCCTGACCGGACAGTATCTTTCCGGTAAGAAGCGTATTCCGATTCCCGAAACCCGACGGCCCGGAAATGGTAAGTTTTTACGAGTAATCGGCGCGGAGGAAAATAATCTGCAAAAAGTGAACGTCGATTTCCCTCTCGGCACCCTCACGGTTGTGACTGGCGTTTCCGGAAGCGGTAAGTCCTCCCTGGTGAACGAGGTCCTTTTCAAACGCCTGGGCGCAGACTTGATGCGTATGAAAACACATCCCGGCAAGTGCACCCGCATTGAGGGCTTGGAGTTTTTGGATAAGGTGGTTAATATTGACCAAAGTCCGATTGGTCGGACGCCGCGCTCCAATCCCGCGACGTATACGAATTTATTTAATGATATTCGGGAGCTGTACGCCTCGACACAGGAAGCTAAAAGCCGGGGTTATGGTCCGGGACGTTTTTCGTTTAATGTTCGGGGCGGACGCTGTGAAGCGTGTTCCGGAGACGGCGTTTTGAAAATTGAGATGCATTTCCTCCCAGACATTTTTGTACCGTGTGAAGTTTGCAAGGGCAAGCGGTACAACCGGGAAACGTTGGAAGTGCATTACAAGGGTAAAAATATCTCGGAAGTTCTGGATATGACAGCGGATGAGGCGGTAGAGTTTTTCGGGCCGCTTCCGAAGCTGAAAAAGAGGTTGCAGACGCTTTGTGATGTCGGATTGGGGTATGTGAAGTTAGGGCAGCCGTCGACGGAGCTTTCGGGAGGCGAAGCGCAGCGGGTAAAGCTGGCGACGGAGCTTTCGAAGCAGGCGACAGGCAAGACGATTTATATTTTGGACGAGCCGACAACCGGACTTCATACGGATGATGTCCGCAAGCTTTTGGAAGTGTTGCAAAGACTGGTAGATACCGGAAATACAGTGGTTGTCATTGAGCATAATTTGGATGTTATCAAGTGCGCCGACTGGCTGATTGATTTAGGTCCAGAGGGCGGAGATGGCGGAGGAAAGGTTGTATGCACAGGCACACCGGAAACTGTCGCCTCCCATCCCGCCTCCTACACAGGAAAATATTTAACAAAGGTTATGCGTTAATGCCGCCCGGCATTGGGGGGCGCGCCTTGCGGCGCGGGCGGAAGACAGCCATTTGAAATGGCTGGTCCAATTCGA
>CANDBG010000036.1 GCA_947382875.1 uncultured Oscillibacter sp. | reverse complement strand
TTCCTTCTTGCCAGAGCCTGTAAACTATTTTGCGAAATTATCTTGACACTACCCCAAGGGCAAAGAAATGGAGGATTTTCTATGCAGAATCAAATGAAAAGATATTCTATTTCCGGACCGGCCCAGACTGCCGGTCAGCTCCGTCGCTGGCAAGGCGGGGCTCCCTCTAAATCCACGCCGTCCAATTGCCGGGGACGGACCCATGGACGCCGGCGGGATCATGCCCGCGCCTTGCCCAAGGCGATGCGTCCGCCGTGGGAAGCCCTTTCCCCTTCGCTTTCAAGCGGATATACGGCGATCATACTAAACGCTCTATATAACGGAGACGGACCAGCTGGATCGGCTGCTCCCAGTCCATAAAAGCTAGAGGTTTCAACGGTTCTGCGCCTCTTGGTATGGCTTTGGTCTGGGAGGCCCGGCGAAAAAGAGCCGGAAATGGCTGGGCCATGCCAATGGGCGAGGTGCGTCCTTTTTTAAAAACGAAAGGATGTGCCGTTATGACAAATCATTACCTCAATCTCATGTTTCAAGTAGATAGGCTCCATCGCCACAACCGGCAGGGCAGTTATAAGACCCGTGCCCGGTACTACGAGGCTATGCAGCGCTTCTGCCGTTTCCTGGCGGAGAACTTCTGTTTGGAGCGCCTGGCAAACATTGCGTCAAAGCATATTTATGCATATGTCGTGTATCTCCAGGAGCAAAGGAGGGCTGCCTCCACCATCAAGACAGATATCTCTGCTATCCGCTTCTTCCATGACTTGATTCCTAATCCTCGATATGAGCTGCCGGAAAATGGTGAGTTGTTCCTTCAGCGCCGGACCTTCGGCGGTGTGGACAGGACATGGAGTGAGAACGAATTTGAGCGGATGCAGGCTTGTGCGTTGGAGTCTGGCCGAGAAGACTATATTACAGTTCTCTATCTGGGCCGCTATGCTGGTCTGCGGATTCACGAGTGTTTCCGGATTGACACTGCTACAGCAGCTAAGGCCATTAAAGAAAAGGCCCTCACCATTAAAGGCAAGGGCGGACTGGTGCGGACGGTGCCGCTGAATGAGATTCTCGTAATCCGCCTCCAGCGGCACCTGAAGGAGACGCCTAGGGGCCACAAGCTCTTTGTCCCCGACAATAAGCAGACCCACGAGGCAATCAAGGAACTTCAAGCGTTTATCTGGCTGAACCGCCGCTATGTCCAGGACGACGGCTCTGCCCGTCCCATGACCTTCCACGGACTCCGGCATACATATGCGGCTGAGAAGTACCAGAGCTATATCAATGCTGGAAAGAGCCCCTATGAGGCCCGGAAAGCCGTTTCTCAGCTCCTGGGACATGGCCGGGATGATGTGACGAAGATTTATCTGGCGTCGCTGAAAGGGGGCGAGGATGATGCTTAAACGCCCTCTGAGCTTTGACGACATTCCTCTGGTGCTGACCGTAGAGGAACTGATGCCCATTCTCAGTATCGGCAGAAACACGGCTTTTAAGCTGGTCAGCTCCGGCCAGATCAGGAGCATCCGCGCCGGCAAGCATATCCGCATCCTGAAGAATGACCTCCGCCAGTTCCTGGAGGACGGTGGCCGTCTGTCTGGCGGAACTGGTACAAACTCGGCCTGGACAGACGATGCTCCGGCGTTTACGCTGGAGGACGATTCCTGCCGGGTGGCGAAAGGAGGTTATGACGATGCCGCGCGGTAAAAAGAAAAGCGGACGGGCTGCAGCCGGAGATGGGTCCATTCGCAAGAAGATCGTCAAAAAGAACGGGAAAGAATACGTCTACTGGGAAGCCCGCTATACTAATGGCTTTGACCCAGAGACAGGAAAGCACCATATCCGGCAAGACCCAGGCCGAGGTCACACAGAAGCTCCGGGAGGTCACGGCGGAGATCGGGAAGGGCGTTTTCAAGGAGGCATGCAAACTGACCGTGGGAGAGTGGATGGATATTTGGAGCACTGACTATTTGGTCAATGTGAAGCCGCGAACATTGGAATCTTACTGTTGTCAGATTGCGAAACACGTTATATTCGATGGTACGATTTGGTAAGGGTAATCCGGCGTAAACCGTTGCAATCCTAAGCTTTCCGGCAAAATCCCACATGGTTGGACAAGAGGGATTAAACAATTCGAATCCTTCACCCGCTGCCAAAAAGAAAGCAAAACGAAGAAATCCTGCACCAAAGTGCAGGATTTCTTCGTTTATGCGTCGTTGCGAATCCGAAGTCCGAAACAAGCAAACCGCCCTTGAAATCTCTGATTTCAAGGGCGGTTGGAGCTAGTGGGGTGACTCGAACACCTGACCTGCTGATTACGAATCAGCTGCTCTACCGACTGAGCTACACTAGCGCAATACGGAACGTTGATAATCATACAACAACGGAGCAGTTTTGTCAAGCGGAATCTCTGCAATTTTTGTGAATCTCCAAGGATTAAAAAAACGCACTCGACTGGAGCGGCAGACTGTGCTATACTGACAAAAGGAAAGAACCCCCAAACGAACCGCGGAAATCTTATGAAAAAGAGGCATGATCTATGAAAAAACGAATCTTGTCCTTCGCGCTGGTTCTGGCGGCGTGCCTGAGCCTGACGGTCGCTGCGCAGGCGGCGTCCTCATTCACCGACGTCCCGTCAAGCCACTGGGCTTACGCCGACATCCAGAAATGTTGTGATCAAGGCATCGTCAACGGTTACGCAAATGGTGCCTTTGGTCCCCGGAACACCGTAACCGGCGCGCATTTCGCCACGATGCTTGCCCGAATGTTCTACCCCTCCGAGCTGGAGTCCAACAGCGGACTTTCCAGCCAGGGCTGGTACATACCGGCCCTGCAAACCGCGTACAGCGCCAATCTGCTCACCGGTACAAGCCGTCTTGCAAACGGACGCTCTGAAAACTGGAAGTCCTCTGCAAACCTGCCCTTGGACCGCTACGACATGGCGCAGATGCTGAACAATGTCCTTGCCGCCCGGAACGTAACAACGTCTTCCGACGAGCGGAACGCCGTAGCGGATTCGATTGCGGACTGGAACAGCATTCCCAGCCAATATCGCAGCGCGGTGCAAAACTGCTACGCGCTTGGTGTGCTGACGGGCATGAGCGACGGAACGTTCTCCGGAACCTCCGCCATGAACCGGGCGCAGGCTTGCGTTGTCATAAACCGCGCTGTAAATTACACGGCTTCCACAGGCCAGGATACGCAGAAACCGACGGTCACGGCCACACATACCCTTACGATTCAGTACAAAAAAGAGGGTGAAGACGGCGTTTTCCAGCCCACTCATACCAGCCAGGTCAAGGAAGGGGCAGCCTATTCCGTTTCTTCCCCTGTCGTCAGCGGTTACACGGCGTCCCAGACGGTCGTTTCCGGCACGATGGGCAAAACCGACGTAACGGTTGTAGTGCATTATAAACCCAACGCCGCAGCGAAAACGCCCGCCGAGCTAAGCGCAGAGGTCGTAACGCTGGTGAACGCGGAACGGGCAAAACAAGGGCTTCCGGCCTTAGGCACCTTCGACACTCTGACCGCCGCCGCCGAGATTCGTGCGCCGGAGCTCGTGAAACTGTTCGAGCATACCCGTCCCAACGGTACAGCTTGCTTTACGGCGCTGGACGAAGCCGGCGTCAAGTATTGGAGCGCCGGAGAGAACATTGCCGCCGGAGCCGGTACTGCCGAAAGCGTCATGCAGATGTGGATGAATTCCCCTGGTCATCGGGGCAACATTTTGGAAAAGGGTTTCACACACATCGGTGTTGCGTGTTATAAGAGCGGTTCCGGCTATTACTGGGTGCAGATGTTTGTAGCCTCCTCCACGCCGTCCAGCGGCGCCGGTTCTGCGGGCTCAACGCCTGCGGTCTCCATGGAGATTTCTCCCAATGCTCTGGAACTGACCGTCGGGGAAAAGGGTTCTGTGACGGCAAAGGTGGTTAACGCCTCTGCAAATGTGACCTACACATCCAGCAGTCAGACGGTTGCTTCTGTAAACCGCAGCACGGGTGAGGTCACGGCGAAAAAAGCCGGAACGGCTGTCATTACGGCCGCCGCTTCCGTGCAAGGCAAGACGTACACGGCAAAGTGTACGGTAACGGTAACGGCGAAGGAGGAAGAAGCGCCGCCGCAAACGGTCTCCAAGACGCCGGAGGAACTGAGTGCGGAAGTGGTTGTATTAGTGAACGCCGAGCGGGTAAAGCAGGGCTTGCCGACTTTGAACACCATGAGTACGCTGACCGCCGCGGCAGAAATCCGCGCGCCGGAGCTGGCGAAGCTGTTCGAGCACACGCGTCCTGATGGACGGGAGTGCTTTACCGCGTTGAACGAGGCGCATGTTGCGAACTTCTATCTGGCAGGCGAAAACATCGCCGCTGGCGCCAGTACTGCCGAAAGCGTCATGCAGATGTGGATGAACTCACCGGGACACAAAGGCAACATTTTGCATAAAGACTTCACACACATCGGTGTCGCCTGTTACAAGAGCGGTTCCGGCTGCTACTGGGTGCAAATGTTTATCAGCGCGCCCACGTCAACCGGTACGCCCAGCACGAAACCGGATACGCCATCGACCTCCAAGCCGGGCACGCCGGATACTGATTCCAACGACAGCGGCACAACGGCCGACTCTGGTACGACGACCAACCCCGGTACGACAACGAATCCCGATACCCCCTCGAATCCGAGCCGTCCGGGCAGCAGCGCCGGCACGAGCACACAGCTTCCCTCCGACGGGCGGACAGCGTACTATCGTGAGGACTGGGGTGACGGCGAATATCTGGAAATTGAGGTTGTAAACGGCACAACGATCAAGTTCTCTGGCCGTCGAATTTTGGACGACAGCTTATACAACGCGGCGGTTTTGTGGACGTTTGGCGACAACATTGATTATACGACGTTCCATTCCGGCGAACCGTTTACGGTAAGCGTTGACATTGACGTAGACGCTCTGTTAAAAATATACAATGGAGACGAAACGCGAGCGACATCGCAGGTAATCACATCGGTTGCGCAGAACTATGATCCGAGCAATAAGGGCAGCATGGCAGGCGTAACGTTCCCGAAGGTTTCAAGCATCGGCCTGGGCCTGGACGGCAACGGCGGGATTGAATTGAAAATCACGCAGCGTTAAAGCATTACAAAAACGAGCTTGAGCGAAAAAGGCGGCAGGAAACCGAAAAGGTTTCCTGCCGTTTCCGCTCATTCAACAACGGACAAATTTCCGTCCTCGTCAAACCGGACCGGAATAATGATATTTCTGGTTTTCTGAGCAATGTCGTCGATGCGCATTTTCGACGGATAATCAGCAATCAGCGTAACCGCCACGCCCTGTCGTTTGGCGCGTCCGGTCCGTCCGATACGGTGTACATAATCCTGGTTTTCGTCCGGCACATCGCAGTTAAACACGATATCCACATCATCGACATCGATTCCGCGGGCGGCGACGTCGGTAGAAACAAACACGCGCAGTTTCCCCTGACGAAAGCGGTCCATAACCTGTTCCCTGCGTTTCTGCGGGATATCGCCATGAATACACTCCGCGTCCACGCCGCGCATCTGCAAAAACTTGGTGATCCGTTCGGTTGACCCCTTGGTGTTGCAGAAAGCCATACACCGGTCAAACCCGGTAGCCTCCAGGATACGGGTAATAGCGTCCGCCTTTTCCCCCTGGGCAACATCCATGCGAAACTGTTTAATGTCAGGTTTATTCTGTTCATCCTCCCGGACGGTAACTTCGGCTGCGTCCCGCTGATAAACCCAGGCAATGTCCATAACCTCCCGGGAGATTGTAGCGGAAAAAAGCCCCAGGTTTCGCCGTTTACTCATCCGGTCCAGAAGTCTGGTCACGTCATGCACAAAGCCCATATCAAGCATGCGGTCGGCCTCATCCAGCACGACGGTCTGTGCATTATCCACCCGCACAGTCCGACGTTTCATATGGTCGCTCAATCTTCCCGGCGTAGCAACGACAATCTGCGGACGTTTTTTCAGCGCCTCGATCTGTCGTCCGATTGGCTGTCCGCCGTACAAACACACCGTCCGCACACCCGCACGATACATTCCCACGTCCCGCAGCTCATCCGTGATCTGAATCGCCAACTCCCGTGTAGGCGCAAGAATCACGGCCTGCACACTGTCATTTTGGGGATCGATATGCTCAAGAATCGGGATGCCATACGCAAAAGTTTTCCCGGTTCCGGTAGGAGCCTTGGCAATAACGTCCTGCCAATCCATCATAGGGGGAATACAACCCGCCTGCACCGGCGTGGAAACTTCGATGCCCCGCCGCTGAATCGCCCGCATAATTTCCGCTGACAGACCCAAGCTGTCAAACCGGACGCCTTCTGTATATTCCATAGATTTTTCCTCTTTCAATACCGATGATTGTATGTTATAATATTCACAGGTTGTCCCACCTGTTTGCCAGGGTTTCGACCGGAATATTATACAGGGATTTTCCCCGCTTGTAAAGGCTCGGCTGCCCTTACGCTCCTCTTTTCTGCGGCGCACGTACATCCGTCGATATTTCGCGAAATATTTCAACAGTTTTTGCGATATTTCTCACAGATTTTATAGTAAAATTGTGTATTGCCATGCTAAATCATGCACTTTTTATGATAAATTATCAATAAGAAGCTGGGGTGCGGCAAAATGACGGAGGAGGTGCCCAACGTGGACGAGATGGAGTATGTACGTATTCTTCGTGATTTGCGCGAGGACGCCGACAAAACACAGACCCAAATCGCGGAGGTCCTGGGAACATCCCAAACCATGTATGCCCGCTACGAGCGCGGTGCAAACGAGCTGCCGATTCACCATTTGATTACGCTTAGTAAGTATTATGGTGTCAGCACGGATTATTTGTTAGGATTAAGTAAGAACCGGTAAAACGCGGACAGGAAATTCCTGTCCGCGTTTTTTGCGGGGGGAGGTTGACGCGTCAGGGGCTTTGCCCCTTCGACCCCACCGTTGGCTCCGCCCCCGGCCCCCGCCAGGGGCGTGACGCCCCTGGACCCCTCACAAGCGCGTAATAACGGGAATGACCATAGGACTGCGGCGCGTAGATTTGAACAAGTAACTGCTCACCGCAGATTTGACGGTCCCCCGCAGCTCGCCATCATCGCGCCCATGTCTCCGTGTGACGGACTCTGCGGCATCGAGGGCGACGCCCTGAAGCTCTTTCATAAGGTCTCCGGATTCTTTGACGTAGATGAAGCCGCGTGTAATGATTTCCGGCTGACTCAGCAGGCCGCCATCGTGAGCGGAGACGGGCAGAACAACGACGACCATACCATCCTCTGCCAGACGTTTCCGGTCCCGCATAACGACCGCGCCCACATCACCGACGCCGGACCCATCGACATAGACCTCGCCGGAGGGAATTGCGCCGCCCAGTTTAAGGGTTTTCGTAGTCAGTTCGATAACGGTGCCATTGTCAGCAATTGCGATATGGTTACGGTCCATACCCATTTGCTGTGCAAGATTGCAGTGGATTTGGAGCATCCGCTGTTCACCGTGAAGTGGAACGAAGAAGCGCGGTTTTGTAAGGGCATGAACGATTTTCAGCTCCTCCTGGCAGGCATGACCAGAGACATGCAGCATATCAGCGCGGTCATAGATCACCTTGACGCCCTTACGGAACAGCTCGTTAATGACGCGGCTGACGGTAACTTCATTGCCCGGGATAGCGGAAGCGGAGATAATGACCTTATCGCCCGGTCCGACTTCAACTTGTTTATGTGTAGAGAACGCCATACGGTACAGGGCGCTCATTTCTTCGCCCTGGGACCCGGTAGTAACGATCACCTGTTTATTTTTAGGAAGCCCCTTGATTTTGGTAATGTCCATCAAGGTATTTTTAGGGACTTTCATATAACCGAGTTCGGTCGAGACACGCATAATGTTTTCCATAGACCGCCCGGTAACGGCTACTTTCCGCCCATGCGCGGCAGCGGCGTCAAGGACCTGCTGAATACGGTGCACATTGGAGGCGAAGGTTGTGACAATAATACGTTCCTCACAGCCCTGGAACTGGCGCATAAAGGTCTGTCCGACGGCACGTTCACTGGTAGTATATCCAGGCCGTTCGACGTTGGTGGAGTCCGCGCACAGACAGAGGACGCCCTCCTGACCCAGTGCGCCGAGGCGGGCCAGATCAATCACCTCGCCATCAATCGGGGTGGAGTCGATTTTGAAGTCACCGGTATGGACAACGACGCCCATTTTGGTATGAATTGCAAAAGCAACCGAGTCAGCGATGGAGTGATTGACATGAATAAATTCGACGGTAAATTTACCCGCCCGCACGGTCTTTCCGGGCTCGACGGTAATGAGCTTGGTCGTTTTGGAAAGCCCGCGTTCTTCCAGTTTAAGGCTGATCAGGCCAGCGGTAAAACGGGTGCAGTAGATTGGCATATTGACCTGACGAAGCACGTAAGGGATAGCGCCGATATGGTCTTCATGGCCGTGCGTGATAAACAATCCGCGAATACGGGCGCGGTTCTTGATAAGGTAGGTAACATCAGGAATGATGCAGTCAATACCGTAAAGGTCATCCCCAGGAAACGCCATACCGCAGTCGACCACAATGATTTCGCCGCCGTACTCATAAGCGGTCATATTTTTACCGATTTCGTTCAGACCGCCCAAAGGGATAATTTTCAATTTTTCTGCCATAGATTTGATAGAACTCCTTTATACAAACAAAAATATGTACAAGAACCGTCCGGAGCAGGCAAAAAAAGCATAACAATAGAAAGACGTCCTCCGCCTGTCCGGCCCCGTTACGCCGTCAGGGGTTTGGTTACGCCACATCCTGCCTGAATATGAGAGGGGAACGATTCCCGTTTTTTATTAAACCAGCGGAAAGCGCGTTCCGGCCAGTAAAATACAAACAGCGAGGCAAGCGCCTCATAAGACAGCACGGCAGCGTACAAACAGCGAAGCCGTGCAGAAAAAACCGCCGAAGAAACCAGCGGAAACGGTGGAGGGAAGAAAGTCCTCACACGCTCAATTGAATTTAGTATAGCACAATCCAGCCGGTTTGTATACAAAAACTTTTTCTCTTTTTTCGCGTCCGACGATTTTGTGTGCAAGCAGGCTGCAAAAAGGGGCGGAGCTGGTACTTTTGGCACAAAAAGAAGGGAGCCGCTTTTCGAGAATGAACGTCGAAAAGCGGCTCTGGGGGTTACGGAACGACTTGATTATTTCGAGATATTCTGGTTCTTGATGCTGCGGGTCCAGATGGCAATACCAGCAATACCGATCAGCATGACAACGGCGACCGCAATAAAGTAATATTTATAACCGGCCTCCGAGTAAGCGTCGAGGATGACGCCGGCGGCAGCGGGGCAAATGACTTCCGGCAGGTAGCCAATGGTAGAAATCATACCAATTGCCGTACCGGAAACTTCCATCGGGATGCCGCCTTCCTCCATCAGGGAGAAAACGATGCCATAGTTACAATACATACCGATGTACACAATGGCGCACAGCAGGACGAACACGGCCACGCTCATGGACGGGAAGAGGGCGATGGCAATGGTGCCGACAGCCATAATCGCGAACGAGGCGGCCATAATTTTCGGACGGCCCATCCGGTCAGCGAGAACGCCGCCGCCCATGGAAGCAAAGGGACGGATATAGTCGGCCATAATGGTGACGATGGTGCCGCCGATCATGGCGACGCCCAGAGCGGACGTAGCATAGGGATTGAAGTAAGCATAGGACATATTCATGACGTAGGTGCAGCACAGAATGAGGCAGAGGATCCACACCTGGGGCAGCTTGACAACGGTAAGCACCTGCTTGAAGTTGAAGCGTTCAGACTTCTCGGAAACCTCCGGGTCCTTAAAGAACAGGAACACCAGAACACCGAGAACAATCACAACGATGGAGTAAAAAATGATACCGCTGTTCAGACCGGCTGCATCGCCGCGCTTGCTGCTGACGGCCGTAATAATGGCTAGGGCAATCGCCAGATGCGCAGCATTCATAACGCCGCGTCCGGCCTCCATGAAGCCGTAAGCCTTACCCTGCTCATCGGGGGCGGCCAGACTGCGGATTCCCTTGAGCAGTGCGGGCCAGAACGCAAACAAAGCGGTAAAGCCCCACACCAGATAGATAATCAGCAGCATGGTGTAATTGGTGGCAAACAGGTGAAGAAAGCCCGCCACGCCGGTAAGGATCAAGGAAATGGAAAGCAATTTTTTGGTAGAAATGAAGTCAGCGACGACACCGCCGAACAAATAGGAAACCATGCCGAAGATACCGAACATGGAACCCAGTGCGCCCATCTGGGTGTTGGTCAGATTATAGGTTTCCAGATACGCGTCATAGTAATAGGTTCTGAAGTACGGCAAACCGTAGATCAGGGAGCCGGCGATTGCAAGGATTGCCAGCCTCCATATATTTTTCTTCATTTTAGAACCCGATTTTTCTGCCATTTTTCTGTTACCTCCTAAAAATTTTACAGATTTCTCTGCGTTTCCCGTTACACACTCATCCCGTGAAGCTCCTCAAGAGCATACACACACATTTCTACTGTCGCCGGCAGGCAATCCTCGTCGAAATCGAATTCGGGGTTGTGTACCGGTCCGGTCGTGTCCGCGCCAATTCCAATGTAAGTGCCAATTCCGCCGTTTTGCTGCACCTTGGTCAACATGACGGCGGCGTCGTCCGTGCCGCCCACATTGCCTTCAAAATACACCGTCCGGAACCAGGGCACTTTTTTCGCTGCCCGCTGAATCACCTCCATCATGGCATAATCACTAGCGCCCGCAGGGGTTTCGCCGTAATCCACATAATGATAAGTCAGATCGTAGGCTTTGGCCGTACCGTCGAGAATGTCAAAAACACGCTTGCCCGCGTAAGCGGAAATCGCCGGTTTCTGTCCGCGGTACTCAATACGCATCATGGCATTGGGCGCGATGGTATTTGCGCAGACCCCCGCATGAATTTCACCGACATTCACCCGGCACAGTCCCTCTTCATGAGGAGCGATGCTGTGGATGTTCAGGGCGGCGGAACAAGCGCCTAACAGGGCGTTTTTGCCCTCCTGCGAAGCGCCGCAGGGATGTGCGGCCCTGCCTTCGAGATAAACATCCAGCTGCCGGTCGCTGAGGAAGTCGCGGCACCCACAGGCGATGGTGTTGGACGGCAAAGGCTTGTTTTCCGCACTCAGGGCAATATGTACGGCAATGAAATTCATCACGTCGTCCAAATGGCCCTTGTCCACAATGGACTGTGCGCCATAAAAAGTTTCCTCCGCAGGCTGGAAAAAGAGCTTGATTTTTCCCCGAAGCTGGTCCTTGCGCTTCATCAGCTCCTCAGCGATTCCCAGGCCAATGGCGGTATGTCCATCGTGGCCGCAGGCGTGCACAGACTCTGCGTTACAGGAAATATAGCCCTCGTCAAAAGGCCGGTAGCCCTGCTTCTGTGGTTCCTCATAGGGCAGACAGTCAATGTCAAAGCGCATAGCGGTCACGGGTCCTTCCCGACCGGTGTCGAGAACTGCCATGACGCCGGGCCAGCCCTTGGTTCTGGCGACGAACTCCGGGTTTGCGCCCTGCCGGACGGCCCGTTCCATCTCCTGCCGGACCTGTTCTTCACTCAAGCGCTCCGGCTCGCCTACGCTGCCGGGTTCAATCACATCCGGTCCCATAGCCACGTCGTACCCCATTCCGGTAAGGAACTCGGCGATTCTGGCGCTGGTACGGAACTCCCGCCAGCCGTTTTCGGGATATTTGTGAAATTCCCTGCGGTATGCTGACAACTGATTCATTTCATCCCTCCGTTGTTTTCATTCTGCGCTGCGTTCCAGCGCTTCGCTAAGAATTTGAACTCCCTTTTCAATATCTGCATCGCTGATATTGGAATAGGACAATCGGATATGGCCGGCTCCCTTATAGCCTCTGGGGTAGAACAGGAAGCCGGGCATGAGCAGCAATCCCCGCTGCTCCGCCTCCTGGAACAGCTTGCGCTCATTGATGTGCTCGTCCAGTGAGCACCAGAGCAGCAAACCGCCTTTCGGCTTGGCGTACCGGATGCCCTTGTCGGCAATCCGGTCCAGGTGCTGGCACAGGAGGTCCCGTTTCCGGGCGTAGTACCGGGCCAGCCGGTGAATATGTTCTGAAAAATAGCCGCGTTCGATGTACTCGTTCAGCAGGTATTGTCCCATGCTGCTTACGAAGGTTTCATCGACAATCACTAACCGTTCCAGGGTTTCGATCAGGTCGGTGGGGCCGACGAGATACCCGGTTTTGATTCCATGCGGAAAGGTCAGGGTAAAGGAATCAATGTAAATCACGGAACGATAGCGGTCCAGGGAGTACAGGCTGGGAAGCCGGTTTCCCTCGTATCGGAAATCCCGCTGCGAATCCTCCTCTATGATTGGAATGCAGTATTTTCCCGCCAATTCCAGCAGTTTTTGCCGTTTTTCCAGGGACATCACAATTCCGGTTGGATTGTGGTAATTGGGCATGGTGTAGATAAATTTCGGCGCGAATTTCCGGATGGTCGCTTCCAGCTGGGACAAGTCCAGGCCGTCCGCCTCCATGGGGACGGTCAGCAGATCAATCCCCTTGTTGCGGAAAATACTGGCGTTGTCCGGCACGATGGGTTCCTCTGCAACCACGCAGTCGCCCTCTTTGAGATAGAGCGTCATGATGTGATTCAGGGCCTGATTGGTCTCGGAGACCAACTGAATGTTTTTCGGGTTGACATACATATTTTCCTGAAAGAGTACGGAACAGATATTCTTTTTCATCCGTTCCGCTTCGTCCTTGGGACCGTGGGCCATGTCCCGGACAATTTCCTCCAAGCCCTTTTTCGGGTAGGCTTCTTCGTCCATGATGAGACCGCTCATGGAGATGTAACGTTTATCATTGGAGCGGCTGAACAGGTCCAGAAAGAGCTTTTCCTTTTCGTTGAAGTGATAGCGGATCATTTTTTCCAAAGGGAAAAAACGGTTGAACTGTACGCCGTCGTCAGCAATTTCCTTGACGAAGTAACCTTTCGGCTTCCGGACCGATACAATTAAATATCCCTCGTCCACCAGCTCGCCGTAAGCCTTGACCACCGTATTCCGGTGTACCTCCAATTCTTCCGCCAATTTCCGTTCCGCCGGCATTTTATAGCCCTCGTTGATTTCGCCCGATAAAATCAGGTTTTGAACGGCGCATTTAATTTGCAGGTAAATGGGAGTCTGACTGCTGCGGTTGATTTTGATATTCATACTGCATTCCTCCGCTTCGACATCCTTCTGTTTTTGCGGAAATGACCATACTCCTCGGCGGTTGTTCGTTAATTTTTTGTGAATTATATCAGAATTTTACGCATTCCAAAAGTGCCATAATTATTTTTTTGGATAGTCCAATGTCCGCTTGAACCAGCCAAACCGGGCTGAGGAGACTTTTCAAATAGAATAACGCCCGCTTTCCGGATATTTTTCCGAAAAGCGGGCGTCCGTCCGACCGCTTATTTTTGGGAAGGTTCTCTTTGAAGTTCCTTCAGCAGATTGACGCAGGCCGCCAGCATGATGAAAATGAAGGGGAACGCGGAGACAATCGAAATCCGCTGCACGACCTCCACGCCGCCGGAAATCAGCAGTCCCACCGACAGCGCCGCAATGGTAACGCCCCACGAGACTTTCAGGCGGTTCGACGGCGACAGGTCTCCGTCGGAGGAGAACATGGCAAGGACAAAGGTGCCGGAGTCTGCGGAGGAAACAAAGAAAATGAGCAGAAGGACAACGGCCAGTATGGACATCAGGATTCCCAGAGGGTAGTAGGAAAAGACGTGGAAAATAGCTGTTTCCGGAACCGCAGAAAGTCCGGCCAGAAGGTCCAGCGGAGCCTGTCCCTGGAAAAACAGGTTGATGCCCAGGTTTCCAAAACATGCAAACCATAAAAACGAGGCCAGCGTCGGGGCGATTAAAACGCCGAGGATAAACTGCCGGATGGTTCTTCCTTTGGAAATACGGGCGATGAAGCAGCCTACAAAGGGCGCCCAGGAAACCCACCAGGTCCAGTAGAAAATGCGCCAGCTGACAAACCAGGCGTTGTCTCCGTAGGCGTTCAGCTGAAAGCTGTCCGGAATGATATTCATAAGGTATTGTCCGATTCCGTTGGTCAGACTGTTCAGAATTACGTTTGTAGGACCGGCTAAGAAGGCCAGCACTAAGAGCAAGAGCGCGATTAACAGGTTGAAATTGGAAATGAGCTTAATGCCCTTTCCGATGCCGGATGTGGCGGAAAGGAGAAAAAGACCGGTTGCAATGCAGATAATCACGACCTGAACCGGCAGGTTGCTGGGGATGCCCGCCAGCATGGATAACCCACTGTTGATTTGCAGGACACTTAATCCGAAGGTTGTTGCAATGCCGATTGCCGTCAGGATATTGATATATGTATCCGCCAGATTGGAAAAGGCGGTGGCTTTTGACAGGAGTGGCAGCGGCAGGATGGTGCTGCTGATCAGGCAGGTTCGTCCTTTTCGGAAGCCGAAATAGGCCATCGTCAGGCCGACAACGCCGTAAATGGCCCAGGGGTGAATCCCCCAATGCATGAATGAGGCGCGGATTGCGAAGTCCGCGGCTTCGGCGGTACCGGCTTCTGCGCCGTATGGCGCGGTGAAATGACACAGCGGTTCTGCCGTGCCCCAGAATACCAGCCCTACACCCATACCGGCCGCAAACAACATTGCAAACCAGGATAGGGTTCCGTATTCTGGCTCCGCATCGTCGCCGCCAAGTTTGATGGACCCGTAACGGCTCACGGCCAGCCATAAGCAGAAGAACACAAATACGGCAACCGCCAGCAGGTAGAACCAGCCGAAACGGACGGTTAAAAACTGGAATATCCAGGTAATGACGTCGTTAAACTGGTCCGTTAGAAAGAGCGAAAAAAATACAAGGACAATGGTACAGCACAGGGAAGCCGTGAAAACGAAACCGCCTTTTGAATGTTTGTGATCCTGCATCCGAATCCTCCTATCATTGTTCAGGTGCAGCAGAACGCTGCTGTATTTGCAAATGGTTATGGAATCTCGGAGTCATACGCAAAATATTTTGTTTTTATTATAGCGCAAATTGAACAAAAATAGCAAGTGCCAATCTTAATTTTTTGTATATGCCAAAAATTCGTTTTAATGGAAATTGTTTCTGTTTACCCTTTAACAAAGCCGATAACCAGCGTATAACGCGGCATATTGTTTTTGAATATAACAAAAGAGCTTGGTTTATCCACCAATTGAGCTGCATGGGAGAAATTCCGGTTTGCTTCTTCATCGTTCAGATACAGGTCACTGCCTCTGCATCTGGGCGATTTTTTTGATGTGTCAAGGCTGTTTGAGAAGGTTTTCTTGACTGAACAGCACAAACATAGCCACAGCGCCAGTGTACTGTAATTACTTAAAAAACCGCAATGAAATTCCACATATTATCAAAAGGCTATGGAACTGGCAAATACACTAAGGTATGATAGGATTTGTCAGTGATGGAAGGAGGTACGATCATTATTTCTAATACATATGGCTATATCCGGGTCAGCACCAGGGAACAGAACGAAGAGCGGCAGTTGATTGCTCTGCGGGAAATGTCCGTTCCGGAGCCGAACATTTTCATGGACAAGCAGTCCGGCAAGGACTTCAACCGGCCGCAGTACAAAAAGCTGGTAAAAAAGCTCAAGCCGGACGATTTGCTCTACATCAAGAGCATCGACCGGCTGGGACGCAACTATGAAGAAATTCAAAATCAATGGCGGATTCTCACCAAGGAAAAGAAAATCGATATTGTGGTATTGGATATGCCGCTGCTGGACACCCGCCGGGGCAAGGACCTGATGGGAACCTTCCTTAGCGATATTGTTTTGCAGGTGCTGTCCTTTGTGGCGGAAAACGAGCGGACCAATATTCGTCAGCGGCAGGCGGAAGGCATTGCAGCAGCGAAGGCCAGAGGCGTACGGTTCGGCAGACCGCCCAAGCCGCTGCCGGCGAACTATCACAGCACTTACCAGAGATGGAAAGCCGGGACGATTACCGGAACCGCAGCGGCGAAGGAGTGCGGAATGCCATTGTCCACATTTCGTTATCGGGCGGAGATTTACGAAAAGTCCAGGCTGCTGTAAGGGGGTGTTTTTGCAGAAATGTATACCTTTTTGTAACGTCGTCTTTTTACATACGGTAAAAGGATAACACAAAAATCGGCTGATTTCAAGACTTTAATTGGCTTTTTTTGCAGGTAAATCAGGCTTACAAAAAGGTATATTTTTTTACAAAGAGCCGCCTTTTATAAAAGCGTTTTCATGCGGTCTGTAATGTGTTCACGTTTGTTTTTGCCAAGATTGGAGATAACTTTGCTTTAACAGGCCTTTTGGTATTCAAACGTCGGAAAGGAGCTTTTAAGATATGCTGTCCATTGTGGTACCCACCTATAATGAGGCAGGTGCGGTTTTGCTGGCCGCCCAAAGTATCGGGGAAATTCTTCAAGGCGAAGAAATTCCGTATGAGCTTATTTTTGTGGACGATGGGTCTTCCGATTCTACCTGGGAGGAGATCACGCTGGCCGCGGAACAGGATTCTGCGGTCCGGGGCGTCAGCTTTTCCCGGAACTTCGGGAAGGAAGCGGCCATTTTTGCCGGTATGGAAGCCGCTGGCGGGGACTGCTGTGCGGTTATGGACTGCGATTTACAGCACCCGCCTGAAAAACTGCCGGAAATGTACGCCCTCTGGAGGCAGGGCTGGGAAGTGGTCCATGGCGTGAAGACGGACCGGGGGCGGGAAAGTCGTTTTCATAGATTTGCTGCCGGAGGCTTTTATAAGATTATGAGCAAAGCCACACATATTGATATGTCCCGCGCCTCCGACTTCAAACTGATGGACCGGAGAGTAGTGAACACGCTGCTGGCCTTGTCAGAACACAAGACTTTCTTTCGGGCCTTGGCAGCCTGGGTGGGATTCCGTACGACGGAGGTAGAGTTTTGCGTGGAAGAACGGACGGTGGGCAATACCCACTGGTCCGGCTTGTCCCTGTTCCGCTACGCAGTTTCCAATATCGCAGCCTATTCCTCCGCGCCCATGCAGGCTGTCACCGTTTTAGGCGTGCTGACGCTGCTGATGTCCTTGATTCTCAGTGCGCATACGCTGTTTAATTGGGCCAGGGGCCGGGCGGCGGACGGCTTTACCACCGTTATTATTTTGATGCTGATAATCGGCA
This sequence comes from uncultured Oscillibacter sp., assembly GCA_947382875.1. Lineage (GTDB taxonomy): Bacteria > Bacillota > Clostridia > Oscillospirales > Oscillospiraceae > Oscillibacter. The sequence continues at coordinate 12,375 of CANDBG010000036.1, read as the reverse complement.
GTATTCTGATGATCAGCCTGGGCATTATCGGCTATTATATTGCACAAATTTTCATTGAGGTAAAAGCCAGACCCCGTTATCTTGTAGCCCGGTCCTGCGGATGGAAAAGGGAGGAAAAAGCATGATAAAAGGCTTGCTTCCGGTACTGGAGAGTCCTGATGAGTGCCTGGAAAGACTCTGGAAACGCATCCCGGACTATATTCGGCGGACCTTTGCCGCCGCCGCCGTCCTGGGCCTGGCGACACACCTGTATATGTTTGCAAACAAGTTCACCAATCACGACGATTTGAATCAGATGTTTTATGCTGATTATGGCGCCGCCTCCGGACGCTGGCTGCTGCCGCTTGTTTTGCGTCTGGACGGCAATCTCAGCATTCCTTGGCTGATTGGCTTGCTTAGTGTACTGTTTCTGGCTGGGGTTGCATGCTTTACGGTGTCATTGCTGCGCATTCGGCGTCCCTTGAGCTGCTTTGCTGCGTCGGCGTTGATTGTCACCTTTCCAACTGTGACTGCCACCTTCGGTTATATGTTCTCGGCGGACGCCTATTTTCTTAGTCTGCTGATGGCGGTGTTTGGGGCTTACGCGGCAGTGAAATGGGGCTGGCGGGGAAGCGCCTTGGGCGCGGTGGTCATTGCATTGTCCATGAGCATCTATCAAAGCTATCTTCCAACAGCGGCTGTGCTGATGGTAGGGGCGCTGCTGTTTGAGACCTTGGATGGGGAATGTTCGTTCCGGGAGCTGTTTGGAAAGGGAGTCCGTTTGGCGGGCGTTCTGTTGGCAGCGGTGGCGGGATATATGGTCTCTGTACGCCTTACCACCCGAAATACCGGTCTGACGGATTACGAAGGGATTTCCAGCATGGGAAGGCTCTCCCTGACGGAACTGCCTTCGCTGATTTTCAAGAGCTACCGAAAATATGTGGACTTCTTTCTCCGCAACGATTGGAACTGTCACTTCGACTTTTTGAAATACGGTTTTATACTAGCAGGTTTGGCAACGGTGATTTTGGGTGTTCTGCTGCTGCGCAGGCGGCGCCTGGGCAGAGCGAAGACGGCTTTGGTTCTGGGACTGGCAGCGGTGTACCCTCTGGCGGGCGCGTTTATATACGTGATGGTACCAAACGGTTTCGTTCATATCCATATGCTTTATGGGCTGATTTATATTCTGATCGCTCCTCTGGCTCTGGCGGACTATACAGCGCAGCAGGAAAAACGAGAGGCGGGAAAGGCTGCCCTGCGGTCTGCGGCCAGTTGGGTGATTCTTCTGACAATGATCCTGACCAGCTACTCCTATGCGGTGACGGACAATAACGCCTACCTGAAAGCGGATTTGGGAATGCGGCAATGTGAGGCATATTCCAACCGCCTGCTGGAACGGATCGAAATTTGTGATGGATATAAGGCGGGAATGGATATCGTGCTGGTAGGCAGCGACATTCGGGAGGAGGCGCTCACCCCCACCCCGGAGGCCAGCACCGCATGGCTGGTGGGCATCTTCGATATGGGAAACCTGCGCACCTTCTCCACTTACCGTAAATTTCTCCGCTATTACCTGGGCTTTACAGGGCCGGTTTATACCGGAGACAGCGAGATTGCCAGGAATCTGGCCAATATGGAAACCGTGCAGGCCATGCCTTTGTATCCGGAGGCTGGCAGCGTTCAGGTGATTGATGGAATGGTGATTGTAAAGCTGAACGGCTGACGTCATCAAACTACGAAATTCATATTGTGCATTTTTTAAGAGCAAGTCCATTTCACAAGTTGTCTTTTTGATGGTCTTGTATCTTCAAAGCTAAAGCGGAACTATCGAAAAGATATTTTGTTTTTGCCCCCGGCAAAGCCGGGGGGCCTATTTATCCGACAATCCAAGCAGGCAAGACCGTCAACCGTGGCTCCGGGGAATTTCCACTGCGTTGACGCATCCAATCGCAGCTGTACGTTTAATACTGTTTCAGCTCCTCGTTTGACGCAATACGAAAGCGACGGATCAGGTTGCTCAACGCCTGCGCCTGTTGGGACAATTCCTTGGAAACAGAGGCGCTTTTTTCTGCGGCAAAGGAATTATTCTGTACCACAGCCGAGATTTCACCGATTCCCGTTTCAATCTGCGAAATCATTTCCGACTGCCGCTCGCTGGCCGCGGAAATTTCGTCCATCAGCGCTTTGATCGACTGGATGCAGCTATAAATATCCCGCATTGCGGAAACGGCCATATCAGTCGAATCTGTCCCGGCTTTAGCATTTTGGATGGAACGGCTGATTAGCTCATTCGTATTCTGAGCAGCTTCCGTAGACTTCGCGGCCAGACTGCGGACCTCATCCGCAACCACAGAAAAACCCTTCCCTGCGTTCCCGGCCCGGGCAGCCTCAACGGCGGCGTTCAAGGCCAGAATATTGGTCTGAAATGCAATGTCTTCAATCGTTTTAATAATCGTGCTGATCTGGGCGGAGGACTGATTGATATTCCGGGTGGCCTCTGTCAAATGCTCCATCCTGGCGTCCGCCTCGGCGGCGTATCCATCGGCCTGCCCCACGAGCTTGTTGGCGCTGTCGCAGCGCACGGCGCTCAGCTGAATCTGCGAGGAAATCGAAGCCACATTGTCCGCAAGCCCCTGTACGGAAGCAGCTTGCTCCGTAGTCCCCTGGGCCAACGCCTGGGCATCTGCGGAAACCCGGCCCGCACTGGCGTCCACCTGCCCGGACACACGGGAAATATCACAAATCATGTTTACCAAGTTTGCGTGAATAGATTGCAGGCTTGCGGACAGCGCCTTGAAATCACCAATATAATATTCCTCATTTTTTGTAACATCCACCGTCAGATTTCCGGCCGCCATCTCTCCTAGGATGCGCCCCACATCCTCCATGGTCTGCCGCAGGCAGCCGCAGACGCGATGCGTGGTTTGAGCGATCATGCCAACCTCATCCAACCGGTTGTAAAATGGTTCCAGCTCCTGGTCGGCGGAGAGATTCAGCTCTCCCAAACGGCTGAGGGCGCGTTCCACTACCATCAGCGCCTGGCCCTCCCGCCGCAAAAGGCGCAGCGTGATCAGGATCACGGCGGCGGCCATGACCAGGCACAGCGCACCCACCAGAACCCGGATGACGGTTGTGGAGGCGTAGACCTCGGCGGCGTTGTTCCGAATCATAAAGACCCAGCCGCGGTCCTTCAGGTATTTATAAACCACCAGCTGGCGGCTTCCGTCCTCATCCCGGTAAGAGTATGTATTTGCCTGGGTACCGCCGTCGGTCCGGATTTGCTGAAGGACTTCCAGATACCCTTGATTGGTGGTTTCGGTGTTCAAAAGGCTGGCATCTTTATTATAGAGGTATACGCTGGTGTCCACGTTCAGGAAGACATACTCGCTGTCCGGCAGTCCTTTGATATCCAAATCCAGCAGGGAGTCCATCAAACGGCTGGCGTAAACGCCGGCGCCCACATAGCCAATACACCGCTGGCCCTCAAAAATCGGGCAGTACATGGACAAAATCATACTGCCCGTGCCGGGCGACTTCATAATTCCCAGATTGGTCAGCGCCTTCTGGGCGAGGATGGTATCCTGAAAGCTCTTCAGGGAATCTCCGGATCGGGTGGTCATGCCAATGGCATCCTGGGAGGTGTGGGTCAGCACATGGGTACCGGGCGTGGCGATATACAGGCCCTCAAAGATGCCCTTGACTGCGGCAAAATCCTCGGTATATTTTTGCGCCTGGGCAAGCCGTTCCGGGTCGTTCGGGTTCAGAAGCAGATTCCGGACTTCGCCGCTGAGGGCAAAGGCGGCGGTATACTCCTCTGCGGAGCTTACATACTCGTTGATAATGGCGGCTCTGGATTCCACCGCGTCGGTCATCTGGTTTGTAATATCGTTTTTCACCATCGAGGCCGTGTTGGTGGAAATGAGCAGCCAGAGAAGGGTCATGCCCGCCAGAATCATCGCGGTGATCACGATTCCAATCCGAGTGGCAAGTTTTTTGTTTTCGATCCATCCCATGATAAAGATCCCCCTGCTGCAAGATTTTTTCGGTTTTTACTCGGGATAGCGGGTGTAGATGACGCAACCAGACCAGCTGCCAGGTATTTGTTCGTAATTGTCAATACGGGTTGGATAGTTGTGCGCGGTACCATCCCAACGGACAACTTGACCAGAGTTTCCATCGGCTGTTTTGATTCCGGAGAAGCCTTCTCGCATCGTTCCAACGGTTGTCAGTGAAATACTGACATGAAAAAGGTTCCATCGTTGTAATCGCCCGCAATTCCCCGCTCCGCACACCAGCCAGTCGCGTCATGGAATGTGTGGAGGCGGGAACGTCAGCAAAGGCGCCCGCGGCAAAAACCGGAACGGCGAGGGTCGTGCAGAGCAAAATCGCTAAAATAAAGAACTGGTTTTTTTCATGGGGCGCCCTCCTTTTTTTCATAAGTTTACCTGTGCTCCATTTTACACCGCCAAACGCAAGATGACAAGACTGTTTTTCATGACACCGGCAGATCTGTTAACCGGTTTCCGGGGGAAACCCGAAAAGCCTGACAAAACAAAAATTCTCCGCCAGGGGATATTCCCTGACGGAGCAGCGTGGATGTTTTGTACAAGTCTAAAGTCAGCCGTCTTTGTCCATCCCGCAGGGCGCGGCGGACGCAATCAGACGCCGGTCACAGGCAACGGCCTCATAGAACCGGAAGCCTCCCGCAAAATGACTGCACGCAAATCCGCTGCCGGTAAGAATCCGGGCGGCGATATAGCTGCGCAGACCGCTCTGACACATAATATAAACCGGTTTGTCCCGATCCAGTTCTCCCAAACGCTGGCGCAGCTCATCCACCGGAATATTACGGAATCCGTCCACATGGCCCTGACCATACTCCTGAACCGTACGAACATCCAGCAGGGTTGCGCTGCCGTCACGGGGAAGACGTGACAGCTCCTCAAACCGGAACTGCTTCACAAGCCCCCGGGCGATGTTGTCTATCAGAAATCCCGCCATGTTTACCGGGTCCTTTGCGGAGGAGTACGGCGGCGCGTAGGCAAGGTCCAATTCCGCCAGGTCCGCTGCATTCAGACCCGCGTGAATGGCCGTTGCCAGCACGTCAATCCGCTTATCGACCCCTTCATAGCCCACAATCTGCGCGCCCAGCAGACGCCAGCTCTCCTTTTCAAATACCACCTTCATGGTCATCACTTTGCCGCCCGGATAGTATCCTGCGTGGCTCATGGGGGAGAGAATCACGGCGTCCGCGTTCAGCCCTGCGTTTTTCGCCGCCCGTTCGTTCAGCCCGGTTGCGGCGGCCGTAAGATTGAATATCTTCAAAACCGAGCTGCCCTGAGAGCCGGTATAGCGGCTCTCACCGCCACAGATGTTATCCGCGGCAATGCGTCCCTGCCTGTTGGCGGGACCCGCCAGGGAAATCAACGTATCCTGTCCGCTTACTGCGTGTTTGACCTGCACCGCGTCGCCTGCGGCGTAAACATCCGGAAGGGACGTCTCCATACGCTCGCTGACCACGATGCTGCCTTTGACGCCCAGAGTCAGTCCGGCCTCTTTGGCAAGCTGCGTATCCGGTGTGACGCCAATGGCAAGAACGACCAAATCTGCGTGCAGCGGCGCTTCGTCCTTCAGCAGCACATCCACGCCGTCTTCCCGCGCCTGGAAACCCTCCACGGTACGTCCCAGAACCAGATGAATCCCGTGGCTTCGGACCTCCCCATGAATGAACGACGCCATATCGCTGTCAAAAGGATTCATCAGCTGGTTCGGCCGCTGGACGATGGCAACATCCAATCCCAGTTCCCGCAGGTTTTCCGCCAGCTCCAGCCCAATGAACCCGCCGCCTGCCAATACGGCGGATTTGGGACGCCGTGTTTCGATAAACTCCCGGATGCGGAAGGTATCCTCCACGGTGCGCAGGGTGAAGACATTCTCCATGTCCACGCCGGGGAGGCGGGGCTGGGTGGGCTTTGCGCCGGGAGACAGTAGCAGCTTATCATAAGACTCCTCAAACAAGTCCCCCGTCTCCAGATTCCGGACAGAAACCGTTTTGCGTTCCGGGTGAATGGCCGTCACTTCATGATGTACCCGCATGGACACGCGAAACCGTGCGAAAAAGCTCTCCGGCGTTTGCAGCGTAAGGGCCTCCGGGTCTTCGATCACGCCGCCGATATAGTAGGGCAAACCACAGTTTGCATAAGAGATATACCCTGAACGCTCAAACACGACAATCTCCGCCTGCTCGTCCAGACGGCGGATTCTGGCAGCTGCGGTTGCCCCGCCCGCTACGCCTCCTACAATGACAACTTTCATAGAACCTCCTGTTTTCCTTCAACCATCATTTCATCATGATTTTTACGATCTCCTTGTCGGTCTCACGCATACCCTCCCGGCCAAGCTGACCGATGTTCCGAATTGTGGCTTCCACCCCCTTGGTAATAATGCCGTCTCCGGAACGGAACTGCTGACCGTTGAGGTACATATGATATCCCAGAATCCCCGCCTCCACGCTGGACGCAATCTTTGCCGCACAGCTTGGCTTGGCTCCGTCGCAGATAATGCCGGAGACAATCGCCAGGGCGTTGACCAGAGTGTGAGAAATAGCGCTGCAATCCGCGCCTTGGAGGTAGGCGATGCCGCAGCCCGCGGCGCATCCTGCGCTGACTGCGCCGCAGTAAGCGGACAGTCGTCCGATGCCGGTTTTTTCGTGAATGGCAATCAGGTTCGACAGCGCCAGCGCCCGGTATAAAGTCTCCTGGGGCACGCCCAGTTCCTTTGCATATTCGATCACAGGGACCGAAACGGTAATCCCCTGGTTTCCGCTGCCGGAGTTGATGACCACAGGCAGCTCACAGCCGCTCATACGGGCGTCGGAACCCGCTGCGGCCCGGGCGACCGCCCGGTTGCGTACGTCGTCGCCATAGAACTTCAGCATGGTGGAGCCGATATTGGCACCGTAGTTTCCGCTTACGCCCTCCTGGGAAATGGCGGTGTTGTACTGAATCTGCGTGTCCAGCACTTCCTGGATGTCTGTCAGGTCACAGGTGCTGGCAAAGTCGAAAATATCCGCTACGGTCAGCAGGTTCCGGTCGGTTAAGCCCTGGTCCGCCGGATTTTCCCCGCCGCACCCTGCCAGAGCTTCCGTGGCGGTGTTGTCCAGCAAAATTTCGTCATTTTTTTTGATCAGCACAATGTTGGTGTGATGATGTGTGATCCGCACCAGAGTCGACTCGCCGCCGGCGCGCAGCGTCACGATGATATCGAAAATAATGCCGTCGTTGTCCACGGCCTCCACCGTGACCGGTTTCGACTGCAAAAAGGTCTGCATGGCCTGCTTTTGCTCCGGGCTGACCTGGGAAATCACTTCAAGTTTCTTTTCCGCCTGTCCCGCCGCGATGCCCGCCACTGCCGCCGCTTCAATGCCTTTCATTCCGTCTGTGTTCGGGACGATAACGCTTTTCACGTTTTTTATAATATTGTTGCTGACGCCAATTTCGACGGCATCCGGCTCCTGCCCCAGCACCTCCCGGGCTTTGGCGGCGGCGTAGGCAATGGCAATCGGTTCCGTGCAGCCCATGGCCGGAATGAGTTCTTCTTTCAAAATTTGTATATAAGCCTGATAAACAGGATGGTTCTTTTCCATTGAATTCAATCTCCTTTTGTATGCTCTTTGGCAGCCAGAATTTCTACGATGGTTTTTTCCGTCGCAATCATACCAGGGGATGCAATCCGTCCCAAATTGCGCATGGTCTGCTCTGGCGAAGATCCGTTAATTCCATGTATACTATGAATATATACGTTTTCCATCGCCATGTCAACCGCCCGCCAGGCCGCGTCCACCGCAATCACGCCTTTCATGGCGCAGCCCTGGCTGCCGCCGTCGCAGATCATACCGGTGATGCCGCTGGCGAGATTGTTGAGCGTATGCGTCATGACTTGCACCGAACCGCCGCGCAGCAGCGTCAGGCCGCAGGCCATGCCCGCGCCCGCGGCAATGGCGCAGCCGCAGAAGGCCGACAGCTTGCCGGAATACTCCTTGATGTACATACAGACCAAATAGCTCAGCGCGGCTGCCCGCAGCAGCGCTTCTTCGGAATAGCCGTTTACCTGATATGCGGCGTACAGCGGCAGAGTGGCGATGATGCCATGTGCGCCGGAACCGGTGATGCTCATGGCGGGCGCGGACAGGCCCAGTACCCGCGCTTCAATGGCGGCGTTGCACAGCAAAGAGGCGGTTTTTTGTTCGTCGCTGGAAATGAGCTGTCCGCCGTTGGCTTGGAGCAGGTAGGGGGCAAAGGAGGTTTTCGGGCTGTCCAGCCCCGCCTGACACAGCGCCATGTTCATCTCAAACGCCTGGCGAATGAAGTCCAGCTCTTTCAGGGGAACGTGAAGCGCATAGTCATGAAGCCGGGCCAACGTGTAACGGTGAATCAGCGGCGCGTTTTCGGGTTCCTCAGACAGCGAACAGGGCTTTTCCAATACGACGTTTTCATTTTCACGGACAAACACAATATTGGTATGAGAATCCCGGATAACGACGCAGGCTTCCCCGGTTTCCGTCACCACGACCGCCTCAATATAAATACGACTGGTGATTTCACTCATTTCGACTTCCACTTTTCCGGCGTCCACCAGGACAGCCGCCTGCCGGGCCTGTTCGGACGTAACGCCGTCCAGACATTCCAGGCCCCTGGAGGAGTCGCCTCCGACTGCGCCCAAAGCGGCGGCATGAGCCGCGCCCATCCGCTCACTGCCTGGAATACCACAGGTAAACGCGTTTTTGTACAACCCGCTGTTCAGCCGCAGACGGATTTTTTGAATCTCCCCGCTGGTGTGCGCTCTGGCGGTGGATACGGCAAAGGCAATGGCTCCCGGCTCGGTTACGCCAAGCGCAGGACGCATATCCTCCTGAATCAGCTGCGTCAATTCGTGCATATTGTCGGCTCCTTTCAAAAATGGCCCCGGTACGGTCAGAATGCCGTCCGGGGCCAGGGAGTATCAGGCAAGAACCTCATCCAGGGTCAGGGTCATGCTGCCGTCCTCCCGGACGAAGCAGGGCACGCCCAAACGCTGGGTGCCGCGAATTTCCGCGTACAGGTCGCTGGTCTCCCGGATGTTCAGATAGGCTTGCAGGGCCGCGTGACAGGACAGAATATCCTGGAAGCTGGCTTCCACGCCGGCGGCGGTGAGACGGTTCAGGGCATACAGGGTATCGGGGCAGAGATGGCTGCCAATAACGGTGATTTTCATGATGGTAATTCCTTTCTGAATCAAAAATGTATTTTCAGCAATGACCGTACCTTTTGCAGGATGTCCCGGCCTTGTTCTGACAGAAACTTATTTTACAGCGATGGCCTCAATTTCGCACAGAACGCCTTTGGGCAGCGCCTTCACCGCCACACAGGAACGGGCTGGCTTGGAGGTAAAATATTTTGCGTAAACCTCGTTGAACGCGGCAAAGTCGCCCATATCGGCCAGAAAGCAGGTGGTTTTGATTACGCGGTCAAAACCGACGCCTGCGGCTTCCAGAATCGCGCCTACGTTCCGGCAGCTCTGCTCGGCCTGGGCTGCAATGCCTTCCGGTACGGAGCCGTCCATGGGGTTTACGGGAATCTGTCCGGAGGTGATGACGAGGCCGTTGGCTTCATAGCCTTGAGAATAAGGGCCGATGGCGCCCGGGGCGTTTTTGGTTTCCAATACTTGCATGATATAAACTCCTTTTGTTTTGTCAAGTTTTGTCAGCTTGCTTTCGCGGCGCTTTTTTCCAGCCAGTTCCTGCCCTCCACCAGACGCGTGACCATCATGGAGGCAATGGTGTCGCCGCTGGCGTTCAGACAGGTGGCGGCGGGGTCAAACAGGAACCCTAAGGTAGCAATCAAGGGGAATGCCTCGGCGGGGAAGCCGAACATACTGACAATCAGCATCTCGCCGACTAAACCGCCGCCCGGCGCGCCGGACAGCACAAACGCGCTGAGAATCGACACAGCAATCGACATGGCATAGATATCCACGCCGGTGAAGGGCATGCCGAACACGCCGAAGAGGAACGCGATCTTCACGATGGAGCTGAGAACCGAGCCGTCCATATGCATGGTGCAGCCCATCGGGAGAACGAGGTCGCTGACGTCTTCAGGGACGCCGATGTTATTGCAGGCTTCCTTGCTGACGGGAAGCGTAGCCGCAGAGCTTTGCGTGGCAAAGGCCGTGATGGCAGGGGCGATGATGTATTTCAGCATTCGCTGCAACCCGGCTTTTCCGGCGGCAAACAGGGCGTAGAGGGGAAAGAAGATGACGACATACAGCAGGCACAGCGGGTAGTAAACCACCATGGAACGGCCATAATCACCGATCAGCTCCGGACCATATACGGCGATCAGGTTGGCGAAGTACGCGCCCAGGCCAATCGGGGCCGCCATCATAATGACCGACACGAATTTCATAATCACGTTGTTCAGACTGGCAAGCCATTTGCCCATGGCGCTCTCCTCGCCGCCGCAGCTGGACACGCAGAAACCGAAGATCATCGAGAAGATAATCAGGGGCAGCATATTGGATTTCGACAGAAGCTGGCTGAAATCGCTTACCGTCAGCGCGCCTACGATCATGTCGCCTGCGCTCTGCATTTCAGACATTTCCGCTTCGCCCATCTGGAGGTTTGTGCCCGCGGACGGGTTGAAAATGTTCACCCAAATAAGAACACACACTCCGGCAAACGCGCCCGTTACCAGGAAAGTCAGCACCGTGCTGCCCAGGATTTTGCCCAGACGCTTCATGTTGGCCATCGCGCCAACGGCGGAGGCGATAGAGGCAAAAACCAAAGGCACAACAATGGTAAACATCAGGTTGAGGAAAATGTCGCCAAGGGGCTTGAGCTTGGTTCCGAAGCCAGGGGCGACAATGCCGATCAATGCGCCGATGGCAATGCCGCCAAGCAGCAGAATTGGCATTTTGTATTGCTCCCAGAACGATTTTTTTTGCATCGCAATCTCTCTCCTTCGTGTTTTGGTCCTCTTGTTACAGCGCGTCAACGGCGGCTTTCAGCTGGGACATGGCTTTTTCCAGCGTCACCCGGGGACAAGCCGCGTTCAGACGCATATAGCCGCTGAGACTGCGCCCAAAGGTGTAACCTTCGTTCAGGCCGAGTTTTGCCTTGTGAATGAAGAAGTTCCGCAGATCTTCGTCGTTCATGTTCAACCCGCGGCAGTCCAGCCACATGAGATAGGTGGCATCCGGACAGTTCGGCTTAATCTGTGGGATGTTCGCCGCACAGAAATCCCGGACATAATCAAAATTGGCGGATAGGTACGTCAAAAGCTGGTCTAACCATTCCTCGCCCTCCCGGTAAGCCGCTTCCATGGCAACCGAACTAAAGGCGTTGTTGCGGTGAATGTCCATGCAGGCCCAGAAGCGGTCGAAGGCCGTTTTCAGCTCGGCGTTGGGGAAAATGGTGGTGCTGGCCTGGAGACCGGCCAGATTGAAGGTCTTGGTCACAGAGGTGCAGGTGATGACGTTGGCCGCGATGTCGGGAGAGAGCGACGCGGTGGGGGTGTGACGCCTGCCGTGGAAAATCAGGTCGGAGTGAATTTCGTCAGAGACCAGCAGAACCTTGTGCTCCATGCAGATTTCCGCCATTTTCCGCAGTTCGTCAGGGGTCCACACAATGCCGAGGGGATTGTGCGGGCTGCAGAGCAGAAATACGTCGCACTCCCTGGCTTTGGCGGCGAAGTCGTCGAAGTCAATGTGCCAGCGTCCATCCGATTCCACCAGCTTGTTTTCCTCGACGGTACGCCCCCAGGCTTCCACCACGTCGTAGAACTCGGAATAGACGGGCGTCTGAATCAGAACCTTGCCGCCTTCCCGGCTGAACAGTTTTACAATGGCCGACAGCGCCGGTACAACGCCCAGACTCCAGCTCATCATTGCAGTGTCGGGCTTCCAGCCGTTGCGCCGGACCTGCCACTGTTGTACGGCTTCAAAATAGCTGTCCGGACGGGAGGTATAGCCCCAGATGCCTTCCGCGGCCTTGGCCTTGCAGGCGTCAATGATGGGCTGCGCCGTACGGAAATCCATATCCGCCACCCACAGGGGCAAAACATCCTCCGTGCCGAATTTCTTGACGCGTTCATCATACTTGGAGGAGCGGTTTGCGCTGCGGTCGATCAATTCATCAAAATTATACTTCATGAGCTTGCTCCTTTTCGTTTTTTCAGGCGGAGAGCGGTGATCGTCCGCCCTGCCTTTTGTTCGCTATCACTATATCCGGTTTTTTGTGAAAAGTCTACCCGGCAGAGTTTTCCTGTCGGGAAACATTTCCGGCGTTTGTTTCCTGACAATGCAAATTTTCGGCTATTCCAACTTCGTGGTGGATAGGGCGTTTTAGGACGTCCTTTCACA
>CANDBG010000035.1 GCA_947382875.1 uncultured Oscillibacter sp. | reverse complement strand
AGGCCCGGTTTTACCGTCTGGCGTACAGCTACCTGAAAGACCGTGACGAAGCGCTGGACGCGGTACAAACGGCGGTCTGCAAGGCGCTGGAACGACAGGACACCTTAAAAGACCCCAAAGCGGTGCGTTCCTGGTTTTACCGAATGTTGGTAAATGTCTGTCTGGATATGCTCCGGCAGAATTCCCGAACCGTCCCATTCCCGGAAACCCCGGAAACCGAAGGCTATGAAGACCCTCTGCCGGACGATACCTTGTCGCGTCAGGTGGACGCGCTGCCAAAGGCGATGGGAACCGTGATCCGGCTGCGGTTCTATGAGGAACTTTCTTTGAATGAAATCAGCAAAATAACCGGCGAAAATCTGAACACGGTGAAAAGCCGTTTGTATGCGGCGCTGAAGAAGTTACGAATTTCGATGGAAATGGAAGGAGCTTTGGAATGAATCACAAATTTGATCAGGCTCGTAAAGAATATGAGAACACGCCGCTGCCTCCCGAGCTGGGCAAACGAGTGGAAGCGGGCATCCGCGAGGGTAAGGCCCTTCACCGGAGACGGCGCTTCGTGCGGCGGTTCACCAGCTGCGCAGCCTGCTTCGCCGTTCTGGCTGCGGCGCTGAACCTTTCGCCGACCTTTGCGCGCGCCGCAGCGGATGTGCCCATTTTGGGCGGACTGTTCCGCGTGATGACTTTTGCGCAATACGACACCACCGAGGATGGAATCCATTACAACGTGTCAGTTCCGAAGGTGGAAACCGGCGACCGGGGGGATCTGGCGGAAACCGTCAACGCCGCCATTCAGGAACATGTGGACCTCCTTATGGAACGGGCCGAAAAGGACTGGGCCGATTATAAGGACGCGTTCTTTGCCACCGGCGGCACCGAGGAAGAATGGGGCGGTCGGGAAATGGATGTCATTGTCGATTACGAAATCAAGCAGCAGACCGATACCCAGGTATCCTTTGTCGTGACCCTGGCGGAAGGCTGGGTCGCCTCCATGGAGGAACGGTATTGCTACAACCTCAACTTTGCCGAAAACCGTGACATCACCTTGCAGGATCTGCTGGGCGAGGACTGGGTGGAAATCTGCAACCAGTCCATTCGGGAGCAGATTGACGCCAGCGTAGATGACGAGGGCTTCACCCTCTTCTTCACCCCGGAGATGGGCGGCTTTACCACCGTCGACGAAAACACGGCGTTCTATATCCGTGAGGACGGCGTTCCCGTGGTGACGTTCGCACGCTATGAAATTGCCGCAGGCGCGGCGGGATTCCCGGAATTCCCGATTGCCTGACGCATAAAAAGAGAGGCCCTCGGCGGGCCTCTCTTTTTTCTTTTGGCAGCGTCCGCGTCAGATGACACCCTGGGCTAACATGACGTCAGCCACTTTCTGGAAACCTGCAAGATTCGCGCCCGCGGCGAGGTCGCCGGGCATATTGTACGCGCAGGAGGCGTCGTAGATGTTGTGGAAGATGTTGACCATAATGGTTTGTAGTTTGCTGTCCACTTCCTCAAAGCTCCATGTGTATCGGATGCTGTTCTGACTCATTTCCAGGCCGCTTGTGGCAACGCCGCCGGCATTGGCCGCCTTCGCTGGAGCAAACAGCAATCCCGCCGCCTGGAATTCGTGAATGGCCTCCGGACGGCAGGGCATATTGGCCCCTTCCGCCACAGCCATCGTGCCGTTTTTGACGATGATTTTTGCAGTCTCGCCGTCGATTTCATTCTGGGTCGCGCAGGGGAGGGCAATGTCACAGGGAATCGTCCAAATGCCCCGGAAGCCTTCCGTATAAGTGCTTCCCGGAACCTCGGCGGCATACTCTTTAATCCGTCCCCGGCGGTTGAGTTTAATGTCCTTCACCACATCCAGCTTGATGCCGTCCGGGTCGTGGATATAGCCGTCGGAATCGCTGAGGGCCACAACCTTCGCTCCCAGCTGCGCGGCCTTTTCTGTGGCGAAAATCGCCACGTTGCCGGAACCGGAAATCACAACGGTTTTTCCCTCAAAGCTGTCGCTGCGGAGCACCTTGAGCATTTCCTGCGTCAGATAGCAAAGGCCGTAGCCGGTGGCCTCAGTCCGGGCCAGGGAGCCGCCAAACGCTAATCCCTTGCCAGTCAGAACGCCGGCGTCGAAGCTGCCCCGTACCCGGCGGTATTGTCCAAAGAGGTAGCCGATTTCCCGCGCCCCGACGCCAATGTCACCCGCGGGCACGTCGACAAACTGGCCGATGTGCCGGTTGAGTTCCGTCATGAAGCTCTGACAAAACCGCATAACTTCTCCGTCACTTTTACCCTTGGGATCAAAGTCCGAGCCGCCCTTTGCGCCGCCCATCGGCAGGCCGGTGAGACTGTTCTTCAGAATCTGCTCAAAGGCCAGGAACTTCAAAATTGACAGGTTTACCGTCGGGTGGAACCGGAGGCCCCCCTTGTACGGCCCGATGGTGGAGCTGAACTGAATGCGGTAGCCCCGGTTCACGTGGATTTGTCCGTGGTCATCCGCCCAGGGTACCCGGAAGCAAATCATACGCTCCGGTTCCACGAAGGTCTCGAGGATACCGCGGCTTTCGTATTCGGGGTGCTGGACAACGATTGGTTCCAGGCTTTCCAGAACCTCAAGGACGGCCTGATGGAACTCCCGCTGGTCGGGGTCCCGCGTGACGACCTGGGTGTATACGCGCTGTAAATATTCGTTTTGAATCATACTGTCCGCCTCTCTTTACAATCAAGTTTGCCGGGAACTGCGGCGTTTGTCAGATTTCCACAGTTCCAGTGGTTTCCTTCCTTTTATAGCATATCGGAAAGGGCGGTTTTTACACAAGAAAGAAAAGTACTGAAATAAAAAAAGGATGTTCTTCCATTTTTAGCAAATTATACAAAAGAAAGTCCAGCCGCCTAAATAAAGACGGCTGGAATGTCGATTTTTATGCAATTTTCCGAATATAACCCCAGGGACGCGCAACGGAATCTTTCCGCTTACAGCGGCTCCATGGCCTCCCGCATACGGTCGGTAATCACACCTTCAAAAATCCGGGCGGCGTGTGCGTGGACGGTTTCCAGCGCGCCGGCAGCCTGCGCACCGGACAGACTGCCGTTCATAGACAAATCCATATCCAGCACAAACCGTTCCTCCGGGTCCTGGTCGGCCTCCGCGACACCAAGGGCCTTCACCTGTCCAAAACCGGTATGTATGCGCGCCTGGCAGCTGGAATCCAGGCGGACCGCCAGATCAGACCCGCAGGAGACCAGACGCTCCTCCGTCACATCCGGTTCCCGAAGGGGCGCGGTGTACGCCGGTGCAATCAACTCTGTCCAGGGTACGCCCTCCAAATTGAGCTGCGCCCGAGAAAAGAGGTTTACGTACCGCAGGCCCACCCGCTGGAAATTCGCCGGGCGGTAACGCTCAATGAAGGCTGCAAGAGGCCGGTCCAGACGCCCTGCAAAGCCTTCCCAGCCAGGATAGGTGAGGGTCGAAAGGGCGATAAAGTCCTGAGTGAGATTCAAACGCCACATCCCGTCTTCCGACAGAAAGTGGTAGTTTGCCACCGGCTGGCGCGGACCGTCGACGCCGTTCGGAACGTCCTGCCGGCGGGCATACTGCGGGAATTCGTCCCGGACGATCTCCTGGAACGCAAACGGGTCGCCATCGCTGATGGTGAGAATCGTGGGAAAGCGCAGCTGACAGATCACCTCATGAACCGGAGGCTTTCCGTAGCGGGTGCGCGGCCGGCTGGAAAATAACATATGGACGCCCCTTTCTATACCGTTATTCCAGAATATACCTATTCTATTCCTGCCGGGCGGAAAAGTCAATGCCAATAAGTGCCAAAAAACGCGGGAATCGCGCATTTCCGAAAAAGAAATGAAAAAAATGGACGCCGCCCTTTCCTTCCGAAAAAGAAAAGGGCGGAGAAATTGCAATAAAAAGCACGCCGTTACAGGTAAAAACGGTGGCATCCGATGGTTTCCTGATATTTTCGGTTGTCATTGATCCAGACGCCCTCCGACAGGGCCGGCGCATAAAAAAACATCGCCTTTCCAACGACATTTTCTCCGTCCAGAACCCGCCGCGCCGCTTCCTTCGACAAGGCGGAGGGCTTTTGGTATACCGTGCCGTTTTCCACCGGCTCAAACTGGATGACATCCACCCGGTCGAAAATGACCTCCGGAATGGTATCCGGGAAATCCTCACAGTCCACCCGGTTCAGAACGACGTTGCCCACCGCAATCTGACCCTTCAGCGGTTCTCCGCCGCTCTCGGCGCTGATGATCCGCGCCAGCCAGTAGATATCCATGGCGTCATGACTGGCCTCGGCGGTGGTTGCCGCCGCGCCGCCCATCCAAGGGTCCCATTTGGCGTAGCCCCCCAGGGCCTCAATGACCTGACGCAGAGGCAGATATGTCCGCCCGTTGATCACGGCCACACGCGCCGCGTATACGTCGCCGTCCACCGTAACGGTGTTTGCGTCCGGGTTGGCGGAAAGACGGGTCTCCCCGGAGACCGCGGCCGCGGTCTTCGTCTGATGGTCCCACCAGACCTCCCAGCCGCCTATATGCTCCAAGAGGTCCCGCAGAGGAACATAGGTCACGCCTTGTTCCACATAAGCCTTTGTTTCCAGGGGTTCCCCGTCCACCTGCACCGGGATCGGACGCGCAGCCTGCGCCGGTACGGCAAGCGCCGCAGCAGCCAGCAAGCCGCATAGAATGTTGCGTTTCATGCGTTTGCTCCTTTCTGGTTTCTGTATAAATTATACAAAAAACCAGAGGCCGGAAGCAACCCTCAAATGATGGAAGCCCTGGGAATTCCTGCTTTTACCCCAACGGGCGCAGGGGCGGACCTGCGTATCCAATCTTCCCCTGGAAATGCCCAGGCCGGAAAGATCGATACACGCCGCGGCAATTTTTCTTACAAAATATGGGAAAAATGGTCAAAAAGGACGGGCGGACACATAGGTCCGCCCCTACACGCGCGTTTCTGAACATCAGATTTGTTTCCGAAGTTCTTCCTCAGTAACTCTGTAACCTGTTTCCGCCCAGGGGTCCGGGGGACGGTCGACCGGAAGCGTCTGGCCCCGCCGGGCGTAGAGCGCCGCCGCAACTGTTTCCAGCATCCGGGGGTTTTTGATCAGCAGCGGTCCCGTCAGTTCGGAAGCAAACACATTTTTCCAATGGAAGCCCTCCGGCCCGCCGGGAACTTCGTTCCCATGGCCCAGATCTGCCTTTGACAGCAGCGGCGTTTGGATGCCTGTGATAACGCCGCATTTGTTCATGAAGCCTACCACCGCCTCCGGAAACAACTCTGTGTGGCCGTATACGTCCCCGACGATGCGGGTTTTTCGGTGTTCCGTCGTGAATTCCGACAGACCCGCGGCGGCATACGCCGTGCCGTCCGCCTCCCGGACGCTTTTGCCAAGAAGCTCCATCGCCGTGCCTGCAAAGAGCATCGCTGCGCCGTCGTTGGCGGCGGCTTTCAGTTCTCGGCTGAACCGCGCAAAATCTTCCATGACGGCTTTTGCATTCCGCTCGGTGCCCGCACCCATGTAAAAGAAATCACCATGCGGAAAGTTCCCGCCGCCAGGAACCACCGTCTCCGTTTTTACCGTACAGCCTAACCGCTCCAGGTACCGCCGCAGCGCGGATACGTTGGCATAGCTTCCATAGAGATTCATCAGATCCGGGTAAAAATGGACCATCGTTACCTCCATCTTACGCCTCCTTTTCCACGTGAGTCAGCAGCTTATCCCGGTCGGAAAAACACGTAATCACATAGACTTCCTCGCTTCCGCTCTCCCGGAGCTGCGCCGCAGCCGCCGCTATGTCCGGTTCCACGCTCCATTCCGTCAAGGCCGTGAAAAAAAAGCGTTCCGCCAGATCATTGCAGTACCGTCCGGAGAGAATCACCCGTTTTACCTGCGGTACGTTCAGCTGGTCGAAATCGATGTCCCACAGCCAGCTCGTTTCACTGGTGAAATATTTCCGGCTTACCGCGTCAACAATTACCAATACCACGCAGTCCTCTTTACTGGACGCCACGTAGCGCAGGTTTGTATCATAGGCAATGCTGTTTTCGTGCTTACTGGTCAGAAGCGTGCCGTGATGCGCGCCCAGACGAAACGTCTGCATCCGGCCGTTTTTCAGCACGTAGCGGTTGATGACACCCGTAATCGTTTCGGAAGGAATTCCGGCGCGGCGTCCGGCGGCGTAGGCCGCCAAGATGTTATATACATTGTAAATGCTCCGAAATGCAAGCTGTATCTCGGTCTCGTTGTCTATGGTCAGCGTCCCGGCGTCCAGGTCCAGAGCCGTCGCGGTGAAATCGGTCTTCGGTTTTGCGTGGGCGCAGTTTGTGCAGCGGTAAGACCCAATCTGATTGTAATGCACATACTCATATTCCATCGGATGCCTGCACAGCGGGCAATACGCGCCGTCGTGGTAGACGCCGGAGGGGGTGTCCGCGGAAATCGAACAGCGGTCCAGGCCGAACCACTGCACTTTCTCATGACCTTCCGCAAAACAGCTCGACAGCGGGTCGTCTGCGTTGAGAATCAACTCCGTGTTCGGATGCATCGCCGGAACCAGCGCGTCGTAAACCCACTCCGGATGCCCGTTGCGGGTGAGCTGGTCGCGATACAGGTTTGTCACCACAAATTCCGTCGGGTAGAAATAACGGAACGTCTTAGCTGCGTACCGCTCGTCGGATTCAATCAGCAGAACGTCGGCGTTTACTTTCCCTGTCAATGCGGCGTGGGTCAATACCAGCGTGGTTACACCCTCGATCTGGTTCGAGCCCTCCTCATTGTACACCACACTTTTGCCGCCTGCACGGAGTATCGCGGCAATCATTTCCACAGTGGAAGTCTTGCCGTTGGAACCTGTGACTGCGATAATTTGGGGCGGCAGCTGTACACGGCGCAGTATGTCCGGACAGACCTTCAACGCCAGCTTCCCGGGGAGAGAACTCCCTTTTCCCACTAGTTTCCCAACGGCGCGTCCCAGCTTGCAGAGCACAATTGCAAGCAGCTTCTTCACAGGGCCGACATCTCCTTCTCTGGATTCTCCCGCAGCTCCGCTACTGCCCGTACCGGCGAGCCGTCCGCGTTCTCATATTTCAAAGGCAGGGCGATAAACTGAAAATCTTTTCGCCCGATTACCTTCTTCAAACATAAATTTTCCACAATCAACATACCATCGTTCAAAAACACCCGATGCGCTGTCGTATCATTTAACGCATCAATACCCGGCGCGTCTGTGCCAACGCCCTTCAAACCGCAGGAAACCAAATACTTCGCTGCCGCTTCGTCCGGTACCGCGTAGCCATCCTGGAAAAATTCCGGCGTGCCCCACTTTTTCTCCCAGCCGGTGTAGAACAACACAAAATCCGCCGTGCGAATCGCGCCGTTCTGGGCTTGGAGATATTCCGCCGTTATGATCGGCCCTTGCTGGGATACGTCCAGGGCTACGGCGCGGCCGAAAAATTGCGAAATCGGCATATCTTCCAGCCCCGCTCCCTCCCACAGCAAATGCGCGGGGGCGTCTACGTGCGTTCCGCTGTGGGAGCACATCGTAAGTTTTGAGGTCTGATAACCGTTGCGCGTGAACGTCGCGACAGGTTCAAACGCCAGGGTCGGGTCGCCGGGGTATACCGGCATTTCGGGGGTCAGTACGTGGGTCAGGTCAATGATCATGGAAAGCTTCCTTTCTAGCAAGTATAAGCAAATTCATAAAATATCAAACAACCGACGCAGCCAGGTTTTTCAACCACCCAAAGCCGCGGCGTGTGAAAGCTCTTTTTGGTTTCTTTTTCTCTCGAGAAAAAGAAACCCGCCGGAGGCAGCCTATTTCGAGAGCCAGATCATGAGAGCGGCAACGTCTGCGGGGGATACGCCGGAAATGCGGGATGCCTGCCCTAAATCCAAGGGACGTACCGCGGACAGCTTTTCGCGGGCCTCCAAACGTAAACCTTGTATGCCGCTGTAATCCAGGTCCGGCGGAAGACAATGGGACGCCATCTTTTGGAAATCTTCCACCTGCTTCTGTTGACGGCGGATGTATCCTTCATATTTTATGCTGATCTCTACTTGTTCCGCTACTTCGGGCGGCAGCGCCGGACGATCCGGGTCAAAGGGGGAAAGTTCCGCGTAGTGAATCTGCGGACGGCGCAGAAGGGCATCCAATGGACAGCCGCCAGGGACATCCGCTGTCCCTTTTTCTACAAGAAACGCCGTCAGAGCCGAACTGGGTGATGCGCCTGTGTGGGCCAGGCGCCTGATCTCACGGTCCACTTTCTCATATTTTTCTTCCACCGCTTCCAGACGTTCCTTCGTAACCAATCCGATTTCATAGCCGCGCTTCGTCAGACGCAAATCCGCGTTGTCCTGACGCAGCAGCAGTCGGTACTCACTTCGTGAAGTCATCATTCGATACGGCTCGTTTGTGCCTTTCGTCACAAGATCGTCAATTAATGTTCCGATGTAGGACTCCGCCCTGGACAGAACAAATTCCGATTTCCCCTGCAGCTTGCGAACAGCATTCACACCTGCCGCAAATCCTTGCACCGCCGCTTCCTCGTAGCCGGAGGAACCGTTGAACTGTCCGGCGCCGTAAAGGCCCGGGACTGCCTTTACCTCCATTGTTGGCAGAAGCGCCAGAGGGTCTATGCAGTCATATTCAATCGCATACGCCGGGCGTGTCATAGACGCGCGGCGCAAGCCGGGGACGCTGTGCAGCATTTCCACTTGAACATCCTCCGGCATGGAGGACGAAAAACCTTGTATATACACTTCCTCCGTATCCAGGCCCATCGGCTCCACAAAAAGCTGGTGGCGGAGCTTGTCGGGGAAACGTACTACCTTCGTCTCAAACGACGGACAATAGCGGGGACCTACGCCCTCAATCAATCCAGAATACATTGGAGCGCGGTCCAGGTTTTCCTGTATGATGCGCTTTGTTTCTTCCGTGGTCCAGGTCAGCCAGCAGACCGCCCGGTTTTCCGGCGGGTCTGTGGTACCGTAGGAAAACGGAACCGGAAGTTCGTCGCCGGGCTGTATCTCCATCTCCTCAAAGTCCACCGTTCGCGCATTGACACGGGGCGGGGTGCCTGTCTTGAAACGTCGGAGAGGCAAGCCTAATTTTATCAGCGATTCCGTCAGACGCGTCGCGGCGTGCATTCCGTCGGGTCCAGAGTCCTCTACCCATTCGCCGACTATGGTTCGTCCCGTGAGATACGTCCCGGTTGCCAGAATCGCCGTTTTTGCCGTGAAGACTGCGCCCGTTGCCAGAACCGCGGAAAACAGACTGCCCTCCCTGCGCAGTTCGATTACCTCGCCCTGGCGGACCGTCAAATGTTCCTGACGCTCCAAAACGGCCTTCATATAGCCCTGATAACGCCGGCGGTCGGCCTGTGCCCGCAGCGACCATACCGCAGGCCCTTTGCCGCGGTTCAGAAGCCGATATTGAATGCAGCAGGCGTCGGCGGCCTTCGCCATTTCACCGCCAAGGGCATCCAGCTCCCGGACGAGATGCCCTTTTCCAGTGCCGCCAATCGCCGGGTTGCAGGGCATATTGCCAACGGCGTCCAGATTGATTGTGAAAATGATGGTTTCCATTCCCAGACGGGCCGCGGCCAAGGCGGCTTCAATACCGGCGTGTCCTGCGCCGATTACTGCGATATCAAATTGTCCGGCAAAAAATTCATGCATAGATCTTCCTGCCTGTTATGGTTGATTTCCTGTTTTTTTGCGGCTGACAGCGAAATTCTGTCCAGGCCCGTTACCCCCGACGCAGCGTCAAAACGGCAACCTCGGGCCGGTTGAACAGCCGGAACGTGGAACCGGAATTGCCTAAGCCCCGGGTCACGAACAGCGCGGAACCGTTTTTTTCGTACAGCCCCGCCGTGCAGGTCGGGAAAAAGGTGCGGTCGGTGGACACAAGGCCGTCGGTAAAGGGCAGACGAACCAAGCCGCCGTGCCCGTGGCCGGAAACCACCAGGTCCGCGCCTAAATAACAGTATTGCTCCGGAAAATGATCGTTCCGGTGCGCCAGCAGAATCCAGAACGGGTCGCCATGTGCGGCGTAGACCTCCGCGGCCACCGTCTCCGGAGACTTCTGGTCGGCGTAGCCGTTTGGATCGTCAATGCCCGCCAGAACGGCGGCGGAACCATTTCGCTCCAAAACGGTGAACGTGTTGGAAAGCACCGTAATCCCTTGTTCCGTCAAAGTTTCCTTCAGCTCCGGCACGTCCCCGATGGCCCATTCGTGATTTCCCGTGACATAGTACGACGGAGCGATTTCCACAAGTCCCCGGGCTGTCCTTGCGGCGTAGTCCGGCGGAACTTCGTGGAAGGCGTCCAGAAGGTCTCCCACCAGAAAAATATATTCCGGTTCCGCCTCCCGGACGGCTTTCAGCAATTTCTCGTTCTCCGGGCCGAAGTACGCCGTATGGAGGTCCCCCAGCACCACAGCGCGGCAGCCGTCGAAGCCCTGGGGCAGCCCGGCGAAGACCGGCTCAAACCAAGCAACCTGCAAAGCGGTGTTGCTCCAACGAACATACATGGCGGCGGACAGCGTTAAAAGTAATAACAACAGAACCGCCCGGAGAGGGCGGCGTTTTTTTGGTCGTGCGCTCATAAAAGCCTCCCGCGGGCGCATTTTTATTTGTTTTTCTTTATTATAACACAGGGAGTATTTGCATGGCGAGAGAAAAAATGCACAAAGAAATGGTCCCGTCTGACGGTTTCTTCTTACGACGCGCCGCAGAGCGCCCCGCCGGAATGCAGGAGCTCAGTACGGAAACACCCCGGAACCAGCTGGAAAAATCCCCCTGTCATTACGTCAAAACCGACAAAAACAATCGGGAAAAACTGGCAGTCAAAAGCTTCAAAAATCCGGAAAATATCCTTGCTAATTCCTAGGAACTATGTTATAATACAGAGCGAAGTAAAAGAAAGGAGGAAAGCGATTATGAGAAAGTTTTTTCCATTGATATCGGAGGATGTGGACGACTTGATCTTTCTTGACGAGGACTGGACTTGCAGCGACCGCTGAAAGCGTTTCAAGATGGATTTTGGAGCCACGCCAACCGGCGAGGGCTTTTTCTTTTTCCTGCGCGACGCCTCCCGGGCCGTAACCCACCGCCCGTTGATGATATACGTTTTGCCCTTGGCGCTGTTCGCCGCACCAATGACGCCCCGCTTTTCGCGGGATGCGTATGCGCCGCAGAAAGAAGACCTCGTTTCTGCACATCGCCTGTATTGGCGGAAATTTACAGATGCTTTGCCTGTTTCGATCAAAAGCTGACATACTGCAAACCGCCCGGCCTTCCGGGCGGTTTTTTGCGCCTGTTTTCCGACGCCTCCCGCGGTAATTTTTTCCAGTCTTTACAGTGGGAACACAGAAAGTTACAATTCTGTTACAAATTGGTTTTTTGCAAAAAAGCATCTGGCATTTTTCGAGAAAGTATGATATGTTTTCCTTAGAGGACCCGGCGGACCTGCGTGCCGCCCGGGAGCCTTGAAAATACAAGTGCTTCCGCGCTTTTTGGAAGGGGGAGAACCGATGCAAAAAGGACTGATGCAAAAAGGAACGTGGATGCTCCTGGTTTTAGGGCTGTTGCTGTCTGGCTGCTCCGGGGAAACCGCCGCCAAGGACCCGGAGGCCGTTACAGCGCCGGAAACGGCGGTGTACGGCATGAGCGCCTCCCAGGTGCAGTGGGATTTTCCGCCGCTGCCTGAGGAGGAAATCCTGGACGCGTACCAACGGGCTGTGCGGGTGTACAGCTGGTTTGAAACTTCCCCCCTGTCCAGCAGCGGGGAGGTCGTGACCGTGGACGGTACGCTGTACCAGAAGGTGGGGGAAGAAGGTCTTACTGAATTGTCCAGCCTGCGGGCCTACCTGCGGGGCGTGTTCTCCCAGGAACTGACGGATGAACTCCTGGAATCCGGCGGCGCCGTCCGGTACCGGGATATTCACGGCGCGCTGTACGTCACCGGCGAGGGCCGCAGCTGCGACGAGAGCAAGGGAAAAACCGATATCCAAATCCAGCAGACCAGCGAAAACGCCTACTCTGTCAATGTGACGGTGGAGCTGCTGGACGCAGGCGGAGCCGCCGCCGGCCTGGAATGCTGGTCGTTCCCCTACACTTTCGAGGGGGACCGCTGGGTATTTTCCGATTTCCAGCTTGTGAATTGATTTTGAAAAACAGGAGGGATTTGCTATGAGCGAATTTTCCGGGAACATCCGGGACCTGCCGGTTGTGAACGCCGGGCATTTTATCGAAAATTCCACCAAAAAGATCGTCTTCGGGCCGGAGGGCCGCTTCTGGGACGATTACGTCATGCGCCTCTTTACCTTGGAGCCGGAGGCCGAGAGCAGCGTTCATGCCCACGCGTGGCCCCATTGGTTTTTCTGCATCAAGGGCGAGGGCTATTTCCTGATCGGCAAGGAACGGGTTCCCCTGGAATTTGGTACATGGGTACACATCCCCGGCGGCGTGCGCCACAACTTCGGCAACACCGGCGACGGTGAGCTGATGGGCCTTTGCATCGTCCCGAAAGAGGGCGATGTCAACCCTCTCAACGGCTGCTGACAAGTGTATGATCAATGAAAGCCTCCGGCACCGCCGGAGGCTTTTCCTGTGTCTTCAGGACGCCCGAAACGCACTTAAATTGGCCTGCGTCACCGTCCGGTAGGGCAGCCAGACGTAGTGCCCGTCCACCAGATCCACCGCCCCGGCAGGGTCTTCGCCGCCGTGAAGCGCCAACGCAAGGCTTAACATCGCCTGGGCCTGTCCCCGGCCGTCGTTGTGGACGGTACCGTAAAGCTGTCCGGCGGCAACCGCTTCCAGGGCGGGGGCCGTGGCGTCAATGCCGACAATCAGGGGCCAGTCCTCCAGCGGACGCCCCGTTTCACACAGGGCGTCAATCGCGCCCAGGGCCATATCGTCGTTGTTGGAGAGAATCACCTCAATCTGTTCCCCGAACTCCTCCAGCCAGAGCGCAATCCGTGCCGACGCCTGGGCTCGGTTCCAATTGGCGGTGTCCCGCGCCAGACGCTCCACCTCAATGCCGCCGTCCGTAATGGCCTGAATGGTATACTCCGTGCGCAGAAGCGAATCCTGATGGCCCGGTTCCCCTTCCAGCATCACGTATTGCAGCACGCCGTCACCGCTGCGGTCCCAGCGTTCGGGGGCGCTCCGCCACGCCTCCAGAACCAGTTCGCCTTGCAGCGTACCGCTCTCCTGGGCGCTGGCGCCCACGTAATACGTCTGACTCCACCGCTGAATGTCCTCGTCCACCGGCTGACGGTTGAAGAAAATCAATGGCACCCCTTCGGCCTCAGCCTTGTCCACCAGTACCGCCGCCGCAGTCCGGTCCACCAGGTTGACGCACAGCACGTCACAGCGGCGGGCTAAAAAACGGTCAACCTGTCCCATTTGGGTCGTCTGATTGTGGCGGCTGTCGGAGATCAGGAGCGTGATTTTCTGTCCGATGCGGCTTTCCTCCTCCTGCACAAGCTGTTCCAAATCCTGGGCAAGCGCAGAAATGAAGGTATCGTCCTGGGTGTAGAGGGCGACGCCAAGACGCAGACTGTCATCCGGGCTGTCCCCGGCCCCGCAGGAGGGCAGAAGGCTTAAAAGGAACGTCAGCGGCAGGATTTTAAGAAGTGACCGGAAAGAGCAGCTTTTGATTTTCAGGCGCATAAATGTCCTCCCCTCGCACGATGGAAAACGGTAACGGCGTCAGCGTCTGGGGACGGTTCCGCACCGCCTCCACGGCCTGTTCTACCGCCAGATAACCCGCCGCGTAGTCGCTCCAGGCGGCCACGGCAGAAATGGTTCCCCGCTCCAAAAGGGCGGTAATGGCGGTGGAGCTTCCCACGCCGTACAGGGAAAAGGAATCGCTGCCGTTCTCCTTTGCCGCCGCAGCCTGCCGGGTGGCGGCAGACTCGAAGGCCATCACCCAGCGCCAGTCAGACCATGTATCCGGCGGCGCGGCGCGTTCCGCCGGGACCCCTGCGGCGGTCAGAACATCCAGCGCGGCTTTCAGACGAGGCGTCACCTCAGGACAAGCCTTGCTGGTGTCCAGCAGCAGCACTTCCCCGCCGTCCCAGTCTTCCAGGAGCGTTTCCGCCAGACAGCGGCCCACTTCCGCATGGTCGGCGGCGACAAACGGGGTTCCGAAGCCGGCGGAGGCTTCCAGTGTAACCAGGGGGCAGTCCGCCGTCAGACGGTCCAGCACCCCATGCAGCGCCTCCGGGTCCGCCGGAACCGCAATCACGGCGTCTGCACCGCCCTCCACCTCCCGGCGCAGAATTTCCTCCTGCTCCCGGGTGTCGTTCTGGACGGTGAGGGTCAGAAAGCGCAGTTCGGCCCCCAGCTCGTCCGCCGCCTGTTCCATGCCCTGACGGGCCACGTTCCACCCGGAACTGTCCGTGTCCCGCAGCAGCACTGACAGCGACAGCAAAGCATCCGGCGTGTGATCCCGCAGGTGCTGCGGGACGGTCAGCGTCAGAACGGCCATGAGTCCCAGGCCGCCCAGCAGCGCGATTTCCAC
This sequence comes from uncultured Oscillibacter sp., assembly GCA_947382875.1. Lineage (GTDB taxonomy): Bacteria > Bacillota > Clostridia > Oscillospirales > Oscillospiraceae > Oscillibacter. The sequence goes on along the minus strand of CANDBG010000035.1, from coordinate 15,210 downwards.
AAGACCGCTTTTCCGTGTTTTCATAGCACATCCCCTTCCTGCTGGCAGCGGGCGGCGTCTTCCCGCGTCAGGGCGGGCAGGCGAATCCGTACCCGGGTTCCCTCGTCCGGCTCGCTGAAGATGGTCAGCCCGTAACCTTCCCCGAACGTGAGACGAATCCGCTCATGGACGTTGTGGACGCCGGTGCCGGAGCCGCTGGTCTGCATAACCGGACGGTCCGGGTTCAGGAGGGACGCCGCCGTTTCGGGCGGCATGCCGACGCCGTTGTCGGACACGTCGATCAGAAGGTCATCGCCCTCACGGCGGGCGGAAACGGATATCCTGCCGTCGTCCTCGGCCCCGGCCATGCCGTGGTAGATGGCGTTTTCCAGAATCGGCTGGACAATCAGCTTCAGCGTGTACAAATTCTCTGTGCCTGGCTGGATCTCGATGTTTGTGGTGAACTGGTTCTTGAAACGAATCTGCTGAATGTTCATATAATGCCGGGCGTGTTCGAGTTCGTCGGAAAGGGGAATGATGCTCTTTCCTTTGCTCAGGGAGATCCGGAAGAACCGCGCCAGGGATGCAACCATTTGAATGGCTTCCGTCTGCTGTCCGGCCTCGGTGAGCCAGACGACGGAATCCAGCGTATTATAGAGGAAATGCGGGTTGATCTGGGATTGCAGAACTTCCAGCTCATTCCGCCGTTTCTGGCCCTCCTGCTGAATGATGTCGTCCATGAGGTGGCGCATGGTGGAAACCATGGAGCGGATGGACCGGCTCAAATGCTGAACCTCGTAGCACCCGCCGACTTCGATTTCGACATCCTGTCCGCTTTCCAGGGCCTTGACGGAGCGATCCAGCCTCCGGATCGGGTCCGCGATGCGGGCGGAGATGAGGAAGTTCAGGAAGGCCATCAGGAAAATGGCAAAGACCAGCAGAAACAAACCAAAGGTAAGAAACTGCGAGGACGCAAGCCAGCTCTCCGCCGGGGCCACGCCCACCAGCTTCCAGCCGGTATATCCCACCGTTTTCACCGTCACCTGACGGGTCTGGCCCTGGAAGGTCTCCACATGACTGCCGTCCCGGTAGCCCGCGGCAGCCCGGTGGTTCTCCTCCAGGAGGCCCGCGTAAATCAACTGCTGACGGGGATGATAAATGAGTTCGCCGCCACTGTCGACGAGATACAAATACCCGCCCTTTGCAAGGGTCACGTCCCGGCAGACCTGCTCAATGCCGCTGAACCCCATGTCCACCAGCAGCACGCCGCCCTCGGTTACGCCGTCGCGGGTGAGTTCCACATGATGGCTCAGGGAAACGACCCAGCGGTAGGGCGAATTCGGGTCGTCGAACAGGTTTTGAACGTGGGGCGTGGAGAAATGGAGGTTCTCCATATTCTGAAATGCCGCCTGAAACCATTCGCTCTCCGCGGGGCGGACGCCTTCCTTCATGGCGGCCAGGGGCACAGCGGAGACGAGTTCGCCCCGGCTGTCGAACACCGCCAGGGAAACCAGATCGTCCCGGTTTTCCTCGTACAGCAGCCCCAGGGCCTCCACATAGCTTCCATCGGCCAGGTCGGTGTTTTTGATAACGCGGTAATACACCGTGTCAGCAATGCGCATCATGCGCCGAAGGTAGCTGTCGAGGCTGAGATTGGCCTGGGCGAGAATCCGCTGACTGTTTTCCGCTGCGGTCTGTTCATTTGCGGAGGAAAAGCGCCATAGAAAGCTGACGCCCATCAGGAGAATTCCCGCTGCCGCCACGGCGGTGAACGAAAGCGACAAAACCATTTGAATACTCATTTTGCGGTAACGCTGCGCCCACTGGGCCGCCAAACTGCGGAAAAATGTCACAGGGAGCCTCCTTTGGAATGATTATGCTTCTTCCAGCTTGTAGACATACCGGACCTGCTCTGCGCCGTTTTCAAACATATACAGCCGCTTGCAGGCTGGACACCGCCAGACTTCATAATCAGCCCGTTCCAGGAGATCAGAAAGGAAGTACAGTGGGTCGCTACAAAAGTCCGGGGGATGGTCCTCTATCTCACAAATACGGGCATCGGAAAAAACGGTAAACTCGATATCGTTTGGAATTCGGCCGTTCCAGAGGACGCGGCCGCATCTGCACGTCACACGCGCCATAGCCAGTCCCTCTCCTTACGGATTTCCGCCCGCCCGGAACTTCGAGGGCGAGACGCCAAACTGTTTTTTGAATACATAGCTGAAATAATTCGGGTCGGAATAGCCGGTCTGACTGGCAATCCGGTAGGTTTTTTCGTCGGTCTCCCGCAGCAGCCGGACCGCTTCCTCCATGCGCACCTGAGTCACATAGGCGGTAAAGCTGATGCCGGTTTCCCGCTTGAACAGGGTAGAGAAATAGGTGGGGGAAAGGTGGATGTGGGAGCAAAGGGATTCCACGCTCAATTGTTCGTCGGCGTAGTGACGGGCAATGTAGTCCTTGGCCCGCTCCACGGTGCTCCACGCGAGGTCGCTGCGCTGACGTCCCAACAGCTCGTGCAGACGCAGGCACCGGACTTCCAGCCAGTCTCCCAGGGCCTTGAGGTTGGAAAAGTCGGAGATGGACACCGCGCCGGTAAAGCCCTCACCGAAGACCTCCTCCACAGAGACCCCGGCGGAACGGGTCAGGCGCAGCAGACACGTGACCAGCTCCAACAAAAACAGGTGGCCCTGGGGCAAAGCCAATCCGGCCTGGGAAATGCGGGCGACAAGAGCCTGGACATTTCCTTTCACCTGTTCCGGCGTTCCCAGCTTGATGGCGGCGGACAGCGCCCGTTGATCCTCCTCCTCGAAGGAGAGGGCCGCGGCGGCATTGGGTTCCAGGTCGCCGATGTAGATGACCCGGCTTCCACCCATGAGAACCCGGTAATCCAGAGCGGAACGCGCTCCGTCCAGACTGCGGTGCAGCTCCTCCGGCCCCTGGCAGGGCAGGCCGACGCCGGTGGTAAGGGAAATTCCCAGGTAGCTCTGGGACAGCCGCGATAGCCGGTCCAGTTCTTCCAGGAGGGGATACAGTCGGTTCATGCTTTCCAGGCGCACCAGCAGCGCCGCCAGATCGCCGTAAAGCACTACGCGGCCCTGTCCGCCGTCCAGATGAAAATGTTCCTGTAAAAAGGACTGCGCCGAAAGCAATAACAATTCGTCCCGTCCGGGCGCGTCCACGTGAACCAGCGCGGCAGTCCAGAGGCCGTCCGGCAGATCGATTTCATACCGCGCTGCCCGTTCCCGCACCTGCTCCGGGTTCAGCTGACCGCTCAAAAGCCGCGTATAAAACAGTTCCCGCAGCACCGGAAGGCTTTCCTCATACCGCCGCCGCAGGGTTTCCATATCCCGGCGTTCCATGCGCTGACCGTCGAGCCGTTCCCGCAGACGGGTCAGCACTTCGCTCAGCTCGGAGGCTGTAATCGGCTTGAGGATGTACTCAAACACCCCCATCCCCACCGCCTGCCGGGCATACTCGAAATCGTCAAACCCGGAGAAGACCACCAGTCCCGCGCCGGGAAGGAACTGTTTCAGTCTTCGGCACAGCTCCAAGCCGTCCATGAAGGGCATTTTGATATCCGTCAGAACCACGTCTGGACGCAGCTGCTCCGCCAGTTCCAGGGCCTCCTCACCGTTGGCGGCCTCGCCCACCAGGGTAAAGCCCAAGGCGGACCAGTCGATTTTCCGGCTGATGCCCGAGCGGATTTCTTCCTCGTCGTCCGCCAGCAGAACCCGGTATTTTTCCATGCGTAAACCTCCCCCTTTCCAGCCGTTTGCAGATTGGAAAACAGGGACCGGCGCAAGCCGGCCCCTGCGAGTCTCTTTCTCACCGGTTTATCATGCCCATGACCAGCACGATTACCAGCGCGGCCACGCATAAACCGATAAAGAGATCAAGATATTTGAGCGGAATGCCGCGGAAACGCTCATAAAATCGCTCGATGGCATTGAGGTCTTTGGAATCGGGGCGCTTTTTTTCCTCGTCCATTTTACTTCTTTGCCAGGTACTTCCGCAAGTCCAGCGCAACGGCCACGATAATGACCAGGCCCTGGGCGATGAAGGTATAAGCGGGGTCAAAGCGGAGGAACTGGAGGCAGATCTTCAGCACTTCGAACACCAGCACGCCGACCAGGATGCCGGAAATCCTGCCGACGCCGCCGTTGACGGACACGCCGCCGATGGTACAAGCCGCAATGGCTTCCAGCTCATAGCCCTGACCGGTTGCAGTGGACGCGCCGCCGGCCTTGGAGCCAATCAGGAAGCCCGCCAGGGCGTACATGACGGAGGCAAGGATGTAAATGCGGATCAGGGAGGCATTGACGTTCACGCCGGCCACCTGCGCGGCGTTTTCGTTGCCGCCGATGGCGTACATATACTTGCCGTGCCGGGTTTTGTTGTACAGGAACCACATGAACAAGCCCACCAGAAGGGCGGGAAGAAGCAGGTAAGGCAGCAGCCGTTCACCGAAGAAGTTGCCGCTGGCAAGGTCGCGGTAGTTCTGCTTGAAGCCGCCAATCGGCTGGTTGCCGGTAATGACCTGACACGCGCCGTAAACCAGGGTTTGCATACCCAGAGTTGCAATGAAGGGGGGAACCTTCAAAAAGGCAATCACGCAACCATTGACCGCGCCGATGCAGCCCATAATCGCCACCGAGATCAGCAGCGCGAAAACCCAGTGCATGTCGGGCATCCAGTCAAACACCCGGGCGCTGTAATCCAGGGTTTGCTGCATCATGGCAGCGAAGCACGCCGCAAGGCCCACCTGACGGCCCGCCGACAGGTCCGTTCCTTTGGTAATCAGGCACCCGGACACGCCGCAAGCGATGATGAAGCGGGGGGCGACGTTGGAAATCAGGTTGCCCACATTGTCCTTGCTCATAAAGTTCTGGCTGTTGGCCCAGGTGAACAGCGCGAGCAGGATAATCAGGAAAATGATCGCGTGATCCGAAATGAATTTCAGGACGCTTTTGCCATTCAGCGCGGTTGTTTTAGTTTCTCCCATCGTCGTTTCTCTCCTTTTATTCAAACTGCGTCGCCAGAGCCATGATATTTTCCTGATTGGCTTCCGCGCCGTCGATAAAGCCGGTGACGCGCCCGTCACACATGACCATGACCCGGTCCGACATACCGATCAGCTCGCTCATTTCCGAGGAAATCATAATCACGCTCTTGCCCTGCTTGGCCAGCTCGGCAATGATGCAGTAGATTTCGTATTTTGCGCCCACGTCAATGCCGCGGGTCGGTTCATCCAGGATAAAGATGTCCGGGTCGTTGGCAAGCCAGCGGCTGATTAGGACCTTCTGCTGGTTGCCGCCGGAGAGGGACTGAATCTGCGTTCTGGACGACGGTGTTTTGATGGACAGCTTCGCCACGTTGTCCCGCACCAGCTGTTCGATTTTGCTGTCGTTGAGCATAATCCCGGCCATCAGGTACTGGTTCAGTGAGGCAATGGACACATTATCCGCAATTGAGAGGACGCCCAGAATACCGGTGGCCCGGCGGTCCTCCGTGAGCATGGCGATGCCGTTGTTGATGGCGTCCTTGGGCTGATTGATTTTCAGTTCCCGGCCCTTGTAGGTAATTCGCCCGGCGGTATGGCTCCGCAGACCGAACAGGCCCTCCATCAATTCGGTGCGCTGCGCACCCACCAGACCCGCCACGCCCAGAATTTCGCCCTTGCGGACGTTGAACGAGGCATGACGGAAACTCTTGGGGTTGATGGACGTAAAATCCTGTACCTCGAAGACCACCTCGCCGGGGACGTTCTCCCTTTGCGGGAAGAGATTGGTGAGTTCCCGGCCCACCATTTTGGTGATGATGAAATCGGTGGTCAGCTCCTTAGCGTTCCAGGTGCCGATGTACTGGCCGTCGCGCATGACGGTCACTTCATCGCTGATGCGGAGAATTTCGTCCATTTTATGGCTGATGTACACAATGCAGACGCCCTTGGCCCGCAGCTCGTTTACAATGGTGAACAGGGCCTCCACCTCGGCGGCGGTAAGGGAGGATGTGGGTTCGTCCAGAATCAGGACCTTGCAGTCCGCGGAAACGGCCTTGGCAATTTCCACCAGCTGCATCTGGGAGACGCTCAGGGAACCCAGTTTTGCTTTTGGGTCGTAATTCAGGTGAACTTCCTTCAAAACCTTGGCGGCATCCTCGTACATTTTGGCGTGGTCGATAACTTTAATCGGTCCGAAATGCTTGAGCGGATAGCGTCCCACATAAATGTTTTCGCCGATGCTGCGTTCCGGGATCGGCTGCAATTCCTGGTGCACCATCGCAATGCCGCGGTTCAGGGCATCCAGGGGACCTTTGATCTGAACCCGTTCGCCCTCATAAATCACTTCGCCCTCATCCATGTGGTAAATACCAAACATGCATTTCATTAACGTGGATTTTCCGGCCCCGTTCTCTCCCATCAGGGCGTGGACTGTGCCGGGGCGAAGTCTCAGCTGTGCATGATCCAGCGCCTTGACGCCGGGAAAGGTCTTCACCACATCATGCATTTCCAAACGATATTCTGACAATGTTCGCTCCCCCCTGTTTCTTGTTTTTCGTCTTGCTTGATTAAGGAAGGGCGCGTGCGCACTTGCGCACGCACCCCTCGGATGGACTCGTTTCGGAAATCTTATTTCATGAAGTCGCCCACGTTGTCGGGAGTGACCTTCACATAGTCGACGTACACGCTCTGCTCGCCGGAGGCATAGGTCTTGCCGCCCAGCAGGAGCTCCATCTGTTCCACAGCCGCGGTCGCCTGACCAACGGCGTCGTTCAGCACGGTACCGGTCATGTTGCCGGCCTGGACTTCGTTCAGAGCGGCGTCGAGGGCGTCCACGCCCACCAGATAGATGTCTTCGTTGACCTTCCGGCCGGCGGCCTGGATGGATTGCAGAGCGCCGATGGCCATATCGTCGTTGTTGCAGAAGACGACTTCGACCTGAGAGCCGAACTGGGCAAGGTCATTGGCAACGATTTCCTGGCCGCGTTCACGCATCCAGTCGCCGCGGGTGAGGTTGAGCTCTTCCACTTCCATACCGGCGTCCACAAGGGCCTTGACGGAGAACTCAGTACGATACTGGGCGTCGACGTTTTCGGGGTCGCCCTGAACCATGATGTAGGAAATCTTGCCATCACCGTTGATATCGCCCTTGTTGGGGGTATCGAGGATGAGCTCGCCCTGCATGGTGCCGGACTGACGAGCGTCGCAGCCGACGTAAACGAGCTTGTCGTAAACGGCCATCTGCTCAGCGGTGGGCTCACGGTTGATGAGAACAGTGGGAATGCCCGCAGCCTGTACGGTGGCGATGATCTGGTCCGCCGCAGAGGTCATGACGGGGTTGATAATGAGGGCGTCCACGCCCTGGGTGATGAAGCTGTTGATCTGTTCGTTCTGCTTGGCCTGGTCGTTCGCGCCGTCGACGGTGCTGACCTGATAGCCCTTGCCTTCCAGAATCTCTTGCAAAGAGTTCCGGTAAGTAGTCATGAAGGCGTCGGTGAACTGGTAGATGCACACGCCGATGGTGCCGCCAGCCGCGGGGGCTTCAGGCTCAGTGGGTTCGGTGGTGTCGGGAGTGGTGGGTTCTTCGGTCTGTTGCTGGTCACCGTCAGCGGGGTCATCGGTGGGCTTGTCGCCGCCGCAGGCGGCCAGCAGCGTAACCAGCATGAGGACAGAGAGAAGCAGTGCAAGAGTCTTTTTCATCGTAGTTCCTCCTAATCAATTTTTTGAAAACTGGAAGATTCCAGCTTTCAAACTGCTTTTCATTTTAGCAAACTCCTGGAAAAAGGCGATAGAAAATTCTTGGATGAACCCTGAAAAAACTTGGCATCTTCTGAAAAATCCCTGGAAATAGTAAGTTTTTGTATTTTTTGGTTCTATACAGATGTGCACCTAATTCCCAGGCTTTCAGGGGACGGAAAAATTTAGAGAAATTCTATTGAAAATGTCGGGAGGAAATGCGAAAAAAATATAAAAAATTTTTCAAAGCGTCGAAATTACTCATTGAACAGAATTTCAGACGTTTTCCAGCCTAAAATTTTTCGGGGATAGCGCGCAATCCACCTTTCAGCGCACTTGCCCTGCGCGAAAGTAGGCCTTTGTTCTTTTCCCCTTGCAAAGCACGGAACGTTCCAACCGTTCCACATCTGCAAATTCCCCTCCATTGTCAACGGTGATTGTGCGAAAGATTTGCCGGAAGCGGCATGCCCCAAAGCGGCATTATATTCAATCAAGGGCGGCAATTACGCTTTCCCGCGTTCTGTCTGGCATAAGTTCCATAATCGGAATACGGCTTTTCTGCTCTGTCAGTACAAGCAAGGTACCTTTTCTTCCCCTTTACTTGAATATACAGTGTCCATTTCCCAATCGCCGACAGTTTCCCGCGCTTCGATCTCTGCCGGTTTCACTCTAGTGTGGCGGTTGACCATCCTTTCAAGGGCGTCCCTTGGACCGTACTGCCATATCTGCTGCCAGTTCCTTCTCTTTTCAACAGATTGTGTATTGGACGATCCCCTTCCAGCCCAAAATACACCTCGATCTCTTTGTTCCTCTTTCCCTCTGACAGCATCTCTTTTATCTCTGGCAGCAGCATTTCGATTTTTGTATACTTTCGCTTCCCCATAATTTTACCCCCTGATGCAGTTCCTATTTTCCTACATCAGGGGGCTTTTGTCTATTGTCCGGTTTTACTGGTTCCGTTCGCAGCGAAGCTGGGGGGCTTCCTATGTGCGTGATAAGATCAGAAGAAGAGAGGATTGACAAGCCCCAATGTCAGTCAGTTCAGACGGAATTTACGAACCAATTCCTTCATCAAAAGTGACTGATTGGAAAGCTCATGCGAAGTTGCGGCGCTTTCCTCCGAAGTGGCGGAAGTGCTTTGAATAACTGCGGAAATCTGGTCAATTCCCTCCGTAATCTGAGAAATGGAGGTTGTCTGGCTCTCCACAGCCGATACCACCGCATTCATTTTTGTGGTAACATTTTCGGCAATGGAGCTGGTTTTATCCAGCGAAGCCGTCACACGGCTCACCACCTCGCCGCCTTCAGCGACCGCCGTAATAGAACTTTCAATCAGTTCCTTGGTTGCCTTGGCGGCTTCGTCCGACTTGGAGGCCAAATTCCGTACCTCGTCGGCCACAACCGCAAATCCCTTGCCAGCTACGCCAGCCCGGGCCGCCTCTACAGCAGCGTTCAGCGCCAGAATATTGGTCTGGAACGCGATGTTCTCAATGGTATCAATAATCTTGCTGATTTTCGCCGAGGAACCGGAAATCTTTTCCATGGCAGTATTCAGCTCTTTGACGTAACCCACGCTGACGCCCAGCTGTGCGCCAGCCTGCTCTACGAACTTTCCGGCTTCCCCCGCAGCCGACGCCGTTTGCTTTGCATTGTCCTCAATGTCAGAGGCGGTGTCTGAAAGCGCAAGAATGGCGCCAGACTGCTCCGAAGCGCCTTGACTGAGCGTCTGGGCGCCGATGGACACCTGTCCCGCACTGGCCGCCACCGTCTCCGCAGATTGCCGGATCTGTTGCAGCGTCTCTTTCAGCGAGCGGTGAATTGCCTGGATGGATGCTCCCATTTGTGCGAAATCACCCCAGTATGTACGGGTGATTTCCTCATGAAAATCGCCTTGTCCCATCAACCCCAAGTGATGCGCTACATCTTGGGCTACATCATTCAAACGGAGAACCGTCGTATCCAGCGCCTTTGCCAGCTTTGCGGTCTCATCCCGGGATTTCACTACCGGAGTAGGAGTATGCAGGTCGCCGTCGGCCAGTTGTTCAAGACGGTTCACACAGGTCTGAATCGGTCCGGAAATGGAATGGCCTACTTTAAGGGCCACCGGGAACGTGGACAACACCACCAAAACCACCACCAGAACCGTTAAAAGGATGCTCTGGTCCAGCGTGGACTTGAATTCCCGCTGACTGATTTCAATGGCAATGCTCCATTCCTGATTACCGCCAATCGGAGCAAAGGCCACAAATTTATTGTCTCCGTAGAATTTATACGCGCCAAAGCCGGTCTCTTTCTGAATCATCCGCTGATTGACCGCCGCGACATCCGATATGCTGGAATCACTTTTAACCGCTTCGATCATGTTGGAACCCTCTTCAACAATGGAGGCTTCCCGGTGTCCGATCACATTTCCCTTCCGATCCAGCACATATGCAACGCCGTCGCTGCCCATTGCCAGATTGACCACGATATCCGAAAGGAAATCAGCGGCAATTCCGCCGTACACGACGCCCGCAAAGCGTCCATTGACAACAATCGGGACTTCCAGCAGGAAAACCATCTGCGTTCCGTCGTTCATAATGTCGGAAATGTAAGGCTTCATGCTGGACTTGCACTGCTGAAAATAATCTTCATTGGCATAGCTGTAACCGGTCGACGAAAAACCGGAAGCGTCCATCTTGCCTGTATAGAGAAAACCGTTGCGCTGGGCGATATCTTCCCGGACGGGAACGAGTTCCGAAGCGGTCGGGCCGGATGTACGGAAAATATCCGAGGCCGCGGCCTCCTGAAGCGCCGTCCAGTAACGCTCCATCCGCCACTCCACCGCGTCCGCCGCCATCTGCGCCGCAGGACCGACGGTTTTGGTCATCATATCATCAATTCCACGGGCATTCAAAAAAGCGGTAATGACGCCAATCAATATGGAGCCAATCAACACAACCGCCAGCATACTCACTTGAATTTTTGATTTGATTGATTTCATCGTTATGTTTCCTCCCACTTATTTCGGTTTTGCGCAAAAAAACCGAGCCGGTCCGAAAAGAGTACAAAAGCGGCGTCCGGCTTCTTCTTATTTATATCATAGCATAAAGCTGCAAAATGTTCAATCTTATTTTTGGATTTTGTCGGGGCGGACGCATCGGCTTGCTCTTGCCCCAAAACGCCCAAGACAACAGCATTTGAAAAGCAGTGACTTTGTTGACATAGAGGAGTTCGGCAGAGCACAAGAGGATTGGCTGTGCAGATTTTTAGAACTGCCAAACAGGATACTGAACCGTGATATATTTCGCCGTGTTTTTGAGCGTTTGGAACCGGAAAAGTTATCCGAATGCCCGTATGACTGACTTTCCTGCAATCAGCTGGAAGGCAGTAAGACCGTGGTAGATGGGAAGACGATTTGCGGCAGCGGAAATAACGAACATCACGCTTACTATGTGGTAAGCGCTTTTGTCTCGGAAAATCAGATGATACTGGGTGAAATCACAATGGAAGAAAAGTCTAACGAAATTTCAGCAGTTCCGGAACTGCTGAAATCATTAAATATCGAGAAGGCATCATCACGGCTGCCGCCATGATCTGTCAAATGAAAATTGCTGAGACGATTTTTGAAAAGCACGCACATTATGCGATTGGCCTGAAAGAGAACCAGTCGGTTCTTTTGTCAGATATTTCTTTGTATTTCACACATTTTGCATCAGAACTTCCAGTTTTGGTTGCCCATGACAAAGATCATGACTGAATTGAAAAACGAGAATATTGTCTGCTGTCAGAACTGTCCTGACAGCAGGCTGTCCAGAAGTGGGAGGGGCTTTGCCTGGCCTGTCAAGTCACTACCACTACAACAAGAGGAGGGAAAAATCTCCTGGGGAAAAGGCCAGCAGAAACCGGCAGCGCGACGTGCCGAAAACGCGGGACGCCGCGCGTGTGAACCGCCTTGCGCCCAGACCGGCGGCAATAAATTTGAAGAAAACACAAAAAGGTCTTGAAATCGGAAGTGGGATGTAGTATAATTAAGAAAAATGCCGGTGTGATGGAATTGGTAGACGTAGCGGATTCAAAATCCGCCGGTGGCGACACCGTGTGGGTTCGAGTCCCACCACCGGCACCACATCAAGACGTCACGTTTGATACAAAAGTATTGGAACGTGGCGTGTAGAAAGCCCCTATTTATAGGGGTTTTCTGCTATTCTAGAGCATTTTATACTCAGCGCGGGTAGTAGCTGATACGAGGGCAGGGCGGTTTTCCGCTCGTGCCTTTTTCTTTGCCTTTACACAAAACTCCCGTTTTGCACCAGCCTGCACCAAAAAACGCCTGCCCTCTACACGTTTTACACGAAATAGTGATTCAACTGAAATCAACACATTTTCTCCACACAGATACGCACAGGCACAAAAAAGAACCTCCCTGCTGTATCCTGAGCATGATTGAATGAAGGTCATGACCAAAATGGCAGGGAGATTCTTCTTTATTATATCACATTTTTCCGGTTGAAATCAGATTTTCAAAAAAGAAACGCAGAAAATCGCGCTTGTCGTTCAATAATTGTTATGGTAAGATAGAATTATGGATGAAAGTGGAAGGAAAGGTGCTGGAGGTGATACGCCTGCTAAACAGAAGGGTATTTTTAGCTCACCGGACCTGGCGGTAAACTCGGAAAACTTGGAAGATATAAAGCCGGAGCTGAGCGAGGACGACAAATCTCGCATTGCTTCGGCTTTTGCGCAGACCGACGCTACACAGAAACGTGACCAACTCTCCGAGCAAATGGCTGAGCAGGATGTCATCAGCGGCACCGTCCTTCCGGCTGGTAGCTCCGGAAGCAATAATGGTGGTTTCGGTGGCGGTGCCGCAGGCGGCAATTCGACCGCCTCGACCGCAACCGGCGATATCCACATCCCCGGCGCGAAGAAAAAGTCAAAACTCCCCCTCATCCTTCTCGCCCTCATTGTTCTCACAGCAGTAGTTGGAGGAGTGGTGTGGTTTGCGCAAAATAATATGAAACAAGAAGAGAGTCAAACGCCAGCGCAAGCTTTTGAAGCGTATCGGCTTTTAGTCACAAAAGGGCCATCCAGCCAAGAAAACGATGTCCCCACAGGTGATGAGTGGTTTTTGTTTGCGGTTGATGATAGTGGTATGTCTTCTGCAGAGCAAACACAGTATTTGAATGACGTTTCCAGTCGTTTCAATGAGTATTTGTCCATATCATCAAAAGATACCTTAAATGGTTTGTCCGAATTGAACGTGAAGTACGCGCAAGTCGTAAATCTTGTTGTCGCTGGTAAAAACCTTAATGGGTTATCGTTACAAGTATTAAATAAGTACATCGAAGAAGGTGCAGAAGCAGCACGCTCATATACTGATCAGTTAATAGCGCAGCTTTCCGAGTCAATAACATCCTTACCAACACAAAGTGTTGCTAATGGTATTATTCGTTACATAGAGAATGATTTCTCGGCTATTGAGATATATCAGCAGCACAACTGCATTGTTGATGGAGAAATTGACTACATAGGTTGCGAAGTAGGTCTCACAACGATAAGCACTACATTAAACTTGGTCTTAGATGCACGGCTTTCTGCCGAGCAAACTGTCCGCGACAATCTCCCGATACTTGAACAGCAACTACAGACGCAGACAAATGAGATAACGAAATTATTAGCGGATAAGAGCCATGAATAAAAAATCTCGATTAGTACTTAGAATTGGGGGGATATTTGCAGCCATAATTATAGCAGTAACAGCGTCAGTAGCGTCATTATCTGTTCCTGTTTCTGCGACAACGTCCGACGAAGAATTGATGAAAAAGGCGCTGCTATTGCTTCTCCCCTCATGCTATTCCCAGTACATGCCAAATAAAGTTGAAAATAAAGATGCTTTTTTCCCGCAAAGCATTGCAGGAACTACACAAGCCTTCCTAGTTCCCACCAATGTTGGCAATAGTCTCAATAACCAAAAAATCAGCTGTAAAGAAGTGTTTGCCGGCGTTTCTGGATGGGGTGGGCTTTCAACTAAAATGAAGGGGCTTTTGGATCTATACAGCAAAGGACAAGGACCATTTAATCCCGTAGATTTCGGGTATAGCCCAAGTGACGGCGCCGCTGCTACTGACCGCAAATGCATATACTTAACTTACACATATAGCGATCCTAATTCTAACCGAGATTATCCAAACCAGAAAACAAACAGCGTTTGTTTCCCAGTATCAAGTGATGGCAAAATCAGCATAGATAATCCTTTTAACGACATTAAGTGTATCTCTCCAGAAGGTGGCGAAGAATCAATGGAGGAGTGCGGGAATACCATCACAGAATCTGGTCGCATCAAACTCTACTATGACAGTTCGGGAAGTCTCCAGACCTACCTCATTGATGCCAGAGCCGGAACCAATACGGCATGGATAGCAAGCTTATATAACAAAACATACAATGACGTCTGGCAAGAAGCACAGAAGAATGCACAAGATGTGACTGGTGGCGTAAATTTGGAAAGTCAGTCGGTCACGAATGTGTCTGTCCACGAAGGTAGCAGCAGCATTGTAGGCTCGACCTCTAGCAGCTATACTAAGGAGTCTAGAGCAGACAGTATTGCCCTTAAATATTTTACTGGAAATGATAGTTATGTAAATGTATACTTCACCGATGACGATTGGGCGTCCCTATATATGAAATATTTCCAGCAAGTGCAGGACAAATATGGGATACGCCTTGACGCATCAACATGTTCTTCGTCGAAAGATGGCGTTGCGAACGCGATAACTACCGATGGCGGGAAAACATGGTGCTCCATTTCCAATATGGATGATGTTCCAGATTCAGAAAAGTTTGCCGGCAGGGCCCGGCGCGGAGATATTCGCCTTTCTGAAAGGACTTTCGCGCAGATTGTCGCAGACTTTGGAACTCTGGACTTTAGCAAAGTCGACGACTCGACTCTGGGTGATTTGGGTATCGAGACCGGTGGGAATACGAACGGTGATCCTGGCAGCTCAGAAGATTCAGCCGGTGCAGACACTCCTAACTGCTTCAATTCTGCTGGTTCGCTGGGTTGGATTCTGTGTCCCGTGCTTGAAGGGCTGAGCACGGTTGTTGATGGCATCTATGATAAGATCATCGTCCCTCAGTTTCTTGAAATTGATGCCTCGTTCATGGCGTCGGATTCAAGTGGCTCAGTCTATAAAGGTTGGCAGGACTTTCGCAATTACGCCAATATTCTATTTGCGATTTTGTTCATCATCGTAATTTTCGCGCAAGTGACAGGCATTGGAATTAGCAATTACAATGTGAAGAAAATCCTGCCACGCCTGATTATGACTGTAGTTCTTGTGAATATTTCGTTCATACTCTGCCAACTCGCGGTGGATTTGTCGAACATCCTAGGCTTTAACCTGAAGAAGTTGTTTGTCGATATGGCTGGGGACACCGTAGTGACTATCGGCGGTTTTGTAGTGTCAGCGCCAATGATAAAATGACAGAAAACGCCGAGGAAAAAATGTAGGTTT
>CANDBG010000034.1 GCA_947382875.1 uncultured Oscillibacter sp. | reverse complement strand
CGCTGATCGTCACCACCAATTTGTCCCTGCAAGATTTACAGCACCCCCAGGACACTGCCCACGCCCGTATCTATGACCGGCTGTTGGAAATGTGCGCCCCTATCCGCTTTTCGGGAGAGAACTTCCGCAAAGCCACCGCACAGGACAAGCTGGCACGACTGAAAAATCTGATGGAATGAGAAAGGAGCCGCCTATGGCAAACAAACTTCCCAACGCCACCGCAGGCATGACCTTCCCCCACCCCAAGCCGGACACGCCGCCCTCTATGGTGAAGAAAATCGGCAAGACCACCTACCTTGTGTGGGCGCATTTCAGCGAAACCAGTACCGAGACGATGGAGGACAAAATCAAGCGTATGCTCCGCGAGGAAGTCCGCCAGATGATGGCGCAGGAGTAAGCGCAGCACAAGCAATCCGGGAGCCGTTAGGCCCCCGGTTTTGTTTTGTCGATTTTTTGAATATTTTGTGAACAGTATTAAAAAGTCCTTGACAAGTCGTTTCAGGGGGAACCACTTGCCCTTTCCCCCGTTCCTCCTGCCTGCGGGCCTGACTGCTTTATAGAAAGGCTGGTGAACCCTATGGCCGAGGAAATCGGCCTTTCGGTAAAGAACAAATTCTGCCTCGCTATTAAAAAGCTCCAGTAAAGCGTTCAGATTGATATGGAAATCGGGCCTTGATTATGGTATGATATAATTATATTATGTTGAGGCTCTTTTCAGAGAAAGGAGCTTGGACGTGAGCGAAAAGCGGCGAACAGCAAAAACCGTTTTCTTCGCAGCAGAGGGAGCCGGCGCAAAGACGGGGCGATGTGTACCAGTGCTTTCAACGCATTATCGCCAACAGGCCGAGGCCCAAAACCGAGCCCATAATTGACGGCAGGTGCGGTTTTCCATACTTGGACAAGGACGGTCAGCCGATGGCAGCGCTTCACTGGGCGCATTACTTCAAGCATATCTGCCAGAAATACGACCGTATTTACAAGGTGCAGATGCCCAAAGTCACCCCGCACGTTTGCAGACATACATTCTGTTCCAACATGGCAAGGAGCGGCATGAACCCTAAGACGCTCCAGTATCTCATGGGCCATTCCGATATTGGTGTTACTCTGAACACCTGCACCCATTCAGGCTTTGAGGACGCACAGGAAGAACTGAAACAGGCGGCAAATGGCGAGTAGTAAAATACTCCAATTTACTACCGTTTGTACTACTTTCAAGGTCAAAACTGAGTTGATTTATGCCATGACATGCCGAAAAAGCGATCAAGAGAAAATGTCGCAAAACACCTGCGACACCCGCAATATCAATACATTTAAGAGGTTTCAGAATATGACAAAAATATTATTCGTCTGCCACGGCAATATTTGCCGCAGTCCAATGGCCGAGTTTGTAATGAAAGACCTGGTGAAAAAAGCGGGGCTGGAAACGGAATTCCATATGGAATCTGCGGCAACCAGTACCGAGGAGATTGGCAATCCCGTTTATCCCCCGGCCCGCCGCAAGCTGGCGGAACATGGAATCCGCTGTGCCGGAAAAACCTCGCGGCAGCTTACCGGTGCGGATTACAGTCAATACGACTTTCTGATTGGGATGGACCGGGCCAACATTCGGAATATGAACCGTATCTGCGGCGGCGACCCAGAGGGAAAGATTCACTTGCTGATGGATTATACCGACCGCCCCGGCGATGTGGCTGACCCGTGGTATACCAATGATTTTGAAACCACCTGGCAGGATGTGCTGCTCGGATGTATGGAACTGCTGAGGGCAATTCGAAAGGAGTTATTCTGATGTTTGGAAGACGAAAAAAGCAGACGCCGCCTCCTTATGTCAGAGGCAATAAGATTCCCGTAATCCGTTCCAGCATCTGTACAGGTGAGCAGGTTGCAGGCTTCAAGGATACGGTCAGCGGCAAATTTGAGGAATTGATGCTCCTGCGGAATGACCGGGATTTTCAGGAATTTCTGCGTCAATACCAAGTGGAAGAATCTGAAATCAGACGTGAATGGTAGTTGACATAGGACATTTTAAGACAGAATGAGTACACTTTTCTATGATAGCGGAACAGGAGGGGAGCTTTGAAAAAGAAGGGCTGTGTTCTTTGTGCGCTGGGTGGATTTTGCGTCGGCGTTTTGCTGATGTCGCTGCTGTGGTTTCGTACTGCCCAACAGCTTCCAGCCGAATCCACATTAAACGAGGCTGAATGTTCTGACTTAGGTTCAACGTTCCCTTCTGCTTTTTCAGCGAAGAAAACCGCGGGCGTTCCAAGCGCCGACACCGGTTCTATTGCTGAGTCAAACCAGTCTTTTCAAACTGCCGACACATGGGACAGTGGTGCGGTCTACACCGGGGGCGATACAGTGGGTTACGAGGGCAGAATGTACCGTGCAAAATGGTGGACGCAGGGGGAGACGCCTGGAAGCAGCGATGTGTGGGAGGACCTCGGCATCACAAATGGGGAGGCTGCACAACCGGGCGGAGTACGGAATGTGCCCATTGACGCCGCCCGCCCCCAGGACACTGCACTGACAGAATTCAAGGTGGTAGGCTACTATCCCAGCTGGAAGCCGGACCGTCTGCAATCGGTGGATTTTGGCATCATAACTCATGTGTGCTATGCATTTGCCATTCCCACCGCAGACGGCAATCTATTGGATTTGGAAAACCCGGACACGGCCCGGACATTGATCCGCTCCGCCCATGACAACGGTGCGAAAGTCCTGCTGTCGGTAGGCGGATGGAGCCACAACGACGCACCGTTGGAAAATGTATTCATGGCGGCTACTTCCGATGAGGGCAAGACCGGACGGTTCGTGGAGAGCATTCTTTCCATGTGCGAAGCATACGGCTTTGACGGTGTGGATATGGACTGGGAGCATCCCCGTGTGGACGGCGCCAGCGCCAGACAATATGAGACGCTGATGCTGTTGCTGTCGGAACGTCTTCACGCCCGTGGGAAGCTTTTGACCGCCGCAGTGCTCAGCGGGGCCACCGCCGACGGCAATATCTACTATGATGCGTCCGCTCACACCAACGCCGTACTGAACGCGGTGGATTTTATCAATGTGATGGCCTACGACGGGGGCGATGGTGAACGGCATTCCACTTACGAGTTTGCCGTCGCCTGCGGGACGTACTGGAAAGAAACCCGAGGTCTCCCAGCGTATAAGGTTGTGCTTGGCGTCCCTTTCTACGCGCGGCCCAGCTGGGCGGATTATGGCACGATTTTAGCAGCGGTCCCAACGGCTTCCAAACAGGACCATGTGACTTATAATGGTATGGATGTTTACTATAACGGGGTGGATACCATCACCAGGAAAACCGTGCATGCCAAGGAAAATCTGGGCGGCATTATGATCTGGGAGCTGACGCAAGATACATCAGATTTGGATGAAAGTCTGCTGCAAGCGATTGGAACCATCGTAAAATGATGAATGAAGCCTGCTTCTTGAAATCGCCCAATAGCAAACAGGAATAAGTACGCTATAAAAGCGGAACCTTTTTTGGTAAAAAAGACTTGATTGATGATGAGACTATCTCTGGCAGCCAGAGGGAGCTGCGCTCCGAACTGCGTGGCCAGGATTTACAAGAACCTCTTGAAATGTTCAGGGACTGAGAAGCATACCCAGTTCGATAATCTGCGATGGACCTTTTGCGTTTCGATTTGAACCAGAAAATTTGTCAGTCGTACAAGAGAACAGACGCGAAAAACACGCCGTCCTTATAGTCAAACCTGGCTGTGCCGCCTCTTCGCTCTGCCGTTCTTTGAACAAGCCAGGCGCCAGTGCCAAAGCCCTCCCGCTTGGACGAGAGCAGACGTCCATCTTTCCAGCGCGGCTCCTGCCCGCTGGAGTTGTCCACCGTAAGAACGATCTGCCCATCCTCCCACATCCCGCGCACACGAATAAACGGCCTGGAAGCGCTGATTCCGCGGCAGGCATCCACCGCGTTTTCCAGCAGATTCCCCAGCAAAGCGCAGACCTCCGGTTCGTTGACCGAAAGATGTTCCGGAAAGTCCAGCTCTACATCATAATCAATCCCATACTTCCTGGCTTTCTCCGCGTAGCTGGTACACACGGCATTCAGGGCAAAGTTTTTCGTAAACGTCCGGCGGATATCCGCAGGGAGCATCCTGGCGTAGGAATCCAAATAGGCTTTTGCACCCTCCAAATCCTGCTGGTCCAGGTAAGCCCTCATGACGCCGAAATGCTGTCGGAGTTCATGACGGATTTCCTTGGTTTCCTCCATGTGCTTGAGAAGCTGTTCGTGCTGTGTCCGCTGAAGGCTCAACAACTGTTCCTGCATTGCCGCCTGCTCCGCCAGCGCCGCCTGACGGCGGATGCCGTCCAGAGCGTCCAGCAGTGTGTAATAGATGACAAACGCGCACAGCAGCAAAAGAACCCGTGCGAAAAGGAAGCGGAAGGAATACACCTTTTCCACGGTAAAATTGGAGGTAAAGACCAACACAAGGGCCGTAGTAAACGCGGGGACCATCCAAGCGGTCCGCCAAAAGCCCGGCGCGTCCACACTGAACGCCTTTTCCCTGGCGTTGGACAAAAGCCGGAGCATAAAGGGAGCTGTCAGAGCCAGTACCGCAAAATTCAGCGCGGTACTGCTCCACGCGGCAAAATCCATACCGGGCTGATAAAACAGCCGGGTTTCCAGAAAGGCGGCAATACCTCGCTGAATCATGGTGTAATCCGTAACAAAGAGGTACAAAAACAGCACCTTGAAATGGTTGTCACGAACCATCAGGAAATAAACGATCATGTAAACCGGGGCGAAGCCATAAAACACGGCTTGTCCCGCGCCGCCCTGAAAAATGATGTGTCCATACAGCAAAGCCTGCGCGGTTTGCAGCAGACAGACCGGCAGCAGCACTTTCCAGAGCGGAAGCCGCAGGCGGTCCCGGAAGGGGTAGTAGGCCATGAGGTGGGAAGGGATCGAGATGACAAAGAGGTTCACGGCCGCCGACCAGGTAATGTTCATCTAAGCCCAGCCTCCTTTCCTGGAACGGGCAAACTGCCATTCGGTGTAAGCCCGCTGAATCTCCTGCTTCTTTCTGCGGCTGAACGAAAGACTTTCCCCATTTTTCAGGTACAGCACGCCGTCGCCCACCTGTCGCACCTGGGACAAATTGACCGCCAGTCCCCGGCCGCAGACGAGGAAGCATCCGGTTTGGGGGAGCTTGGCCGTAAAATCCTGGAAGGAGAGGCGGGTACAGAAGACGCCCTGAGTGGTATGGACATCCACGATATGATTGCCATACTGTGCATAGAAAATCTCCTGAAAGGGGATGTCCACGGGGCTGGCGTGGCCCCAGGCAGTGGTTTCCAGGAGCGTAAGGCTCGACGGCGCGGCCAGATACTCCCGCAGACGCGCCATGCAGCGAAACACTTTCTCCGGATCCAGGGGCTTGAGGAGATAATCCGTGGCTCGGACGTCGTAACTGTCGACGGCGAAATCCCGTTCGCGGGTGGTGAAGATGATGGGCAGGCGGGCTTCGGATTCCCGGACCTTCCGGGCGGTCTCCAGGCCCGTCAGGCCGTTCAGAAGGATGTCCAGAAAGAGGCCGTCGCAGCTTTTGGGACGGTATTGCGCCAGAAATTCCTCGCCGCTGGCAAAAAAGGAGAGTTCCAGCGGTTCCTTCCGGCGGGCGCAGTCTTCCCGGAGGAGGCCCGCCAGGGTTTTCCGGTCGATTTCCAGGTCTTCCACGATCATCAGACGCACTTGCGTTCGCCTCCCTTCGTTTCCGGGGCGGCTTCGAACCGCCCCGCTTTTTTCATTTGAGCCGCACCGGAGCAATTCGGGTAAAAACGGTTGACCGTTCCGCCATACCTGCTAAGATGGTTTCATGGGATTTTTGATAAAGTGGGGGAGGTTTCCCCTGGAACAACATCCTTTTTATTTTAGCACACTTCACCCCCGTTTCGCAACGGCGAATTGCACGCGGGGACAAGAAAAAACCGCCTTGGCAGGCGCCATATGGAATGTTCGGAAAACGTGTACTTTTTTCAAAACCAGGAGGACATAATATGAAACGCAGACTGTTCAGCATCATCACCGCTCTGGCCCTGTGCCTGAGCCTTTGTCCCGCAGGAGTTTTGGCGGCGGAAGCGAAGGGGGGCAATTTTGGCCCGGATAGCTCCTGGAGCTGGGAGTGGAACGGCGGCTCCAGCCTGACCATTACGGGCAGCGGGGATATGCCGCATTTTGCCATTGATAATCTCCCCCCATGGCATGACTTCGCAGAGTATATTAAATTTGCGAGTATTTCAAATAACGCAACTTTGATTGGGGATTATGCGTTCTATGGTTTATCCATCCTTGAGGAGATTACTCTGCTCACGGGCATAACTTCGATTGGGGACAGCGCGTTCAACGGCTGCGGGAAGCTGAACAAACTCACCATTCCGGAAAGCGTGGAAAACATCGGGGCCAACGCGTTCAGTGGCTGCTACTCTCTCGAACAAGTCGCACTTTCGGATAACTTGAAAACAATTGGGACAGAGGCCTTTAATGACTGCACCGTCCTGAACAATCTCACCATTCCAGGAAGCGTGACCTCCATTGAGGCCAAGGCGTTTAACAGATGTACCCGCCTCACCAAACTCACTATTTCGGAGGGCGTGGAAATCATCGGTTCCGAGGCGTTCGCTGGCTGTATCGGTCTGACCGAACTCACCATTCCGGAAAGCGTGACCTCCATCGAAGACGGGGCATTCACCAGCTGTACCGGCCTGACCCAAATCACCTTTAAGGGCAAGACCGCGCCAACACTGGGCGCAGATGTCTTTAGTAGTACGAGTCCTTCCCTAAAAATCGTTTTCCCCCCCGACGGCATCGGCTACGATGAACCGAATTGGCCGACGAAAAACCTCAATCTCGGCACAGGCACAGAGGCTGGCGACCTGGATGCAGACGGCTATCATTGGAACGGAACGGATACCCTCACTTTGAAAGACTTCAGTCTCAACGGCACCATCACTCTGCCGAACGATACCATAAACATCATTATAGAGGGGACCTGCTCCATAAAAGAATTTTCTGTGGTAAATCCGACACAAACACATCTGATCTTCTCCGGGGAAACAGGTATTTTGAAAATTCAAGAACGGCTCAATCTTTCCGGCGGCGACAGCAACGCTCTTACTGTGAAGAAAGGAACCGAGGTCATAGCCGAACGTGGTTTTACTGTCAGCGGAGATGGGGGAGTGAACGGACACGTCAAAGTGGACGGAACCTTAACCGCGGTCAGCACACTAAGAGATGGAGCCTATGACGCTGCGTTGCTCTGCGGTCAGGTTGTTGTGGGCAGTTCCGGCGTCCTGAATGTCTCCGGAAAGCAGGGCGTTGCGACGTACGGTATGAGCAGTGGTCATACCGGAGCATTTACTATAGAGCGGGGCGGCTCTTTCTCTGCCAACTGCGACGAGTACAACCTTGTAGTTCATAACACGTCCGAAAGCGAGGCAATCAGCCTCCCGCTTGGCTATCTGTCCTCGGACTACGAGATAACAATGAATGCGGAGAATCAAATAGTCACCATCGCGGAACCAGGAAGTCCAGTGGAGTGGGATTTTGAGGACAACACGCTGAAAGGCGCGGTATATGGGCCGTTTTCGCTCCATGAAATCCATATGTGGGGAGATTGGACGCACAATGAGACTTACCATTGGAAGGAATGCACCTACAATGGATGCAGCCAGCAGGATTCCTATGAAGAACACAACTATAACGGCGGCCAGACATGCATTGACTGCGGTTATAAAACCGACGCACCGCCCGACCAGCCCGATCCGCCTGGTCCTTCCGATCCGGTAATCCCCGTGAGCGGCGTACACCTGAGCCCCACGGCCCAGACGCTCCACGTGGGTACGCAGTTCCGTCCCACGGCAACGGTCCTTCCCGACAATGCCACCCAGAGCAAAGCGGTCACGTGGACCAGCAGCAATCCCGACGTGGCCAAAGTCGATCTCAGCGGCAATGTGACGGCCCTGGCCCCCGGCGAAGCCCGGATTACCGTGTACACCCAGTTCGGCGGTTATACGGCCGTTTGTGTGGTGACGGTGGTCTCGGCAGAGTTCTGCATCATCTCCTATGACGCCAATGGCGGCTCGGGAACCATGGAGAGCGTAACCGTCGGGGACGGCGAGACCTTCACGCTGCCCAGCTGCACTTTCACCCCGCCGGAGGAAAAGACCTTCGATATATGGGCCATTGGCCGTCCCGACGGCCCCCAGGTAAAGGCCGGCGGCACGTATACTTTCACCGAAGATACCACAATCTATGCGGTTTGGAAGGAAAAGCCGGCAGAGCCAGCGAAGACGTGGACAGTTGCCTATGAGGCTAATGGCGGTACGGGAACCATGGAGAGCGCGACCGCAGAGGACGGCAAGGCGTTCACTCTGCCGGCGTGCGGCTTTACCCCGCAGGAGGGGATGGACTTCGACACATGGGCCATTGGCGGTGTGGACGGTCCCCAAGTAAAGGCCGGCAGCAGTTATACGTTTACCAAAGATACCACCGTCTATGCCCTCTGGAAAACCCGGACTCCCGTCACACCGGACAAACCGTCCGGCGGCGGTTCCGGAGGGGGGTCCGGAGGTGGTTCCTCCGGCAGCCGCCTCTATCGTATTACTGTGGAACCGTCGGAGCATGGCGCAGTGACTGCAAGCCAATCCAGCGCTCCCAGCGAAACCACCATTACCCTGACGGCCAAGCCGGACAGCGGTTATGCGCTGGATACGCTGACTGTCACCGACAGCCAGGGAAATGCCGTCCGGCTCACTACCCATGACAGCAAATACACCTTTTCCATGCCCAGTCGGAACGTAACGGTCAGGGCCGCGTTTGCCGCCTTGCCCCTGCCGGATGATGCCAACCAGCCCTGTGACGGCGGTGAGAACTGTCCGTCCCGCGATTTTGATGACCTTGGTACGGTGGATACATGGTATCATGAGGCGGTGGATGAGGTCCTGCGCAGCGGCTTGATGAATGGCTACGGCAATGGAAGCTTTGGTCCCGATCATTTTGTAACCCGTGCACAGTTCGCACAGATTCTTTATAATAAGGAGGGCAAGCCCAGCGTCAGCGGCCTTCTGCAATTTGAGGATGTTTCTAATGACGCATGGTACACCAACGCCCTCCTCTGGGCCACCGGCCAGGGGGTTATGGTTGGATATGGCAGCGGCAGATTTGGCCCCAATGACAACATCACACGCCAGCAGCTGGCCACAATATTCTGGCGGTACGCCGGAAGCCCCTCCGCTGTGGATAAGGAGCTGCATTTCACCGATGCAGACCAGGCAGGCGGCTATGCCCTGGAAGCTCTGTGCTGGGCGGAAGAAAACGGCATCCTCAACGGCTACGCAGACGGACGCCTCAACCCCAGAGGTCTGGCAACCCGCGCGCAGGTGGCGCAGATGCTTGTGAACTATATGGAACGGCAGGAGGCCCAATATTGAAGCGGCATGCCCTGTGATCAGGCGCACGGAAACAGGCTATTGCTGTTTGAAGCCGGCGCATCAAGCTGCGAAAGGCGGCAAGGGAGAAGCAAATCCCTCACAGTAAGCAATATCCGTAAACGCAAGGATAATCAATGAAAAGGAGATTGCACTGCAGGCTGCCATCCCGAAAGCGGGAAACGTATTATCAAGAATGTTCTTGGAAGTTCACAGGCAGGTCATGTAAGAAAATGTGCTGGGAGGTAGTAAAATCTACCTTCCAGCACCACTTTATTTTGTCTGCTCCTTTCTGTACCTTTTCCGCGGAAAGCCCCGGTTCGAGGCAGGAAATAACTTCTCCCAGCTTCTCATCATCCCAGATTACATCCTCTTTGACATCATCGGCGTTGCAGACGGTGTGCATCAGGATGCACACTGCCCCGCTCCCGGACAGCCTTGATGCTCTGGGCGGTGAGTCATGCGTCATTGATCAGCGCATTTTGCGGGTTAGCGGTTGTGATGTCTTTCTACGAGGCAGGTATTCCGGGTGTGCTCCCGGAACTCATCATTGGCCTCGTGGGAGGCTTCCTGCACACCGTATTCGGTGTGCATACCAACAGTTTCACCCACTATGCCTTTGCCTGGCTTGTGACAAATATCCTGTCCCCGGCGTTTTTGCCGAACTGATTTTCAAAGATAAACAGATACGCCCCATAAAACCGGAGCCAGGAAATAAGTCACCAGACAGTTAACCATCACAGCACACAAAGCGGTTATCGTACCAATTACCGTAATCTGGCCGCGTTTCCAGTATCCATACTGATAATTCGGCGCGATAATCGGCGCTGCAAAATATCCCATCATATAATTGACAGACAAAATAACCGGGAACAGGATAAGGGCCGGATGGAACCCCAGGGATTCAATCACCGGTGCAGTCATGGTAATGCCGATGGCGATATTTGCATAAGTGGTTCCTATTGTATACATCGAAAGCGCCGCAATCAGCAGCGCAAGCATCAGCATAATCAAAAACGGCGGATGGTCTTTCAGCAGCGGCTGCAGCCAAGCGGAAAGGATAGCCGTCAGGCCGCTGTTGGAGATAATATTACCAAGAAATGACAGCGTCACACCGCAAAAGACCACCTCCCAGGGCACCGCTTTTCCAAAGGCCGTCCGGGCGTCCATAATCCCGACACCGGGAAACAGCAGCAGTATGACGCCAAGCATCATCAGCGTTGTAGTGGGTACGCCGAAAAACATACAGACAATCACCGCCGCAACCAGAAGCGCCCAGCGAATTTCCTCCCCGCCAATAGGCCCCACTTCTTCCAGCCGTTTCCGGTACTGCTCCGCCGGAAGAAGATGCACTTCTTTCGGATCAAAAGGAATCCATTTCAAAAGAATCATCCCCGTCAGCGGCAGCAGAATCAGCAACTCAATCCAGCCGATCATGGACCATTGCAGCGGCGTAATGATAAATGCGCCCTGGGTTGTAACTGCAATCTGTTCAATCGCCAGAACGTGAATCCCTATGGACCCCTGAATAAATCCGCAGCATCCAATAATGGCCCCGATAACGCAGGCCAGCATACAGGCGGCGGCAAACCGGGAGTTTCCCGGCTTCTCTCCCATTTGCTGCATGATCTGATGACAAAGAGCGGACATCAAAATCACCGTTGCGGTATTGGAAAGAAACGAGGACATAACAGCCGATACCGTCAGAAATACCAGCACAATCCGTTTCGGACTTTGCCCGAATGTTTTCAGAGACCAGTAGGCGAGCCTTTGCCCCAGAGGCGTCACTTCAATACCGTAGCCAATCATGCTGAACCCAGCAAATTGAAAAAGTACGCTGCCTCCAGTGACGGAACTTGCTTCCAACAATCCGGTCAGCATTCCCGCCGCGCAAATATAGGCGCCGCTGCCGCCGCAGCCAATTATCCCGCTGAGCATCAAAACCAAATCAGAGGCAATAATCCCAACGGCCCATCCCGCTTTGGGAGTCTCCGGCCCGAAGGGAAGCAGATTTCCGCCAAAAAGAAAAACTGCGGCGGCTCCGATCCAAGCGATATTTCGTCTCGTCAGCGCAATGCCCGTGTACCGCCCATCCATATCCAGCACACTCCGCAGAAATGCTCTTTTCTCATTCATAGAAAACACTTCCCCCTTTCTTTTTCCGAAAACCCCGTCAAAAAGGCAAAACTGCCTTTCTAACGGGGTTTTGTTTAACTGGATGACTGCAGTGTTACATCAACCCCATGCCGGACCAGACCGGAATGCTGACCAGACTGGCAAGCAAACCAATCACCATATAGACAAACGTCAGATTCCGCACATCTTCATGCGTAATCACGCTGTTCATCATGATGGAAGACTGAAGCATGGAGGGCGTGTTGTGAGGCAGAACCCACTGCTGCCCGTTCACGAAGGAAAGCCATACCACCAGCAGAGGATTGATTCCCAGAATGGCCGCTACCGGACCAAATACTGTGGGGATAATCGCCATGGTGGAAAGGCTGTCCACAAAAAGACGGATGAGCCAAACCGCCGCAACTAAAATGATAACAAATACAAAGGAATTGGGAATCAGGCTACTGACAACCGGCGTAAGGACTTGTGTAATCCAGTCGGACAGACCGCAGGAACCCATATAATCCGCCATGCCTAACAATCCGGCCAGGAACATGAAGAACTGCCAGGGCAGACCCGCGACGTCCTTGCTGGTAAAGAGGCCCCGCACAATCATGGCAGCCAGTGCGCCCCAGGCTACCAGAACGGAACCAACCCCGTGGAAGCTCTCTGTAACCCAAAGGACAATGGCAATCAGCAGAACCGTGATGCAGTATTTTTCATCACTGCTCATAGGACCGAGTTCCTGAAGTTTTGTGTTGATAATCTCCTTGGAAATGCTGACAGGCTGTTCCGGCTTCATGAACACCAGTACAAACAGAATGGACAGCGCGCACATGACCACCAGCCACACAAGACTCATCATCAGCCAGTAAATCCAGGTGAATTTCGCCGCCTCCTCCGCCGGAGCAAAGCCCAGAATCAGAAAGTTGCCGTTGGAACCAGTCAATACGCAATAGGCGCATACATAGGCGATGTTGAACACCACAAACCAAAGTCCTTTCATGGCTTTGCCGTGGGGTTGAATCCTGGCTTCTTCCGCCAGGGCCGCGGTAAAGGGGCACAATACGCCCAGTTTTGCGGAGGTGCTGGGTACCAACGGGTTCAGCACCAAAGACGCAGTGCCGGCAGCCAGCACAGTGCCGGTAAACGACGATGGGAAAATTTTGAAGACATTGAATGCAATCCGACTCAGCAGCCCGCTCTTGGCAAGACAACCGGCAAAGCCCACGATGGACAGAGGCATCCAGATGTTATTGCTGGAAAAATTGGCCATAATCACACTGATTTTCGTCAGCTTCAGCAAAATCATCACCATGCAGCAGGTGGTTGTAATCAGCCAGTTGGGGGCCGCATTGGTGAGCAGACAGACAATCATTGCTGCAAACACGCCCAGAAATTTCATGATCTCCGGCGTCAACCCTTCCGGCGGCGGCAGAATTGCAATGACAGCCGCCACCGCAGCGGCAGCCAGGACCTTGATCATCTGAACCTCTGCCTTTTTCTTTTCAGCGCTCATTGTACGCACCTCAATTTCTTTCCGTTCCTCATATTTCCCGGGCCGTTCAGCGGATCATGGCCTTGCCGCCGTCTGCAAAGAGGGTCCGTCCCGTCATATACTGGGAATATTCGCTTGCCAGGAACAAAACCACGCCGCCTACATCCTTTTCCGGATCTCCTAAACCTTTCTCTCGGGTAATCAGATAGCCGTTGAGCATCTGCGCCCGGCGTTCGGGAGTGGACTCGGCATAGAGTTTTTCAAACGACGGCGTTACAGCGGTTGGAACCACGCAATTGACGTTGATGTGATATGGGGCAAGTTCCACCGCCAGAATCTTCGTCATGCTCATAATCGCGCCCTTGCTGGAACCATAGGAAACCATTTTGCTGCTTCCATGGGTGGCGGAGCCGGAACTGAAATTGATAATCCGTCCCTCAGTCTTCTTTAAGTACGGCAGACAAGATTGAACACAGACAAACGTCCCCAGGACGTTGTTTTTATAGGCGTCCCACATATCTTCTTCCGTTGTCTCCTCAAAGGGAACCAGATGCTGACTCATGGCGTTGTTTACCAAAATGTCTATCTTACCATAAGTCTCCACGGTTTTGGCGGCCGCGGCATCCATCTGCGCCCGGTCGCTGACGTCACATTGCAGCGCGATGGCATCGCCGCCCTCCGCCTTCACGTCCGCAGCCACTCGCTCTACCTTCGAGAGTGTACGGCCCACATTGACAACCTTGGCGCCCTCCTTGCAGAATGCGTGAACCAGACCCTCGCCGATTCCCTGTCCGCCGCCGGTAATAATGGCGACTTTTCCTTCCAGAATACCCATCTTATACTCCTTCCTGATGACCTTTTTATCGTTCCCGGAAATCACTGTCAAAAGAATAACAAAAAAAGTGCGTACAGCATAGTACGCACCTTTCCTGATTTTCCACTCACTTTTTGGGAAACAGCCGGCAGCTTCACTCTGTTATATAGACAGCTCCAATCCGCCCGGCGTCTCTCCGCGCTTTCGGTTATAGCGGGAGTCCCAGCTGGCAATCTGAAGCAGAATCTCGTAGAGCTCCTCCCCCTTTTTTGTCAGGGCGTATTCCACATGAGGCGGGTTTTCCTGAAAGTCCTTTCGTAATACAATATCCTCATTTTCCAGATAGCGCAGCTGCTGAGTGAGCATCTTAAAGGAAATGCCCTCAATGGAGTTCTTCAGATCGTTGAAGCGTACCGAACGCAGAACAAACAGCAGCCAGATGATCCGGGCGCTCCAACGGCTTCCCAGCAGCTTCTTTGTGCTGGAAATCCAGTAAAACGCATCCAAAGGCTTCGGTTCGATCCAAGCGCTGCAAAAGGTCTTCATATGCTCCAAAATCGGCAGAACATCCACACTTTTTTGTGTCAGATGATACACCGTTTTGCTCCCGCCGTAGCTCAGTTTTTCCAGAACGCCGCCTTTGACAAACTCTGTCAAGCGTTTCGCCAGGGCGGTTTTGTCCATTTCCGACAGCTCCACGCTCAATTCCCGGAATGTAATGGTTTCCTGCCGGGAACACGCCAGAAAAATCTCTACCCGCTGTTCTGCACCGAACAGCTTGAAAAATTGCTCCACAGCACACACGCCGTTGCGAATAAATACCCGTACCATTTTGCTTGCCCCCTGTTTTCCGGATAGTGGGATAACCGTCCCGTGGCTATCATAGCATAGCACCGGAGGCGGACGCAACCGTAAAATACAACTGCCCCGGCAGCTTTGCCGAGGCAGCCTGTAAAGCGCTTGCTTAACC
Organism: uncultured Oscillibacter sp.; assembly: GCA_947382875.1. GTDB lineage: Bacteria > Bacillota > Clostridia > Oscillospirales > Oscillospiraceae > Oscillibacter. Next base: position 15,840 of record CANDBG010000034.1, on the reverse strand, counting down.
CTGGGCGCTCATAAATGCGTGGTATTCCTTCTTTTCTTCCTCGGTCAGGTCCCGGAAGGGAACCCAGCCGGAACCGGCGGTGAAATGGCACAGAGCCAGATCATTTGGGTCGTCCGGCCATTTGGGGGCCACCCGGTAACTCTTTCCCTTCTCGGTTGTCCGGACTACATATCCGGAATAGGGTTCTTTCCGTCTGATAAACTCCATGATACCCCTCCTCTCAGCAGACCTTTACGCAAACTTTGCCAAACTCTACGCCATCCACCATCCGACGGAAAGCGTCTTTTATGTGATCCATGTCATAGACCGAATCAATCGGCGGCTTGATTTTGAACATCTCCATAGCGTTAACCATCCGCTCCATCATTTCCGTACTGGCCACGCGCATCCCTTTCAGGGTGAGCTGACGCACCAGAGGAATGCCCATGCTGAATTCGGCAGTACCGCCGGTGAGATTGGCTTCCAGGACGACCGTGCCATTCTGCCGGGTGCAGAGCATGGCTTTGTTCAGGCTGGCTTTGCCCAGAATATCAATGGACACATCCACACCCACGCCGTTTGTCAATTCCAGAACCTTCTGGTCCCAATCCGGAAACTCTTTGGTATTGATGATTTCATCCGCACCCAAATCCAGCGCCTTTTCCAAGCCGGACTGCACCTGGCCCATGACAATCACCTTTGCGCCGGAGGCTTTGGCAAAAGAAATAGATGCACAGGTTAAACCGCCGGTGCCCTCAAGCAGCACGGTCTCGCCAAGGCCAACCTGGCCTTGGATTGCCACAGCGTTAAAAGATGTACCGTAGGTTGTGGACATGACGCCGCCTTCTTCCCAGCTCAGATGACTGGGCATCCGGACGAATCCGTTTTCATGCATTACAAAATATTCCCGCATACAGCCGTCAATACCAAAGCACAGGTCCAACCCCTGATCTTCCTTCTCCGGGGTCAGCAGGCCATCGTACCAGCCGGCATAGTCGCTGGTAATTACCCGGTCGCCCACCTTGAAACGGGTGACTTCTTCTCCAACGGCGACTACCTCGCCAGAGGCGTCACTGCCTGGAATTGGATTCTCCCGACACCAGGGAATCCGGGTCATCTTGAAATAGTCGCGCCAGTTCAGTCCGAATGCATGAATCTTGACTTTGATGTCATGGGGACCCATTTCCATTTGATCGGAAATCTCACGGATTTCCAGGCCATCAATGCCTTTGTGTGCCGCTATAACTGCTCGCATACAATTCCTCCTTACCTTTTTGCAGTCAAATTCAAAACATGTGTTTATCTGATATTATACTGGTCTGATGCAAATCTGCCTAGTACGCACTTTTCCTGTTTTTGCACTTACTTTTCAAGCAATATATTTTCAGAAAGGCACTGAGCTGATGGGACCTTCGTAACGCTGGCCCTACAAAACGGGGTTGATTCCAAGACAGTTTCTAGAATGCTGGGACCCTACTCGGCGGATTTCACCATGGACGTCTACGCGAACATGACGGACGAGCGGCAGGAGGGGACTGATGGAAAGATTGGCGGATTTATAACAGAGGTCTGTAAAACGCAAAAAGCAGTGCTGGAGAGCAGGAAAATCTACCATCCAGCACCGCATTATTCGCTCTGTCCCTTTTCAAAACTTTCCCCGCGAGGGGGCAAACGAAGTTTGACAAGATTGGGGCACATCATTTAAGCATATTTCAATTCACGCCCCCGCGAGGGGGCAGACCTTCAAAAAGGGCGATGGAGGCTAGCAGCGAACCTAGATTTCAATTCACGCCCCCGCGAGGGGGCAGACGTGGTACCGCAGGACCTATACCGGGGTTTTCTATATTTCAATTCACGCCCCCGCGAGGGGGCAGACCTGGTCTTTGCGCATTCTCTCCAACACCGGCCAAATTTCAATTCACGCCCCCGCGAGGGGGCAGACACACTCAAACGCTCACGTTTTACAATGTGCCTGGATTTCAATTCACGCCCCCGCGAGGGGGCAGACTCAGGCCAATCCAGATAACCAGCCCGAATCAACTTATTTCAATTCACGCCCCCGCGAGGGGGCAGACTAGCAATCGGCGGCACGCTTCCAACAGACCTTACAATTTCAATTCACGCCCCCGCGAGGGGGCAGACGCCCGTCGGTGTGAGCACATGATCGACGCGTTCCAATTTCAATTCACGCCCCCGCGAGGGGGCAGACTGCTTCATGGTGCGGCGGACGTTGAAACTTTTATATTTCAATTCACGCCCCCGCGAGGGGGCAGACGTTGCCGTTTATCAGGTATGCGAGGAAATGAACATTTCAATTCACGCCCCCGCGAGGGGGCAGACACGCTGGCAATCGCCGGGGGTTCGGTCCTCTTTGAATTTCAATTCACGCCCCCGCGAGGGGGCAGACCTGATGTAAAGATACAATTTTTCAAAAACCTCTTATTTCAATTCACGCCCCCGCGAGGGGGCAGACGCAAAAGGAAAACAGTGCGATAGGGCGTTTCAGATTTCAATTCACGCCCCCGCGAGGGGGCAGACCTGGGGGAGGTAACGGAGTTTGAAAGGACAGGATATTTCAATTCACGCCCCCGCGAGGGGGCAGACTTTTTTCGCTGATTCTGTAAAGATACAAATTCATATTTCAATTCACGCCCCCGCGAGGGGGCAGACGTCAAGGAATGCGAGGACTATGCCCGGTATAACATTTCAATTCACGCCCCCGCGAGGGGGCAGACTTGAACTTTTGGCGGCGGTTGAGGTGGAAGAGGAATTTCAATTCACGCCCCCGCGAGGGGGCAGACCGGGCGCAATGTTGTTGTTTACCGGGCGGCTTTGGATTTCAATTCACGCCCCCGCGAGGGGGCAGACTTTAGGCGGTTCAAGCCTACGTGCATACCCTTCCAATTTCAATTCACGCCCCCGCGAGGGGGCAGACTGGGGGCGACGCGGTATGCCGACAATCAGCGCATGATTTCAATTCACGCCCCCGCGAGGGGGCAGACCTGTATAAAGCTGCTGGTTATGGCATCGTATAGATTTCAATTCACGCCCCCGCGAGGGGGCAGACAGCAAAAATGTACAAATCAAAAAGATATTTCCACTCAAAAATGAGGATTAACGCCCAAAACCGATCATATAAAATTCCACGTAATCTTATTTTTAGAATCTTCCATGCATTTTCATGTCAAAATGAGTGCGCCGGTCTGCCAGTAAATTATGCAGGGGACCGACCGGCGCAGACTCCATCATAAAAGCATAGGCTCTCCGGATTGCAGCAGTCCAGTACGCCCAAGGGTGTCGATTTTGTGTTGATAAGAATTTCCAAGGCGATAGAATCGAATGGAGTCCTGTTCGGAATCCATCGCTTCCGTAAGTTCCTGTTTTAATTTGACAAGCTGGGCTGCATCAACCAATACTTCAAAAACGGAATTTTGCACCCGAATTCCATATCGTTCACAGATTTTAGAAACCTTCCGCAAGCGTTTTGCTCCTGCCGACTGGGTCGTATTTACATCATAAGTAATCACCAACAACATCCCTACCTCCAGACGAACGGCGGATAGCAGTCTAAATCTCCGCGCAGAACGCGGGCAAACAGCATTGCCTGTGCAAAAGGAATCATTCCAATTTGAATTTTCTCATCGAGAAATGGATGCCTTACCTCTTCTGCCTTTCGGCGCTGCCATGCAGCAAGGACCGTCCGACGGCCTTTCTCGTTCAAATACACAGCTTCCTCATCGGTCTCAAAATCCTTTTGCGAAAGTTGTTTTTTATTAAACAGTGACACCGTAAAACGATCACAGAGCGGAGCGCGCAATTCCTCCAACAAATCCAAAGCAAAAGAAGGACGGCCTGGACGGAGCGCATGGAGATAACCAGTATTGGGGTCCAGTCCTACGGATTCCAATGCGGACTGAACTTCCCGGCTGAGCAGCGTATAAACGAAGGACAGTACCGCGTTCACTTCGTTCCTGGGCGGACGGCGGCTCCTTGTCCCAAAGTGGAAACCACATGAGAGGGAAAGCATTTGGTCAAACTGCGAAAAATAGATGGCGGCGGCAGATCCCTCTATGCCGCGCATCGAATCTACCTCCGTACAGTCTTCCAAAAGTTTTGCGGTGCCGCTGAGTTTTTCTGCCGCTTGATACAATTGCTGTGCACTCTCCTGGCTTGACGCTGTGCGGGCGCTGCGCAGCAGCACAGCCTTGCTGTTTCGGATTTTTGCCAGCAGCAGTATCCGGACAAAATTAACCGAAAAGTCTGTGTCGTCCAAAGTCGCATATTGCTTTTTGCGCAGCAGCACATTTCCACTGACCGGCCCCGTCACCCGCCCTAAAAAGCGGCCATGAGGGGAAAGAAACACAAGGCTGATTCCTCGTTCCCCACAAAAGCCAATCAACGGCGTAGATACGGTAACTTGGCTAAAGCATATAATTGCTTCAATGGAAATTGCCGGCACAGATATTTTTTCCTCGCCGCCTACGCGGACACAAATTGTCTCATTCCGGAAAAACAAGTAGCTGTCCGGCGTGAGTATATAGAGCGTGTTCAGCAATTTTTTCACTGCAATTCCACCTCCTTTGCCTCCTGTGCCAGAATTTCACAATATTTTTGCGCGGTCAGTTTCACTTTTGGCATACAATATTCTTTCAGAGAACATTTCTTGCATTTCGGACCGTATTCCGCCGCAGGGATGCAAAAAGCATCACGAATCGAGCGGAGTTCTTCCGCGGTCTTCTCCACGATTCTCCGTAATTCATTGGTAAACAAGACTTCGAATCTTCTGTGAGCTGAAATATAAAACAACGCGCCATTGGAAATGTTCGTATGGAACATTTCCTCCAAGCACATCGCCTGAGCGCAAAGCTGAATTTGATATGAAAGTTCCTCCCGAACAGAACCATGCTTATATTCAATGGGATAAAGCTGAACCGGAAAATTTGCCGCGGGAATGACGCATCCTTGTTCAGAACGAACCGCTTCAATGCAGTCACATTTTCCAACCAGACCAAGCGCATCGGAAAAAACCGTATACTCATACAGCTTCAATTGCGTTCCTCGACGCTCCACCCGCCGTGTGTGAACATTCTCATGTTCAGCGCGTCCTTTGGCTGTTTCCGCATTTTCTTCCCAAACACACTCGTTCATCAACAGCGCCGCACGACGCAGGCAGTAATTTGCCTGCGACAGCCAGGACAGCGGCAGATATTCCCGATCATCCATGCCGGAACCAGACTTCATCCTCCGGAAGACCCCCCCAGGTTACAGGTCCGAACGCATCCCGCTGAAAGCCGATCTCTACCCCGGCGGGCAGCTTGTCCAATGCGATCCATGCATCGTAGTCCTGGTAACTTCTGGCATAGATTATTTCCGGCTTCTTTTGAACGCGGACCAATTCAAACAATCTGTGTGCAGGAGCGCAGCCCAATTTTGCCTGACGCACTCGCTGGGTTTCGTCTGAATCCGTGCCCACGTGCTTAAACAAGATCAGCGGGGAAACCACCGCCATTTCCCCCTTGCTGGCAGAGCGGTCATGCTCGTACATATTCAAAATGGCCTCGCGCAGCGCCTGAAAATCCGCGTCGTCAAAACCGGTCTCCGCCGCCAGATTGGCGCTGATAAAGCCGCGCACTTCGTACAGGCCAAAGGGAATCAGCTGCTTCCGGCCCATGGTACGCAGACTGTCCACGTCTGCATTTTTCTCCTCTTTCACATACTGTTCCAGCGTGCCGTCTTTGATGCTGTCCGCCACGGCCATCCGGGTGATGGAGATATCCAGGGGTAAAATCGGGTCCACACTTTTACCGAAAGTAATCTGCACCGGTCCCCGCACTTGTCCGGCGTTGGGGCCGGTAGACATAACGGCGCCGAAGGTACGCACATCGTAGAACATCTCACAGGCTTTTTTTCGCCCGGCATAAACGGGCTCTTTCTGCTTGGCGCAGTCCTCTACATCGGCGCTCCGTTTGGCCTGGGCGATAAAACGGTTGATGTTGGTGGATTGCTGAATGATTATGTCCATTCCGGGCTGACCGGCGAAGGCGGTCAAAATATAGTTTCGAATGCGGCGTTTTGTGGCTACATCCGTAATAAACCCTTGCCGGGTTTCCGGGTCAATGCGGGGAGTGTTGCCCATGTCGGGGTCGCCGTTGGGGTTGGCGTTGACGCAGGAGACATAGTATATAAATTCATACCGGTTTTGGATGACCATGATTTAATTTCCTCCTATTTCTTTTTTTGCATCGTTTTCCTTTAACTTTGCCTTATGCGCGGCGGCTTCCTGTGCCATCCAGGAACACATTTGCCGGTAGCCAAGGGCAAAGTAAGCCTGTTGTTCCAGCGTCAGTGCGACCGGAATCACGTCCCCGATGGAACCCGAAACCTGATTCAGCTTAGTTTCATAGTAGTTTCGCCAGTAGAAAGATGTCAGCTTGCTCAAGTGATAATTTGACAGCCGCTGCAGCTGTCCCAATGCCAATGCAGGCGTTTGGTTGGCGGAAGCATAGTAACGGTCAATGACGCTGGCATTGACATCCGGCATCGCGGCTTTTTGAATGGCTCCATATACGGCAACCAATGCGCCGCAGTGATAAGCAGAACTGGGATGGACGGTGTTGTATTCCACGGAAATCGTCTCCTTTTGTTGTTTCTTCCGCTCCCGGCGCAGCAGCCATACTTTCAGCCATTGACAGGCCAATCCGTCCGGGATGGATTGGCTTTTGCTGTCCGGGTCGCTGTCGGTCATTTGAGAACGGATATATGCCAATGCTCGAACCGCTGCGGCGTCAGGAAGTTCCGCATTGGAAAGAACTGCCCGGATGACAGCCGGCGTCAGGCCGGACAACTCCTTGTTCAGACGCTGAAAGATTTTGCTGTCATTTTTTTGCCGAGACAGAAGGCGGGTCAGCCGCACATCCAGTTTCACAGGTCGAATCGCCCCGATTCCTCTGTCGTTTTTCAGTTTCAGATCCTCGTTCCAAGCAGATAAGGCCGTCTGCAATCTTTGATAGCTGCCCCGTTCATAGTGACGAAGCATGACCCGCCCGCCTGCGCCGGAGAGTATAAGGATAAAGTATTCATTTGGCAGGGCCGCCGCACGAACGCCGCTGTTCAAACTGGATACCAGCGCGTTTGCTGCGGCGCGGGCTTCGTTAGGGTTGATCTCCTCCTCTTCCTCAGGTTCACCGCCGAAAAAAGCGATGATCTCATCCTTCTCTTTCGGGAGTGGTTTGTCGTACCAGTGAACAAACTTCATCCCGGACAGAACAGGGGCGTCCCGCAGCAGATCATCCAGGGCCGCTTTGACTCCTGCAAAGGCTTCCTCGGACACGGGGGCATTTGCGCCCTGCTTCAGGCCATAGGAACAGAAGGCATTCTTATCAAAGCAGAGCAGGGCATCGCCGCTGGAATGTCCACCTACAACCCGCAGTCCGCTAATTGGAGGCGTTGTGAGCAACGGAACGGCAGGCTGTCCGGTAATGAGGCAAAGGCTTTGCGCGCCTTGGGATGCAAATTGCTTCCGGAACTCTGCCCACCAGATTTTCACCGCATTTCTGGTTAAAATAGAGCTTCCATCCACGCAGAAAGAAACACGGTCAGAGGGTTTGATCTTCATACGGTCCAGGGCGGTTGTAATTGCCTGAACCGTCTCCGGCGTTTCCAATGCAGAAAGACAAACCGTAAGCATAGGCTCCAACGTGCCGCCATCCGCAAGAAGCTGACGGAAATAGACGCTTTTGAGCGTTGGAGTCTCCGGGACAATGACAGACCGTTTCTCCGCCAGAGGATTGCATTTGTCCGGACCGTTGGCAAGACTGCCAATGTCCGGGCAGGGAATGGTTTCTCCCTCTGCCGCCTCCAGGAAGTCTCCCTCCGCCGACAGCCAGATGTAAGCCTTCACGGTTTTTTGTACAAAGCCCGTGGGGAGGATCAAATCATTTTGGAGCGCATAATTATAGAGAGCTCTCAGCATGGCGCGCCTCCCTTCCATACATCCGGGCTGTCATAGGGCGGAACCAATACCACCCCCTGCGTCATCACCGCATGAAACAGGGACAGCTGTGGCTGGGCCTTCTTCCGAACTTCATAGTCATGCAAGTCGAAGATGTCGTAAACCATAATCCCTGCGTCCAAATCCTCCGGGATGGGTTTGCGGGTTCCGTCACTTTCCTCGAAGTAGGCCACAAATTCCCGCAGCCCCAGGGATGGCTGCATAAAATTTTTTCCCTTCCGAATCCGACGGAGCGCCTGGTTATAAAGATGCTCTGTTTTGCCGGAAAAGGCAGGGCGCGGAACGATAGAAGCCGCAATGCGGTAACGCACATCACGCAGCGCCATGGTCTGCCGCTGGGTTCGATCATCGTCGGTATAGATAGGCTTGTCCCGCACAGTGGATTTGACCTCGTTGCGCTTGAAGCTGATATAACGTATGGGGTTCAGGACTTCAATTCGATTCACTTGCCAGTAAAATTCAACAGGCTTGGAGTAAATAGCGGACAGAATGCCTCTGGCCGCAGAAGGAGGGGGAAAGGGGTAGGAGAGCCGCTCGACTTTTCCGCCTGCTGGATTGGAAAAACAAGCGAAATCTCCCCACACCTCCAAAATCATTTCTTCCAAATCGTTCACCTCCATATCCGATTTTTCTGTGTCGCTTTACTGTGCGAAAAATGACTGTATGGCTACAATAAATAATCTTCCGTTTTTGTTTCCCGGAATTGAAGTCCCCTGTCTGGTGAATAACAGTCCTCATGACCTGTCAAAAGAAGATAATACCCGCTTGGTTTGCCTCTGTGCCGCCGGTTGAAGAAAAGAATCGGTTCGCCATGTAAATCCAGCATTGCCTGGTCAAAGGTCGAAACGGTAATGGGTGCAGCCAGCTTCATCAATTCCGCAGTAATACCGGTCTCACGAAGCTGGGCAGATACCTGCTGATACAATTCCATTTTGCCCTGATCCGGAACGATTACCTGCACTCCCTGTTTGCGGATCAGCTGATAGGCATTCTCCACTTTCTCATAGTCCTTTTCCTCAAGGCCCTTCACAAGTTCCGGATCATCCTTTAAGTGCCGGTAAAGACGGGTATAGTACTCTGAAATGTACCGGGGATCATGGATATCCACTTCTCCGCCTGCCAGCATGGTTTTCAACACAGCCGCCGCTGTTTTGTACCAATTTCCCGGATAACGTTCCCCTTCGTCCTCCGGCTCAAAGACGGTAACTGGCCCTGGCTTTGTCAGCGAGCCATTCCGGTTGCAGCGGCCAGCGGCCTGAATGACGGCTTCCAGTGGGGCCAGAGCACGGTACAAGGCCCTGAAATCCAGGTCGACACCCGCTTCGATGCATTGCGTGGATACTACACGACAGGGCTGTTTATCCTTCAGCCGTTTCTGAATGGCCTCAATAACCCGGCTTCGGTGGGCGGGACAGAGATCGGTGGTCAGAAAAAAGACAGAGCCGCTGTCACACAACGGTTTTAGCGCTTCGTACAGCGTTCGGGCATGGCGGCGCAGGTTGACAACCGCGCAGACACTCTCCTGCCGGGCCATTTCCTCCGCGATGTCCGTCAATGGTACGGGTGTGTTCAAACGCCAATTCACCTTGGTTCGGCGCAGCTTGCAATACAGTTGGGGATGTTCCGGCAGAATTTCCCTGGGATGCCAATTCAATTCAGAAAGCGCTTCAAAGGCCGGTTGGGTGGCGGTAGAGAATACCATAGAACAGCCATAAGCGCCGCACAATGTCTGAATTGCCCGTATGGTTGTCCGGATTAATTGGGGCGGTAAGCTCTGCGCTTCGTCAAACAAGATCACACTGTCCGCAATGCTGTGCAGCTTCCGGCAATCGGCAGGACGGCGGGCAAACAAAGACTCAAAAAACTTGACCGATGTGGTGATGATAAAGGGAACGTCCCAACGGGCCGCCAGTTCCCGTCCTGCCTCGTCCATCTTGCTCTGACTGTGGTCCGACAGTATTTCCGGGACAATATGCCGGCAGACGGTCTCGCTCTGTTCCGTCAACGTCAGGAACGGAAGCACCAGGATCACACGCCGTTTGTGGTATTGGATGCAGTGCCGCAGGGCAAAGTGAAGGAGGGCCAGCGTTTTACCGATGCCTGTGGGGGCGGTTAATGTAAAAAGACCGGGAGCGTTTTGCTCTCCGGCCATGCCGCAGCGGTCATAGACCTGATCGCGCAGCCGGTTTAATTCCGGATCTGCATTAGAGTTTTCTTTCACGGTTTGCCGGTAAGTCTCCAAGCGCTCCAAAAGGACTTCCGGATGAAGATGGGGGGTGTTCCACTTTGTAATACCGGCAGAAACACTGTAATCGGCGTCTACCAGACAGGAAAACAGCAGTCTTGTATGGAGCATAGCCTCCACGGCCCCTTCCGCGGAGACCTTCGGAAGAGCTGGAAGGACAAAATCCGGAAAATCATGAGCAAATGCCTGCTCTGCCTGACCATACTCCTCTTTGCCTGCTAGTGCGGCATTTTTGCCGGAGCAGCAAACGAACGGGCCGGAGAAGGAACCATGCAAGTCAGACTTCAGGTGAGAAAAAGCGGTTAACCCGTTATGATGACCATAAATCGCTTCAATCGCGGGGTAGAAGGCCGCTTTTCCGCGGGACTTTCCATACAAAAAGACCGCTCCGCCTACGGCGTGATCGATACTGGAAGCAGTTCCGTTCAGAACATTCTGGAACCGTTGGCTGTATTTTCCAAAATCATGAAGCAAACCGCACAGACGGGCTTCGAAAGCTCTGTGAATTTCCAAACCAAATTGCTCTGCCAGACATGCGGTTTTTAACAAGTGGCTCTGATTTGTCTCTTGATAACCATCCGCCTCTGAAGACTTTGCGTAATAAATTGTTTGCGCCATAAATCCCTCCTATATTTCAATTTGAAGCTATAAAACAGCTAATGTTGCAGGCATATTATATTTGATTTTTGTGAAAATTGCAATACCCTTTGGACAATCAAGGTGTGTCATTTCTGGTTGCAGAGCAATCGTAAAACAAAATCCAAATTATCCACCCCCATCTCATTGTGATGATATTTTACCATGAACCATTGCAAAAGACACAAACAAAATATGAAAAAACGCCCTAATTTTAGGCGTTTACGGCACTTTGCTCCATTTCCTTATGAATGAGCTTCTTTATCTTTTCGTCCAGCTTGTCCGTCGCGCTCTCGCTTGCCGATGAACATACGATATAAGTTGTTTTACCAATCTTGTGTTTCGTCTTTGTAACGGATATAGTTTTCTGTGGCAAAAGAAAAACCCCCTTTCCTCGATTGCCTAATTGCTTATAATCTATGAATAGCGGCTTGTTGTAACCCGTCCTCTTTGTCAAATGAAAATAAAAAGGGAGTGGCGGGAAAAATCCCGCCACTCCTCTGTTGTTTATCCGGTTGTTATTACGCTTCGATGTTCGTCCTGCTCGTACCTGTCCATAAAGCGGTGGAGCATAGCCGCGATCTGTGCGCGGGTCGTGGTTCCCTGCGGGGAAAGCTGACTGCTTCCTGTGCCGTTTACAATGCCGGAGCTAACCGCCCATGTAAGGGCTTCTTTCGCCCATGCGGAAACCTTGTCTTTGTCGGTGAAGCGGTCAAGGCTTCCCGCCGCCGCCACGTCATAGCCTTTGTACTGCGCGTAGCGGCAGAAGATTGCCGCAAGCTGTTCGCGGGTAATCGGGTTGCCGGGGCCAAAGGCGCCGTTTCCGTAGCCGCTCATAATGCCGCTCTGCTTTGCCCATGTCACCGCGTCATAATACCACGCTGTACCGGGGCCGTATTCAACATCAGTAAAACCATTCCGGCCCTCCACCTCGGGGCTTCCCTCTATGCGGTAGAAGATCACCGCAAGCTGGGCGCGGGTGGTGTTGCTGCCGGGAGAAAAGGTTGTCGCGCTTGTCCCCGCCATCAGGCCCTTTTCGTAGACAAACATCACATCGTTAAAAAACCAGCTTGTTTCTCCTGCGTCGGTAAAGGGATTGGTTACTCCTGTGTCGGGGTTCTCCTTGCCCGGTTCATCCTCGCTGTTGTCCAAAATGGCAAACGGGGAAAGGCTGTTTACGGTGACGGTGACTTTCCCGTTTGATACGGTCACATCGTAAGTTTCCAGCTTGTTTTTCAGGCAATGGGCGACGGTCAGCGTCTTTCCGTTGTACTCGCTGGAAACGGGAAATGTAATGGTGACTGTTCCCCGGAAGCTGTGACTTAAAGCCACGTCGTAAATGGAGATTACGCGGCTCTGTCCCTGCCACTCCCGGATTTGTCCGCAGCTGTCGCAATTCCCGCTGTTGTGCAGGCGGTTTTTTTCAACAGTCAGGGCAGCGTACTGGTAAATGGAGCTGCCTGTAACGGTCACGCCGTCTTTGGATAGGGTTCTGCTGATATAGGTCGGGGTGGTGTAATCACCGCCGCCCCCGCCGCCGTTATACGTCCAGTGTGCGTAAACTGTGGCATCTGCGGTAAAGGTGGTACTAAGCGTGATTTTTTCGCCGCCCGCTGCAGCGGTATACCAGCCGTTAAAGGAATAGCCGCTTTGGGTGGAAGTTGGCAGGTTTTTCAATTTCCCGCCTGTGGTGGTCTGCGGAGCCGGGTTTGTTCCGCCGTTTCCGTCAAAGGTTATGGTATACTCTGTCGGCAGTATGGGGCTGTCCTTTTCAAAAATCGCCTTGACAGTCACATCATTTGCAGGCATATTGAAACTGTTGCCGCTGATTGTCACGCCGCCGGAAACCACTTCCCATTTCTCAAAATGGCAGCCGGGGTTCGCATTGGCGGTCAAAGTGATTGTTTCTCCCACTGGGGCAGAGAGAGGAGACGCGGAAGCCGTGCCGTTTCCGTCGTCCTGTACCGTTACGGTGTACTGATTCGGAGCAGCAGGAGACACCACAATTTCCGCTGGGCTGGAAGTTGCTGTTACAGTCTGTGCGCCCGTTGCGTTGGTGTTGGTATTGGTTACAACACAATAGTAATAGGCCGTTCCCGCTTGAGCCGTGGGCGGCGTATAGACGGGATCTGTTGCTCCGGTGATTATGCTGCCGCCTAGATTGCTGTTTGTTGTATTGCTGTACCATTGATAAAAAAGTGAGCCTCCGTCGCTTGCATTTGCGGTAACGGTCAAAGTAACCGTATCACCTATGTTACAAGTGTAACCCTGTGGCTGGCCTGTAATATTCGGTGTTGCCGCGTCTGCGGTGCTGTAACCGCAGTCAGTACAGATTTTGCCGCCGCCGAAGTTATGTTCGGCTTCCCCGTTTTTTTCCGTACAGCTTCCGACCGTGCATTCGTGCCAGTGATGAGTGTCATTGTGGGTCAGACCTTTATTCCACTGATGGTCGCTCACTGTAAAGGACAGGTTGACAGTCGCCGCTACTCCGTTACTTCCTGTGATATTGGCGGTTACTTCATGCTCTCCCGCCGCAAACCCTGTGTCCGGCCTGACGGTAAAGGCAGCGGTATCGTTTGGGGCAAGCTCCGTTTGTGCTGGCTGTATCAGGGTAAAGACATTGCCGGAAAGGGAAACAGACAAATTTGTTATCTGCTGATTGCCTGTATTTTTAATAGTAAAGGTCTGTTCCTGGGCGTCGGTATAACCGACATGCTTTTCTGTGAAGGTATGACTTTCGGGAGAAACGCTTACTTTCGATTTCGCTTCAACGCCGCTGGCGGTGATTGTAATATCGTCTGTAATGTTGCTGGCTGGTATTGTCAGTGTGCCGTTTTCATAGGTGTATTCCGCAGCGGGCAACGTCTTGCCGCCTACTGTTACCGTTATGCTGTCAGGGAGTATATGGCTGCTGTCTGCGGTCAGCGTTGTGGTGTAGTCCGCGTTCATAAAGCAATAGTTCTTCCCATCCGTGGATAGACCGTTAGACAGGGTAAAATCTACGTTGCAGGCGTTTTTTTGCAGTACAGCAACCTGTTTCAGATCACTTGTATAGTCAGTCGTTTTGTCGTCATTGTACTGCTCGTTGAAAACATACAGGGTCTTGCCTGTTATATCAATGCCTGTAAGGTCAATTTCCACTGTGCCGCTTGCATCACTGCTGTCTGTAAGATTTTTCAATCTTCCGTAGTGGGTATATTCCCCACTGTCTTCGATAATAACAGAAATATATTCATTTTCCCCAATAATAGTGTTTTCATAGGAAATAACCGCTTTTGTTTCTGTATATGCGATACAATCTGCGGCAAAATCGTCGCGGCTGCTGTCCTTTAAGGTAAGCTTCCATTCATTGCCCGAATAGTCTGCAACCTTTTGCAGACCACCGTCCGGCTTGCCGCCTTCGGCGGCGGATGAAAAGAGTACAGAGTTCAGATTCAGGTTAAAAGCGGGGCGGACTGATGTGGTTGCTGGTACATTATTAGTGTTAAGCACATTGTAGCTGCTCGCAAAACCATTTCTGTCAACTAAACCCGCCGGATCATTATAAGTTGGCGATCTCACAAATGGTGATCTCATCCACCAATTATTGGCCTCCCAGGAATTAAACGCGTTTTTACCTTCTAATGCTGCGGCGAATCCAGGTGCTTGGTTATAATTCCCAACAAAGGCCGAAAGCTCTGAAACAGACAGAAAAAACAGTTTTTCTGTCTTCAGTTCACTTTTTTCCCATTTTAGACCAGGGACGCTAAACAAGAGACTATTCTCTCCATCACTCTTTGTTGTGCCAAGCATGGCGGCTTGTTCTTCTGCGGAGAAGTTACTTGGCTCTTCCGCAAAACTTTTACACCACTTCTGTGCATCGCTGTTCTGCCATTCATTGCTGTTTACACAATTAAATGGTATGGTGAGGAGACGGTTCACCTTGGCTTTGTCACCCAATAAATATTCCGACAGCAGAAACATGGCCTTGTCGCCGTCAACAGTACTGCCAGCGTTATCATAAGTTGTTGCTCCATCATAGACACTTTGGCTGGTATCATTGCCGCCTGTGGCGGCTAATACCCGCCATTTGATAGGCTTATCGCCATCTTCGCTGTTTATACCAAAATAGATATAATCGTTGGGTGCATAGTAAATTCCTTTACCAGTCGTTACTGATGCCGGGCTGCTGATTCCCGTTGTTTCCGGCATGATTGCCTTATTTACGGTTGTATCCGCATCTGCCAGCACAACGGCGTTAGATGGGGCGGCGATTTCTTCATTCAGCCCCTCCAATGCGGTGGGGGCGCCGCTGTCCTGTGGGGTGCAAACCTTGCAGACAAAGCCGCAGGGCGTACCCTCTGTTGTCAGAAGATAGCCACAGTCCTCCGTATGCTCATGCATGCAGTCCAATTCTTTTGTAATACAGCCGCTTTCTTCGCTGCAAACATGAGCGCAGTTTGCCGGCTCCCGCTCCTCCGCGTCGGGCGGGGTGACAAGGTTGCCCAATAGGCTTTCCTGCGGATAACACTCACCCATATGCTCATGGACGCACTTTTCAACCGGCTTGCAGCAATCCTCGGTATGTTCGTGATTGCAGGGCATACCCTCCGCGCTCTTGGTATAGCCGCACGCCTCGTCATGCTTTGGGTGATGTTCGCACAAGCCGCTTGTGCCTACGGAAACGTCACTGTCCTTTGTGGTTGCTTCGGCAAAGGCTGAAGTCGGATAAACGGAAAACAGCATGGCGCTGCAGAGCAGCAGGCTTAAAAATCGTTGTTTTGTTATCATGTTGCCCATTTCCTTTCTTTTCTTTTAAGATTTTGTTCCAGACGCAAAGCAAAAAGGCGCGTCCCGCCCGCAGTATGGTATCTGCGGGCAGAACACGCCTAAGGAAAGCATATATTTTTTAGAGCAGCAAAAAAGGACAGACTGATTCTGTCTGTCTGTCTGTCTGTCTGTCTGTCTGTCTGTCTGTCTGTCTGTCTGT
>CANDBG010000033.1 GCA_947382875.1 uncultured Oscillibacter sp. | reverse complement strand
TTTAATGATATTTTCAAATCCAGCTTTTTGGAAAACGTCACCAGCGTCAGCCTTCTGGACATGGCAATCGCACTGGTACTGGCCTTCTGTCTGGGCCTGTTTATCTTCCTGGTTTATCAGAAAACCTTCGCCGGTGTGATGTATTCATCCAGCTTCGGCGTCACCCTGGTGGCCCTCACCATGATTACCACCATCGTAATCCTTGCCGTTACCAGCAATGTCGTTCTCTCCCTCGGCATGGTGGGCGCGCTCTCCATTGTCCGCTTCCGCACCGCCATCAAGGAACCTCTTGATATTGCCTTTCTGTTCTGGTCCATCGCGGTAGGAATTGTTCTGGCGGCGGGTATGATTCCGCTGGCCGTCCTGGGCAGCGCCTTTACGGGTTTGGTCCTGCTGGTGTTCGTGAACCGAAAGTCTCATGTAAATCCATACATCATTGTGCTGCAATGCGACGGGCACGCGTCCGAAACGCAGGCGCAGGCATTCCTGGAAGCGCACACGGAACGCTGTTCCGTCAAGAGCAAGACCGCGCAAAAGGGACAGATTGAATTGAACCTGGAAATCCGTCTGAAAGACGACAACACGGATTTCATCAACGCTCTGTCCGAGCTGGACGGCGTGCAAAGCGCCGTACTGGTGAGCTATAACGGGGATTACCTGGGATAAGGAGGCGCAAATGTCGACGCATAAATACATCGACCGCATCTGCATCGCCGCCGCCATGGTCTCGCTTCTGCTGACGGCGCTGTTTGTAAACGGCGAGGCGTTTGGCGTCCGGCCCGCCTCTACGGTCATGGGCTACGAAACCCGTCTGTTCAACACCGCCAGCGTCCACACCATCGACATTGTTTTGGACGGCTGGGACAGTTTTCTGGAAACCTGTGAAAACGAGGAATATTCAGCCTGTTCGGTGGTGATTGACAACGAAGCGTATAAAAACGTAGGCATCCGCGCAAAGGGGAATACCTCCCTCTCGATGGTTTCCGCCATGGACAGCGACCGGTACAGCTTCAAGCTGGAATTCGATCACTACGAGAGCGGCAAAACGTACTACGGCCTGGATAAGCTCTGTCTGAACAACGTCATCCAGGACAATAGCTATATGAAAGATTATCTGGTTTATCAGCTGATGGCCGCGCACGGCGTAAACGCGCCGCTGTGCAGCTATGTATACCTCACCGTCAACGGCGAGGACTGGGGTCTGTATCTTGCGGTAGAGGGCGTGGAGGACGGTTTTCTCCAGCGCAATTACGGCAGTCAGCACGGCGCGTTATACAAGCCGGACAGCATGAGCTTTGGCGGAGGCCGCGGCAACGGGCAGGATTTTCATATGGAAAACTTCGACTTTGAAGATGGTCAGCAGCCGGATTTCGGTCGTCCGCCGGAGGACCTTCCGGACTTCCAGGGAGACCCAAGGAACGGAGACTTTACGCCTCCCGGCAGACCCGGCGGCGATTCGCCCGGCGGAATGCCCGGCGGCGGCATGGGGGCAAGTGACGTGAAGCTCCAATACACGGACGAAAACCCGGAAAGCTACGCCAACATTTTCAGCAGCGCCAAAACGGAGATTACCGAGGCGGATCAAACCCGTCTGATCGAAGCCCTGAAAACCCTCAGTGAGAACGGCGCGGAGGCGGTGGACACAGATCAGGCGCTGCGTTACTTTGCCGTCCATAACTTCGTCTGCAACGGAGACAGCTACACGGGTTCCATGGTACACAATTACTATTTATACGAAGAAGACGGAAAACTGTCCATGATTCCCTGGGATTACAACTTAGCCTTTGGCACCTTTCAGGGTCAGGATGCCGAACAGGCGGTCAACGACCCAATCGACACGCCGTTATCTGTCACCGGCGACGGGGACCGTCCCATGATCGACTGGATTTTCTCCAACGAGGAAACGATGGCATTGTATCATCAATCCATGTACGAATTTCTGAACACCACAGACTGTACGGCCATCATTGATGAAGCGTATGCGCTGATTGCGTCCTACGTAGAAAAAGATCCTACCAAATTCTGTACGTACGAGGAATTTGAAACCGGCGTAACGGCGTTAAAGATGTTCTGTGAACTGCGGCGGGAGAGCGTAAGCGGACAATTGGCCGGAACGATTCCGTCCACCCGCGAAGGACAATCCGCCGACAGCGCGGCGCTGGTCGACGCCTCCGGACTGACGCTCTCCGACATGGGAACCATGGAGCGCGGCGGCGCGTTTGGCGGCAGACAGCCCCAAAGCAGCGAAGGGGAACCGTCGAAACCGACCGGAAACAGCGGCAGACCGTCCGGACGTCCTCCTGACGAAGCCGCCGCGCCCTCCGAAACGCTGAACCGCAGCACGTATTTTCTTCTGGGGGCATCGCTGGCGGCGCTTCTGGCGGGACTCGCCGTCACAGCCAAATACAAACGCCGGGGTTCGTAAGCCCCTGACGGACACCCACCCTTCTATGATAACATTCCATTGGTCGATGTCAAGGAAATTCTTCGCGCTTTTTCGGGTGCGGCGGCAAACGGGGGGACGGGCGGACACACAGGCCCGCCCCTGCGGTCCGTCTGAACAGTTCTTGACTTCCGGGGAAAAAGATACCATAATAACAGCGAAAGGGGGAATCTATCATGAACACGCCATTGATTGAAGCCTGCGTTGATTCCTATGCGTCCAGCATGGCGGCCGCGCGGGGCGGGGCGGACCGTCTGGAACTGTGCGCAAACCTCGCCATTGGCGGCACAACGCCCTCTCCTACGCTTTTCCAGCAGGTTCAGAGGGATTGCCGTATCCCGGTCAACGTCCTGATTCGTCCCCGTTTCGGCGACTTTCTCTACACCGCGCCGGAGCTTGAGGAAATGTGCGGAGAAATCCGCCGGTTCCGGGACCTGGGCGCAAACGGGGTTGTCATCGGCGCGCTGACCCCGGACGGCGACCTGGACACGGACGCCATGGAGCGCTTGACGGCCTGCGCGGGCGGTTTGGATGTTACCCTGCACCGTGCTTTCGACATGACCCGCGACCCGCTGGCGGCCCTGGAAACGGCCATAGGACTGGGCTGCCGGACCATTCTGACCTCCGGGCAGGCCCGCGACGCCGCGGCAGGCAGAGACGTTCTGAAAGCGGTGCGCCGGCAGGCGGCAGACCGGATTGCCATTATGGCGGGCTGCGGCGTCAAAAAGGAAAACATCCGGGAAATTTACGAGCATACCGGCATCCGTGTTTTCCACACCACCGGACGCAAAGCGCCTCTGAATAGCGGAATGCGTTACCGCAAAACGACGGTCTCCATGGGCTTACCGTCTCTGTCGGAATACGAAATCTGGCGGACCGACGAAGAAACCTTCCGGGAATGTGCGGAAATCGTCCATAAACTTCCGTAGAGAAACGTTCAAAATGCGGAATGATAAAAAACCATATCCCATGCAGAGTATAACGGGGAGGGGCTCACTGTACCCGTTTCTGACCTTGATTTCCCTTACCTGCGTGTTTGGACGCTCTCCCTGGCTTGCCGGACCTTGAAATTATGGCAAAAATATGTTATAATGCAGCTCCGGCAGCTTCCCTGCTGAACCGCCTTCCATGGCGCGGCGGCGTTTTGCGTCTGCGTGGTCATCGGACATTCTATAACCAGAAAGGAAACTTGCATATGTGGGCCGAACACAGTGTTTTTTATCAGATTTATCCTTTGGGGTTCTGCGGCGCGCCGCTGGAAAACGACGGCGTTCTGACAAATCGGATTGAAAAGGTTGCCGATTGGGCCGAACACATCCAGCGTCTGGGCGCTGACGCCCTTTACCTTTCCCCCATCTTCGAAAGCGACCGCCACGGCTACGATACCCGAGACTATCGGAAAGTCGACTGCCGTTTGGGTTCCAACGAGGATTTCGCCAAAGTCTGCCGGGTTCTCCATGACCACAGCATCCGCGTCGTGCTGGACGGCGTTTTCAACCACGTGGGCCGGGGGTTCTGGGCTTTTCGGGACGTGCAGGAAAAAAAGTGGGATTCGCCCTATAAAGATTGGTTCCACATCAATTTCGACGGCAATTCCGGCTATAACGACGGCTTCTGGTACGAAGGCTGGGAGGGCCATTTCGAACTGGTAAAGCTCAACCTCCGCAACCCCGCCGTTGTGGATTACCTCCTGGACTGTGTACGCTTCTGGGTGGAGGCGTTCGACATCGACGGCCTGCGTCTGGATGTGGCGTACTGTCTGGACAAGGACTTTCTGCGCCGTCTGCGCCAGTTCACCGGCGAGCTGAAACCGGATTTCTTCCTCGTCGGGGAAACGCTCCACGGCGATTATAACCAGTGGGTCAGCGACGGCCTCCTTCACAGCTGTACAAACTACGAGTGCTACAAGGGCCTGTATTCCAGCTTCAACTCCATGAATATGTTCGAGATTATTCACAGCCTCAAGCGGCAGTTTGGTCCGGAAAACTGGACCCTTTACAAAGGAAAACACCTGCTTTGCTTTGTGGATAATCACGACGTAACGCGCGTTGCCAGCATCCTCCAAAACCCGAAGCACCTTCCCTTGATCTACGGCCTGCTGTTTGGCATGCCGGGCATTCCCTGCCTGTATTACGGCAGTGAGTGGGGTGTTCCGGGCGAAAAGGCCAAGGGCAGTGACGATGCCCTGCGTCCTGCGTTTGCCGGGCCGGAGTGGAACGACCTGACCGACCGGATCGCCGCCATGGCAAAGGCGCACCGGGAAAGCGACGCCCTTTGCAGCGGCGATTTCAAGGACGTGGTACTGACGAACCATCAAGCCATTTTCCAGCGCCGAACGGACAGTGAACGGGTACTGGTAGCCATCAACGCCTCCGACGCGCCCTACACGGCCCATTTTGACGCGGGCTGCGGTCAGGCGGTGGACCTCCTGACCGGAAAACTCCACGATTTCGGCGGCGGAAGCGAGCTTCCTCCGTACAGCGTGGCGTTCTGGAAGTGCGAACGGTAAAGACTTATTGCCATAAAAAGCGGAAAATCGTAAAAATGCCCTTGACTTTCTGAAAACATCCGGTATAATATAATGGTTCGCAATCGCGAACATATCCTTGCTCTCATTGAAAGAGATGAGGGCCATTTGTCCAAAAGGAGGTGCAAACATGGCAAAGGTTTCTGCCAATTATGAGGTCGTATACATTATCGACCCTGCACAGGGTGAGGAGGGCATTGCCGCCCTCGTCGCGAAGTTCAAAGCCCTGGCAGAACAGCACGGTTCCGCCGTTGAGGTGGAGGAGTGGGGTCCCCGCAAGCTCGCTTACCCCATCGATTACAAAAACGACGGCTACTATGTTCTTATGAACTTCACCAGCGAGCCGTCCTTCCCCAAGGAGCTGGACCGCGTCTTCGGTATTACCGACGGCATCATGCGTTCCATGATCGTCTGCAAGGGCGAGTAAGGAGAACGCGTCATGCTGAATAAAATTGTTCTGATGGGCCGTCTGACCCGTGACCCGGAGCTGCGCCGCACGCAGACCGGTACCGCCGTGACCTCGTTCACTCTGGCGGTGGACCGGGACTTCAAGTCCCAGAACGGCGAAAAGGAAACGGATTTTATTGACTGTGTTGCCTGGCGCAACACCGCGGAGTTTGTCAGCAAATACCTCACCAAGGGCCGTATGGCCGTGGCCGAGGGACGTTTGCAGCTCCGCGACTGGACCGACCGCGACGGCAATAAGCGCCGCAGCGCGGAGGTCATCGTGGAGAACGTCTATTTCGCAGACTCCAAACGTGACGCTGCCGGCGGTGATTACGGCGGACCTCCGCCTTATGGCGCGCCTGCCAGACCCTCCGCTCCGGCCGCATCCGGCGGTTCTGCGCCCTACGGAGATTCCGAGTTCTCCGAAATCGGCGAGGAAGACGGCGAATTACCTTTCTGACCGCCGCCGGTCTCCATGACATCCAAACCCGGCTCTTTCCGTCAAATCCCCGGATTTGACCGGTTTTCTGAAGAAAAGGAGGAAGCATTTTTATGGCTTTTGATCGTGAACGGCCTGGCCGCCCCGGACGGGGTAAGCGCCGCAAGGTCTGCCAATTCTGCGTGGAAAAGTGCGAGTCCATTGATTACAAGGACGCGGCAAAGCTGCACCGTTTCATTTCCGAGCGGTCCAAGATTCTGCCCCGCCGCACCACCGGTACTTGCGCCATGCATCAGCGTCAGCTGACCGAGGCCATCAAGCGCGCCCGTCAAATCGCGCTGCTGCCTTACGTCACTGACTAAACAATGTAAAACCAGCTGGTCCTGCCTGGGACCGGCTGGTTTTTTGCTGCGAAAAAACGGAAAATTTGTGGCCGAAAGCGGCGGGCGGCCACACAGATCCGCCCCTGCGGCCAAATTTTTGCATTTTGCATGTTCGCCGCAGTTCGGTTTCAGAGGTGAACACGAAAAAAAGAAAACTCCCTTTTACCTTTCGTGTTGCCGGAGATAAACTCCGTCGATTCTGCCAATTTCAAGTTGACGTGTGGTGTCGTCTTTGATATTATCAGAATAGTAAATATAGATTTGGAGGAGGATACATCATGTCATATGCTCTTTATTATAAAGCAACCAGAAAGCAATCTTTGACAGAACAAGAAAAAATAATCACCAAAAAAATTATAGAGAAATATTGCTCTAAATATCCTTTTAAGAGAAAAGTGGAAGATTTCTGTATGTATGATGAAAACGAGTATCAGGATAACATCATTTTCAGTGGTTCTACTAAGCTTCCTGGAAATGGTCCTAAAACATTATTTGAAGTTGCAAATTACTGGTTGGAATGTCTTACAGAAATAACTAAACTTTTAGTAAATGCCGAATGGAATGCGACATTTGATGATGTGGAATTAGTTCTTGATGCAGATGAAGGCTGGCGTTTTCCTACAGACGAAGAATATAAAAAGCGGCAATCAGACTAATTCCAGTTTACCGGGCAGTTGCCCATATGGGCTGTTTCTGTTTGGCTATTTTGACGAAGTGTTTCAAAAATAAGCATTCAGCAACACGAAAGGTAAAAGGGAGAAAGAAAAATCCCTTTTACCTTTCGTGTTGCTGAATATGCGCACTGGCGATTTCACGAATCTCTGCTTGAAATGGGAAATTGACAATGATATAATCAGAGCGGCAAATTGGAACTTGGAGGAATTTGTAATGGCTGAAAATGATGTGAAGTTAAAAGAAAAACCTATCCATGACGGCATTTCTCCCATCAATGTTCCGGACGAGGGGGATGAGGATAAGCTGTTCCAAATGCTTTGGGATTACCTTGTTCCACCGTGCGGAAAAGCGCGGACAGCGCAGGGGGAGATCATCCGAATCGCGGGTAGGGTGCAGCATGAGTTTTTGGATAACGGTTGTATGAACTGGGACGAGGATTTTCATAAAATGCTGGATGCTTTTTTGCAATATCTTCAACTAGGTAATGGATTTAGTGACGACGATATTAAGACTGCGGAAATTCTCGTGCAGATTCTCAAGGAAAATGGTGATAAAGGTTTTATCGAGGATCGGTTGACAGCGGTCATATGTAGCTGCGCCATGGCCTGGGTCAGACAGAACCCTGATGTTATAGCACCTTTGGAAGCGGAATATGTTAGATAACCTCGACTCCCAGTTTATCGGACAGTTATCCATACTGGTAATCGCCCTTTCGTCATTTCGTCGAAGAATTCTTATTTGGGGCATTTATCAACACGAAAAGTAAAAGGGACAAAGAAAATCCCTACTTGACAAAACAAGCAGGGTTATGGTAAACTAAGGCACTTGTATGGAATTCTAGGGAGACTCCTCCATCTTAGGATTGCTTGCAGTGTAGCACATTTCCCATGAAATTGCAAGACTGTGGCGAAAAAATTTAACAACAGCGCCCGGCGTGCCCACACGCCCCGCACAGCTGGAACGTCCGCCCTATGGAGCCGAAGAAAGGTGAATGTGAAGATGGCAAAAGACAAGTATTACGGAAAAACCCTTCGCAAGAACTTTGCCCGCTATGAAGAAGTAGTCCCCATGCCGAACCTGCTGGAAATTCAAAAGACCTCCTACCAGGAATTCCTTGAGTCCGGTCTGCGGGAAGTCTTCGCCGACGTGGGCGCAATTTCCGACTACCAGGGCAACCTGGAATTAACGTTCATCGATTACAAGATGGACGAAAAACCAAAGTACGATGTGGAGGAGTGCAAGGCCCGGGACGCCACCTACGCCGCGCCGCTGAAAGTCAAGGTCCGCCTGCGGAACAAGGAGACCGAGGAAATCAAGGAACAGGAAATCTTCATGGGCGATTTCCCTCTCATGACCCACTCCGGCACCTTCGTCATCAATGGCGCGGAACGCGTGGTCGTCTCCCAGATCGTCCGCTCTCCCGGCGTGTATTATGGCAGTGAGGTGGACATCAAAACCGACCTCCCCCTGCTGACCTCCCAGGTCATCCCCCAGCGGGGCGCCTGGCTGGAATACGAGACCGACGCAAATGAATTGTTCTGGGTACGCATCGACAAAAACCGGAAAATTCCTGTCACCTGCCTGCTGCGGGCGGTGGGACTCAAGACCGACCAGCAAATTCTCGACCAGTTCGGCGACGATCCCCGCATCACGGCCACCCTTGAAAAGGACCCCTGCAAAAATTACGAAGACGCCATGCTGGAAATCTACCGCCGCCTCCGGCCCGGCGAGCCGCCGACAGTGGAAGCCTCGGAAACCCTGGTCAATAACCTGTTCTTCGACCCCAGACGGTACGACCTTTCCGTCGTGGGACGGTACAAATTCAACAAAAAACTCTCGCTGTGGCAGCGGGTCATGGGACACAAATTGCTTTACCCTGTGGCCAACCCCGCTACCGGTGAGATGCTCTTTGACGAAGACCACCTCCTCACCAAAGAGGACGCTCAGCTCCTGGACACCATAGGCGTGTCGGACGTGACCATCGACGCGGAGGGCGAATCTCTGCGGGTCATTTCCAACGGGATGTGCGACCTTAAGCATTATGTGGACTTCGATCCCTTGCAGGAATGCGGTATCAAGGAGCGGGTACGCTTCGACGTCATGCGGGAACTGCTGGGCCAGTACAGCGGCGAGGACCTCATTGACCAGATCAAGCTGCACAAGGACGACTTGGTTCCCAAGCACATTATTGTCGACGACATTCTGACCTCCATTAACTATATGAACGGCCTCGCGCGGGGCATCTCCGTCAAGGACGACATCGACCATCTGGGCAACCGCCGTCTCCGCTGCGTGGGCGAGCTGCTGCAAAACCAGTTCCGCATCGGTTTCAGCCGTATGGAACGGGTCATTCGGGAACGCATGACCATTCAGGATATGGATATCGTCACCCCCCAGAGCCTCATCAACATCCGGCCCGTTACTGCGGCCATCAAGGAGTTTTTCGGCTCCAGCCCCCTGAGCCAGTTCATGGACCAGACGAACCCCCTGGCCGAACTGACCCACAAGCGCCGTCTGTCGGCTCTTGGCCCCGGCGGTCTGAGCCGTGACCGCGCCAACATGGAGGTTCGTGACGTGCATTACAGCCACTATGGCCGTATGTGCCCGATTGAAACGCCCGAAGGTCCCAACATCGGCCTGATCTCCTATCTGGCCACCTATGCCCGCATCAACGAATACGGCTTCATCGAAGCGCCTTACCGGGCCGTGGACAAGGAAACCGGCAGGGTCTCCAACGAAATCACCTATATGACCGCCGATGAAGAAGACAACTATATCGTTGGACAGGCGGCGGAGCCGGTGGACGAAAACGGCTGCCTGATCAACGCCCGTATTACCGGACGGCACCGGGATGAAATCGTCGACGTGGACCGGAATATGGTGGATTATATCGACGTGTCCCCCCGCATGATGGTCTCCATCGCCACGGCAATGATTCCCTTCCTCCCTAACGACGACGCAAACCGTGCCCTGATGGGCGCAAACATGCAGCGTCAGGCGGTGCCGCTGCTGCGGCCCGAGGCCCCGATTGTCGGCACCGGTATGGAACACAAAATCTGCGTGGACTCCGAAATCGTCGTGCTGGCGGAGGGCGACGGCGTAGTAACCTCCGTGGACGCCCGCCATATTACCGTAAGGTATGACAGCGGCCATACGAAGGATTATAAACTCATCAAGTTCCTGCGCTCGAACCATACCACGTGCATCAACCAGCGTCCGATTGTGGAAGTGGGCGAGCGGGTCCATGGCCGTCAGGTTGGCCCCGACGGTCAGGTCATGGCTCCCACCGTCCTGGCCGACGGCCCCGCCACTGAACAGGGTGAAATCGCTCTGGGCCGAAACATCCTGGTAGGTTTCATGACTTGGGAGGGCTACAACTACGAGGACGCTGTTCTTCTGAATGAACGGCTCGTCCGGGAGGATTTGTACACCTCCATTCACATCGAAGAATTCGAAATCGACGCCCGCGACACGAAACTGGGTCCCGAGGAAATCACTCGTGACATCCCCAACGTCGGCGATGACGCCCTCAAAGACCTGGACGAAAATGGTATTATCCGCGTCGGCGCGGAGGTCAAGGCGGGAGATATTCTCGTCGGCAAGGTGACGCCCAAAGGCGAAACCGACCTGACTGCCGAAGAACGCCTTCTGCGGGCCATTTTCGGCGAAAAGGCCCGGGAAGTCCGGGACACGTCCCTGAAAGTTCCTCACGGTGAGAGCGGTATCGTGCTGGATACCAAGGTCTTCACCCGCGAGGGCGGCGACGAACTCGGCCCCGGCGTGAACATGGTTGTCCGGGTATATATTGCCCAGCGGCGCAAGATTCAGGTTGGCGACAAAATGGCCGGACGTCACGGCAACAAGGGCGTTGTGTCCCGCGTGCTGCCTCAGGAGGATATGCCCTTCCTGCCCGACGGCACGCCGTTGGATATCGTACTGAACCCCCTGGGCGTTCCGTCCCGTATGAACATTGGACAGGTGCTGGAAGTCCACCTCGGTTACGCCGCGCACGCCCTTGGCTGCAAGGTCGCCACGCCGATTTTTGACGGCGCGCGGGAGGAAGATATTTCCTCCATGCTGGCGGAGGCCGGTCTCGACCCGGAGGGCAAGAGCGTTCTCTATGACGGCCGTACCGGCGAACCGTTCGACAACAAAGTAACCGTAGGCTATGTCTACTTCCTGAAGCTCCACCATCTGGTGGACGACAAGATTCATGCCCGTTCCACCGGTCCGTATTCCCTCGTGACCCAGCAGCCTTTGGGCGGCAAGGCCCAGTTCGGCGGCCAGCGTTTCGGCGAGATGGAGGTCTGGGCCCTGGAAGCCTACGGCGCGGCCTATACCCTGCAGGAGATCCTGACCGTGAAATCCGACGACGTGACGGGCCGCGTCCGCACCTACGAGGCCATCGTCAAGGGCCACAACGTTCCCCAGCCCGGCGTGCCGGAGTCCTTCAAAGTGCTTGTAAAGGAACTTCAGGCCCTCTGCCTGGACATTCAGGTTCTGGACGCCGACGGCAACGCCATTGAGCTGCGGGAGGACGAGGACGCAATGGACACCTTCAACCTGGCCCGGATGGACGCCGACGACGAACGGCAGCGCGCCTACAACGAGGACGTGGAAGCGGAGTTCCAGGAATCCGGCTACGATATCGAGGACGCCCCCGAAGATGCGGGCGCGGACGTGGGCCTGGAAGAAAATTTCCTGGATGACGGCGAATAAGGAGGAACTCGCATATGACCGACAACAAGACCGGCGGCAACATCGCCTTTGACGCCATTAAGATCGGCATGGCCTCCCCGGAGCAGATTCGGGAATGGTCCTACGGCGAGGTGAAAAAACCGGAAACCATTAACTATCGGACCCTCAAGCCTGAGCGGGACGGCCTGTTCTGCGAACGGATCTTCGGGCCGACCAAGGACTGGGAGTGCCATTGCGGAAAGTATAAGAAAATCCGCTACAAGGGCAAAATCTGCGACCGCTGCGGCGTGGAAGTGACTAAATCCAAGGTTCGCCGGGAACGCATGGGACACATTGAGCTGGCAACCCCCGTCAGCCATATCTGGTATTTCAAGGGCATCCCTTCCCGGATGGGCCTGCTGCTGGACATCAGTCCCCGGATTCTGGAAAAGGTGCTGTATTTTGCCAACTATATCGTCACGGACCCCGGCGAAACGCCTCTGAGCCGGAACCAGATTCTCTCCGAACGGGAGTACCGGGATTACCGTGAAAAATATGAGGACGACTTCCAGGCCGGCATGGGCGCGGAGGCCGTGAAAAAGCTGCTTATGGATGTGGACATGGACGCGCTGTCGGCCCAGCTCCACGCCGAACTGAAAGGCGCTTCCGGTCAGAAAAAGGCCCGGATTGTCAAGCGTCTGGAGGTGGTGGACGCTTTCCGGCTGTCCGGCAACAAGCCGGAGTGGATGATTATTGATGTCCTGCCTGTGATTCCCCCGGAGCTGCGCCCGATGGTCCAGCTGGACGGCGGACGCTTCGCCACCTCCGACCTCAACGACCTCTACCGCCGCGTCATTAACCGGAACAACCGGCTCAAGCGGCTTATTCAGCTCAACGCGCCGGATATTATTGTCCGGAACGAAAAGCGGATGCTTCAGGAGGCCGTCGACGCCCTGATCGACAATGGCCGCCGCGGACGCGCCGTCACGGGCGCCAACAACCGGGCGCTCAAGTCCCTGAGCGATTTGCTCAAGGGCAAGCAGGGCCGTTTCCGTCAAAACCTGCTGGGCAAACGCGTGGACTACTCCGGACGTTCCGTCATCGTGGTCGGCCCCGAGCTGAAAATCTACCAGTGCGGTGTGCCAAAGGAAATGGCGGTGGAACTCTTCCGTCCGTTCATTATGAAAAAATTGGTCGAGGACGGTTCCGCCAACAACATCAAATCCGCCAAGAAAATGGTGGACAAAGGCGTTACCGAGGTCTGGGACGCCCTGGACGTCATCATTAAAGACCACCCCGTTATGCTGAACCGTGCGCCGACGCTGCACCGTCTGGGCATTCAGGCGTTTGAGCCGGTGCTGGTGGATGGCCGCGCGTTAAAGCTCCACCCCCTGAACTGTACCGCCTTCAACGCCGACTTCGACGGCGACCAGATGGCCATTCATGTGCCGCTGTCCGCCGAGGCCCAGGCCGAAGCGCGTATCCTGATGCTTTCCGCAAACAACCTCCTCCGCCCCCAGGACGGCGGCCCTGTTACCGTCCCCACCCAGGACATGGTCCTGGGCAGCTACTACCTCACCATGGACCGCATGGGCAGCGGGGAAAAGGGCGCGGAGGAAGTCTGGTGCGAGGACGCGGGCGACACAAATCTTTCTGCGGGCACGGTGGTCAACGCCGACGAGTTCGTCGCGGCCAACGAGGCGCTGGAAAAGGGTCAAAGGCCTGCGGTTTACCGCCCCTTACGCATTTACGCCAACGAAGATGAAGCCCTGATGGCCTACAACGAGGGCGTGATTGGTCCGCACTGCCCGATTCTGGTTCGCCGGAAACAGTGGCTGGACGGCGTGGAACACAGCCATATTGTGGAAATCACCCCGGGCCGGATTATCTTCAACCATAATCTTCCCCAGGACCTGGGCTTCGTGGACCGCAATGACCCTGCGCACATCTGTGATTATGAAATCACCTTCACCTGCGGCAAAAAGCAGCTTGGTCAGATTGTGGACCGCACCATCAACAAGCACGGTTTCACCGCCGCCGCTGAAGTGCTGGACGCCATCAAGGCCACCGGCTACAAATACTCCACCCAGGCGGCCATTACCGTTTCCATCGCGGATATGACCATCCCGCCGAAGAAATACGAAATGGTTTCCGATACGGAACAGACGGTTCTGGCAATTGAGAACCAGTATAAAATGGGCTTTATGACGGACCAGGACCGTTACAAGGAAGTCGTAAAAGCGTGGGAGAAAACCACCGACGATGTTTCCGACGCCCTGCAAAAAAACCTGGACCGCTACAACCCGATTTTCATGATGGCCGACTCCGGCGCCCGCGGCTCCATGAAGCAGATTCGTCAGCTGGCAGGTATGCGCGGCCTGATTGCAAACACCGCCGGCAAGACCATCGAAATCCCGATCAAGGCAAACTACCGCGAAGGTCTGACGGCCCTGGAATACTTCATTTCCAGCCGCGGTGCGCGAAAGGGTCTGGCCGATACCGCTCTGCGTACCGCCGACTCCGGTTATCTGACCCGCCGCATGGTGGACGTTTCCCAGGAGGTCATTATCCGGGAGGATGACTGCCATGTGACCCACGGCATCAAGGTTTCGGAGATCAGCGAGAACGGACAGGTCATTGAAAAACTGTCGGACCGTCTGCGGGGCCGCTTCCTGGTGGGCGACGTGGTGGACGCGGAAACCGGCGAAGTCCTGATTTCCAACGAGCGCATGATGAACGAGTCCGACGCAAAAACCCTGGAATCCCGGAAGTGGGTACAGGAAAACATCCGTCCCGGCGACTGCTGCGCCTTTGACCCGGCCTCCGGCGAACAGCCGGTTGTCATGATCCGCACGGTTCTGACCTGCAAGGCCCCCAGCGGCGTATGCGCCAAGTGCTACGGCATGAACCTGGCGACTTCCCGTCCCGTCGGCCCCGGAGAGGCGGTGGGCATTATCGCGGCGCAGTCCATCGGCGAACCCGGCACACAGCTGACCATGCGTACGTTCCACACCGGCGGTCTGGCCGGCGGAGATATTACCCAGGGTCTTCCCCGTGTCGAGGAGCTGTTTGAGGCCCGCAAACCCAAGCGTATGGCTACTCTGGCGGAAATCGGCGGCTCTGTCCGTTTCGAGGAGGCCGCAAAGGGCAGTTTGCTGAATATCATCATTACGGCGCCCGACGGCGATACCCGCACCTATGCCGTGCCTCACACCGGCTTGCAGGTGAAGGATGGCGACGTCGTGGAGGCGGGCTGCCAGCTCACCTACGGCGCGTTGAATCCTCATGATGTTCTGCGTATCCGCGGCGCGGACGCCGTGTATAACTATCTCATTCAGGAAGTTCTGCGCGTGTACCGTCAGCAGGGCGTGGATATCAACGATAAGCACATTGAGGTCATTGTCCGCCAGATGATGCGGAAGGTGCGTCTGGAAGACGCCGGTGACACGACGCTGCTGGACGGCTCGATGGTGGACGTTCTCGACCTGGAGAACGCCAACGATGAAATCGACCGCCGCAATGCCAACGGTGAACGCCGTGAGGACGGCGAACCGCTCCGTCACGCCGAGGGCGTGCAGCTTTTGATGGGCATTACAAAAGCCTCTCTGGCTACGGATTCGTTCCTGTCGGCAGCATCGTTCCAGGAGACCACCAAGGTTCTGACGGAAGCGGCCATCAAGGGCAAGGCCGACCATCTGTTAGGCTTGAAGGAAAACGTGATTATCGGCAAGCTGATTCCCGCCGGCACGGGCCTTCAGGCGTACCAGAGCTTCGCGGAGGACATGGTTCCCGAGGCGACCCCCGCGCCGGAAGTGGAAGAAGTCCCGGCGTTTGCGGAACAGCCCAAATAAAAAAATCCCAAAAAGGGAGACGTTTCACATGGAAACGTCTCCCTTTTCTGCGTGCAGTCTGGCGGCGCGCCGGACACAAAAATTATTCCAATTTGTATAATTTTGCGAAACGATAGAGCATTGTACAGAGCTGCTGCCGGGAAACCGGCTGCGAGAGCATCAGATTGCCCTCCTGATTTCCCTGTAAAATACCGTTCTTCACGGCCCATTCCACGCCTTCCCGAAACGCGGGGCTGGGAGTATTATCCATATGCGAAGCCTCCTGATAGTCTGGACGGATATAACCTTCCACCAGCGAAATTTTACGCAGACGCGAGGCAACCATGCCGCCGTTGGACTGGCTTCCGCCCGTGCCGGACGACGTGTTTCCCTCGACGGCTAAAATGGCGTCGTGTTCCACTTTTTCGATAATCCCGGCGTGCCCGAATTCATAAATCACGATATCGCCCGGTTTTGGCGTTTTGACAACATGGCTCGGTTCGTTGCGTTTGTACCAGTTCAGCAGGGCGGAACAGGAGGCCGTACGGAAGGGCAGGGGGCCTCCGGCCTGCGCAAACACCCACTGCACAAACACCATACACCAGGGATACGCCGGTCCGCTGACCGGTCTGCCGTAGTACCAGGTATTGTATTTTACGTTGTTGGAGTTGGGGGGCGATTCCATTACGCCGATTTCCAGACGCGCAATCGCCAGGACCTCTCCGACCGTCATGTGTTCCATCTCCTTTCGCCGCAGGGTTTCTGCCCTTCTATTGTATGTGCAGAACGCCGGCCGGTTCCATGCAGGGGGATGTCCCGCCGGAAATTACAAAATCGATATTATATTCGTGTGACGGATGGTA
Organism: uncultured Oscillibacter sp.; assembly: GCA_947382875.1. Classification (GTDB taxonomy): domain Bacteria; phylum Bacillota; class Clostridia; order Oscillospirales; family Oscillospiraceae; genus Oscillibacter. The sequence goes on along the minus strand of CANDBG010000033.1, from coordinate 14,612 downwards.
TATAATGGACCAAACGGCCGGTCAGGCGAAGCAAGAAGGAGGCGTAAACAAACGTGAGCACGGAAACCGATGCGGTCATAAAGGACGGTCTGATTATCCGGAACGGCGCAGTCACCGGGCGCACCAAAATGGAACGCCGGGTGGAAATCCCCGAGGGCGTGACGGAGATTCGCTCCGGGGCGTTCCGGGAAAATGTGGTGCTGGAAGAGATTTCGATTCCCGCCAGCGTGAAGGTCATCGGCGCTTGGGCGTTTGAGAAATGCGAAAAACTGAAAAAGGTGGTATTTGCCGGCGGTGTGGAGGTAATCGAGCAGTATGCGTTCAGCGGATGCGCCTGGCTCCAAACGGCACGTCTGCCCAAAACGCTGAAAGTCATTGGGATTTCTGCATTTGACGGTTGCGAGAGACTCAAGAAAATCGACTTGCCCGAAGGACTGGAAAAGGTAGAAATCTACGCCTTTTCCGGATGCAGGTCGCTGAAGAAATTGAAGCTCCCCGCTTCCGTGACGCACTTTGGCGGCGGTTTTTCTCTGTGTAAGAAACTGGAAAAGGTGGAGGTTCTGGGAACATTTGATGTGAACCGCTACACCTTCCAGTATGGCCGCCCAACGCTGATTCTGCCGCAGGTACACCTTTCCGCCCTGGAATCGTGCAATAAAGTTCAGGCGGTTCTAGGCTTCGCCCAGGCCGCGGAACGGGGCTTGGAATACGACCCGGAGATCCGGGCGGAGTATCTGAAATACTCAAGAGCCAGCGAAAGAATCTGTTTCCTTACGCTGTCCAGAGTTACCCGCTTCTGCGGATTCTGTTCGAGGAAAAGCTGCTTCCGGTGAAGGAGGTCTCTTTGTTGATCGACGAAGCCGGAAATGACATGGAGGTCCGGGCGGCCATCATGGAGTACCAGCACCACTGGTTAGGCCCGTCGGCGGTGGACCCGATGGAAGAATTTGAAAAGGAAATGGCAAAAGCCGACCGTCAGATCAAACGCGCGGAGGCCCAGGCAAAAAAGACGGAAGCCGACTTACAGGCGGAGGCGGCGGAAAAAAAGCGGAAAGCGGCGGAGAAACGTGCCAAAGCCTTGGAGGATTCCAAAACCATCGGCACGCTCCCCCGGGCATCGCCAAAGAGTTTTGGAGCTATCGAAAACGCGGTGACGGGACCCTGTGCCTTACGAGCTGGAAAGGGGAATGCGGCAAAATCATCAACAACCAAAAAGGGTTCGTGTCCCCGCCGGAGGACGTTGTGGTTCCCCGTATGATCGGTAAGGACCGGATGACTGCCATGAAATACACCTTCCATTCCTTCCATAACAACAACATTGTTAACCTCTGGCAGCGGTGTTTTATGGAGGTGGTGATCGTGCCCGAGGGCGTGGAGGAAATTTCCTGCGCCTTCGAGGGCTGCACGCATTTGCGGCGGCTGGTTCTTCCGGCCAGCCTGAAACACATGAGCTCTATGGAAATGGAATATATTTTGGAAACATACATAGATGGAGCATACAAAGATATGACCATCTACGCCCCTGCCGGGTCCTATGCGGAGGCTTGGGCGAAAGAAAACGGGTGGCCCTTTGAGGCCCTGGCGGAAACCTGACGGCGCACAAATAGGATAAATCGCAGGGGCGGACCGGTGTGTCCGCCCCTGCATTTTAGTTTGTACAACCGGGCAATTTGTGGTATACTAGAGAAAACGGTCGAAAAATGGGAGGAGCCTGCTATGGACAAACGATGGAACATTGCGTCCCTGACGCTTTCCGTGGTCGCGGTAATTCTGGCTGTAACGGCGCTGCTGTTCGCCATACGGGGCGGCGGAGGCGACGAATCGGAAGAGGACCCGGAAGAAGAACCGGTCACGTTTCAATTTGGGGACCGGGTCCTGACGCCCCTGGAGGGAATGCCGCTGAACCCTTATGACAAGGAGTCGTTCCAGCAGGACGAAAAGGGCCGGATTAGCTACACATACAACGGTCAGACGGCCAGAACGGGCATTGACGTCTCCACGCACCAGAAAGACATTGACTGGCAGGCCGTGGCGGCGGACGGCATCGAGTTTGCGATTCTACGTCTGGGGCACCGGGGCTACACGCAGGGCGGTCTGTTTCTGGACGAGACCTTCGAGCAGAATTTACAAGGAGCGCTGGAGGCCGGTCTGGAGGTCGGCGTCTATTTCTTCTCCCAGGCCATCACCCCTGACGAGGCGGAGGAAGAAGCGGAGTATATTCTGGACATTCTGGACGGCCAGGCACTCACGTTTCCGGTGGCCTTTGACTGGGAGTCGATTCCAAATGACGAAGCCCGCACCGACGGCCTGGACGGAGAAACGCTGACGCGCTGCGCGGCGGCGTTCTGCCGGCGAATTGAGGAAGCGGGGTATCGTCCGGCGGTGTATTTCAATCGGACCCAGGGGTATCTGCGCTACGATCTGCGGGAACTGACGGACTATGATTTATGGTTAGCGGAATACGACGCCGTACCGGATTTCTATTATCATTTTGACCTCTGGCAATATTCCCACACAGGCCGCGTAGACGGCATTCAGGGGGATGTGGATTTGGATTTAGCCTTTTAGCAAGTCACAAGCCGGACAGGTACACGGTTTTGGTCGCGATATTTTCCCGGAAGGCGGCGTCATGCTCAACGAAAACCATCGCAGGGGAAAAGGTCTGCAGCAAACGCTCGATCTGGATACGGGAATAAAGGTCAATAAAGTTCAGGGGTTCATCCCAAAGGTAGAGGTGCGCCGATTCGCAGAGGCTTTTTGCGAGCAGAACCTTTTTCTTCTGGCCTCCGGAGAAATCGGACATATCCTTCTCAAACTGCACCCGTTCAAAGTCCATTTTCCGCAGAATGGCTTTGAAGAGGCTTTCGTCGATTTGATGCAGCTCCGCAAAATCGGACAGCGTACCGTGCAGGTGGGAGGTGTCCTGGGGGACGTAGGAGATGATCAGCCCGGAACCGAGCTTGAGGGTACCAGTGTGTTCGGCGGGAAGACCCAGCAGGAGTTTTAATAAGCTGCTTTTACCGCTTCCGTTTTTGCCGTCGAGGGCGATACGGTCCCCGCGCTGGATCGTAAAGGAGACCGGCTGGCAGACCGCCGCGCCGTCGTAGCAGACGGAGACATCGGTCAGGGCGGCAAGGGTGTCGGCAAAATAAGGCAGCGGGGAAATTTTCAAATCTTCGGCTGTCTCACGGTTCTTGAGGAGACTGGCTTTCTGTTCTGCGGCCTGATTCTGCCGGGCTTCGATGGACTTGGCGCGTTTCATCATTTTCGCGGCTTTGTGTCCGACGAAGCCTTTGTCCGCCGCGCCAATTTTGGACGCCTCCACCCGGTCCGACCAGACGGCGGTTCGTTTTGCGGCCTGCTGCAGGCGCTTCATATCCTTTTGCAGGCGATCATTCTGAGCCTGTTCCAGCGCCTGCTGGTTTTCGAAATCAGAGAGCCAGGCGGAAAAGGTACCGCTTTGGACCTGGATATCAGCACGGTTGAGGGAGAGGATATGATCGACACAGCCATCCAAAAAGCGGCGGTCATGTGAGACCAGGATATAGCCCTTTTTACGGTTAAGATATGCGGAAACGATGGCTCTGGCATTCCGGTCGAGATGGTTTGTCGGTTCGTCGATGAGGAGGAAATGTTCTTCGTTCAGGAACAGGGCGGCGAGCAGGATTTTCACTTGTTCCCCATTGGAGAGGGTTTCAAACGGGCGGTATAGGGCATCGGCCTCCACATCCAGCAGGGAGAGTTCGCGCATAAGCTCCCATTCTTCCGCGAGGGGGCAGATTTCGGGCAAGAATTCATAAGCGGCGCGATGTTTGTCCGGGACATGGTAAGGAAAGTAGTCGAAGGGGACGGAGGCTTGAATAGTACCGCTGTATTCGTATTTTCCGAGGAGGAGATTTAAGAAGGTAGTTTTTCCGCGGCCATTCCGTCCGGTGAAGCCAAGTTTCCAATTGGTATCGATTTGGAAGCTGACGTCCTGGAAAACATCGTCGTAGCTGCCGGGGTAAGAAAACGTCAGGTGTTCCACTTTTATCATAGACATAGGGATAGACCTCCTTTGATAAAAGCCGCGCCTTGCAAAAAGAAAAAGACTGTAAGAAAGCGTTTCTTACAGTCCGTCACAGCAGAACAGGGCGCTCTTTTCGGAGCGCGGTTTCATAAAGTACGGGACAATGGTTCACTTTCTTGCAAAGGCGCAGCGGCACCGTAAGAAACGGCGCTTTTGCTGATTCCGTTTTATTTGCAAGAAAAGCGAATCATTCTTCCACCCCTTTCGTTTACATTACTCTATCATATTTCCCCATCCGGCGCAACCCATCCCCTCATTTTGAAACCAAACTGTAACAAAACGGCAAAAGCCTGGGGAACAGCCGCTTCCGGGCGGCTGGTGCCAATTTGAACCCCCCATTTTCTTTTCTCTGGCGAGAGAAAAGAAAACGGGCCGTTCACGGTCCAAAAGAAAAGAGCGTTTGTTAGGTGCGGTGCAAGACTGCGGATTTCTGCCTCTGATAACGAGAAGTCCAAATCGACTTGCCTCTGCGTCTAACTCCGCTGCCGCTGCATCGGTGGGCAAAATAGTGCGGTGGAATCAGGCGGTTGAAATCACTTGGTGGAAACCAAACAAGAAGATCAAATCGACTTGCTGGTGCGTCTGACTTCGCCGCGGCGCGAAATGGCTTGATGCGATTGGGTGGTGAACGAGCTGAATGTTATTGCGTGCGCGTTATAGGGGCGGACCTATTGTCCGCCCCTTCTTTTTGACTGCCATTTTGGGGGTTGCCGTTACAGCTTTTGGCGGAACAAACCATGACGATTGCAATACCAATAGAAAATGCCGCCGCCTCTTGGAAAGAAGCGCGCCTCGCATGGCCCTTCCGGGTAGAGCTTCCGCAGCTCAAAACGGTCCGGCGTCTGATAAATGACGAAGGAAACATAATGCTCCTTACTCATTTCATGAGGAACTGAGAAGAAGTATTCGCCATCAGAATCGGCATCAATCTGTGCACAATGCCTGTCATCCGGATCTTCGGCCTCCAAGGGCGGCAGAGAAACGCCGCAGCAGGAAATCGCCGCCGCGCCGCAAGCATGAATCACATTACCGCAAATCGGGCAGACATACAGAGCGGAGCGAAGAAGGTTTGCACTGCGGTTTGCATTGATAATCTGCTCACCGGAAAGCAATTCCGGGACCGAAATCCCTAAAGCCTTGGCAAGAGGTTCCAACAACGAAATATCGGGCAAGCCCCGGGCGGTTTCCCATTTCGAAATGGTTTTGCCGCTGACGTTCAGCAAATCGGCCAGCTGCACCTGCGTCAAGCGCCGTGCCTCCCGCAAACGCCGGATGGTTCCACCAGTAATATAACCATTCATAAATTTCACGCACCTTTCCCTCACAGAATACCATGAACCGGTCACACAGGCAACCTACGCAGCGTAGAGCGATGGAAAGGGCAAAGCGTCAAGCGCGTTTTACGATATCATTTGCCGTCTTATAAATACAATCCGGCGGCGCGGCGCCGCGCCGCGGACGGACGACAACGGATACACACTGGTACGCCGGCCAATCACGGTGCCGGGATTCAGAACGCTGTTGCACCCGATATCCGCGAAATCGCCCAGAACCACCCCCGCCAGAGCGGAACTGCGTACGAAAGCGCCATGCCGGACCTCCGTTTCCGGGCCAATAATGCAGGGCGCGCCCAGGTACGCCGACGGAAACACGTGAGTGCTCTTATGAACCCAAACGTTCGGTGTAGCTTCAGAATATCCGTCCGGGCTAAACTGCGAACCAAGTTCCAGAATGAAATCCGAAATACCGGCCAAAGCGTCCCAGGGGCAGGCAAATTGAGCCAGATAATCCCGCGCCAGGGTGTGAGAGAGGTCCAGCAGCATTTTGGTGGTTAATTCCGTTTATGCACCCTCCTGATTCTGCACAGGCGGATAAGGAATCCGGTACGGTTCCCCGCCGCGGGCGGCATATTTTTCCGCCATCCAGAGCCGCAGGGCCGCAACGCCCTTTTCGGTCCAGGGAAAGGTTTCCGTCTCTACGTCCTTCGCCAATTCGAAGCAGGTATTTTCGTAAACCCAGGCTTGAAGCGCGCCATTACCCAGCCAGCCCTCCCGCTGGAATCGGTAACGAAACGCGCCCAGACTGCCCGGGAACACCTCGGCACGGGTAAAGAAATCCATGGTTAAAAAATCAAACCGGTCTTCCACGGAACGCCTCCTTACAGCAGGGTAATTCCGGCCTGCATACAGCCTATAAGGGTTTCCTCGTCCCAGAGGCTCACCTGCACCTCACCAATATGGCAGGTTCCCAGAAGGAGCATACAAAGCCGGGACTGCCCGATTCCGCCGCCGATGGACAACGGCAGTTCATTGTTCAGAAGCATTTTATGGAAAGGAAGTTCACGGCGTTCCTCACAGCCTGCGGCGGCAAGCTGACGTTCCAGGGCGGCGGCGTCCACGCGGATGCCCATGGAGGAGATTTCAAAGGCGCGTTTCAGAACAGGGTTCCACATCAGGATATCGCCGTTCAGCTCCCAATCATCGTAGTCCGGGGCGCGGCCGTCGTGACGCTCACCGGATTTCAGTGTTTTGCCAATTTGCATCAGAAATACGGTACGGTGCTTACGGCAGATTTCAAGTTCCCGTTCTGCGGGGGAAAGGTGCGGGAAACGGTCTTCCAGCTCCTGGGTCGTGATGAAGTAAACGTCCCGGTCCGGGCGGAAGGTAAGGGCAGGGAAATTGTTCCGCAGCGTGGCGGCGGTGTCGCACATAGCGCCCACAATGGACCGCACGGTATCCTTGAGGTATTGCAGGTTGCGATCTTTCGCCTCGATATGCTTTTCCCAGTCCCACTGGTCCACATAGATCGAATGCAGGTTGTCGACGACCTCATCCCGGCGGATTGCATTCATGTCGGTAAAGAGGCCGCTGCCGGCTTTGAACTCATAGCGTTTCAGGGCCAGACGCTTCCACTTCGCCAGGGAGTGAACAACCTGACCGTCGGCCTCTACGTCAGGGATATCGAACGCCACAGGCCGTTCCACGCCGTTCAGATCATCGTTCAGGCCGGTACGGCCATCCACAAACAGCGGAGCGGAAACCCGGTGCAGATTCAGGCGAATGGTCAGATTGTGCTGAAAATCCGCGTGAATCAGTTCAATGGCCCGCTGGAGCTGGTTATTGGTAAGGGGCATCCGGTATCCGGCGGGAATGACTAATTTGCTCATGCAGTAAAACCAATCCTTTTATTGAAATTTTAGTTTTTGGTACGTTTTGTCAAACGAGCGGTGTCCCCACGCAAAGCGTCAGGAGGTCTTCGTGTGTAATGGCGGCGAACCAGTCCAGGCTTTCGTCGAACAACAGAAGATCGATATTTTCTTCCCAGGGTTCCAAATGGCTTACGAGCTGAAGCACCTCGGACCAGCTTGCCCGCCATAACACATGATCCCGTTCGTCGTAGACGAATAAGGTTTTGCCGTGAAAGAAATCCAGCGTCATGACCTGCGAAAAAGGGCGGCACACCGTTTTTATTTCGTCTTTCAAGGAATTCCACAAGAGGATACGATTGGGAATTTTTTCCGTATCAACATAGCGAGAAATAAACCGCTGTATTCGATATTCGGTTTCCCCTGCGCTGCATCTCTTTTCAAATTCCATTTTACAATGTCAAGCGGAAAGACGGTCCAGGGCCAGCCGCAGGCGGCGGAGGGTTTCCTCCCGCCCCAGAATACGGCAGATTTCCACCGCGCCGCCGGGCGTAACCTGTTTGCCAGCCGCGGCAATACGGACGGGCCACATCAGGGTGGCATTTTTCACGCCCAGCTTTTCCGCAAGGCCGATCAGCGCGTCATGGATGCCGTCCTGGGACCATTCCGGCAGGGCTTCCAGAGCCGGTATGGCGGCTTCCAGCATGGTCTTGGAGACCTCCGCGTTGGTTTTGGATTTTTTGTTGGTAAACAGTTCCAGGCCGTAGTCCGGAAGGGCGTCGAAAAAGTCGACTTTTTCGGGAATGTCCGTCAGCCGTTCGCAGCGGGCCTGAAGCAGCTCTGCCACTGCCGCCGTATCAATCTCCGGGTTCTTCACGCTCTGACGGATATAGGGTTCCGCAGCCTTGGCGAAGTTTTCCGGCGAAAGGGCGCGGAGGTAAACGGCATTAAAGTGGTCCAGCTTGGCGATATCGAAAATCGCGGGAGATTTGGAAATACCTGCAATATCGAAGGCATCCGCCAGCTCCTGAAGGGAGAAAATCTCCTGTTCCGAAAGCTCGCCCTTGGGCGCCCAGCCCAGAAGGGCCACGTAATTCAGCACGGCATCCGTCAGGTAGCCCTGAGCAATGAGGTCCTCATAGGACGGGTCGCCGTGACGCTTGGACATTTTGTTATGTTGGTCCCGCATGACCGGAGAGCAATGGACATATGTGGGAATTTCCCAGCCGAACGCCTCGTACAGCAAATTATATTTCGGCGCGGAAGACAAATATTCGCTGCCCCGGACCACGTGGGTAATTCCCATGAGGTGGTCGTCGACGACATTAGCAAAGTTATAGGTCGGCAGACCATCCCGTTTCAGCAGAACCTGATCGTCCAGGGTTTTATTTTCGACCGTGATATCTCCGAAGGAAACGTCATGGAACGTCGTAGATCCCTCCCGAGGAATCCGCTGGCGGATGACATAGGGCTTTCCGGCGGCAAGATTTTTCTTCACCTCTGCGGCGTCCAGGTCACGGCAGGGGTCGGCGGCGCGGTCCCACTCGCCGGAATCCTCCTCGGACTCCGTTTTCTCGCAGAAGCAGTAATACGCCGCGCCCTTTTCCACCAGAAGATGCGCATATTTTCCATACAAATCCCGGCGTTCCGACTGAATATAAGGTCCCACAGGACCGCCCACGTCCGGTCCTTCGTCGTGGGTCAGGCCGCACTCGGCCATGGTACGGTAAATCACATCCGTCGCGCCCTCCACCAGACGCCCCTGGTCGGTGTCTTCAATGCGGAGGATAAACGTTCCTCCGGCATGACGGGCAATCAGCCAGGTATAGAGCGCCGTACGCAAATTGCCTACGTGCATATAGCCCGTCGGGGACGGCGCAAAACGGGTCCGGACGCCCCCTTTTGGAATCCGAGCCTCCATCTCGTCAAAGAAACGGCTGTCAGGTGCCATAAAAACCTCCAAAGATACCGCAAAACGCGGCTGCCGCTTAACGGCGAGCGGCCCGCCAATTCTTAGAAGCGTGTACCATTATCCCCGTTTTCTGTCAAAAAGTCAAGAGGCGGCTGTGGAAGGGGCTTGCTCAAGCACGCAGCAAAAAGAACACAAAGACAGAAAAATGAAATTTATTTTTTTCTGAATGTGAGCAATCCAACCAGTGAGGAACCAATCGCAAACCACATCAGCCAGATTGTTCGGAGGCCGTAAACCTCGCTGCCGCGCACCGACGGGTTTTGCGCAATGACCCAAGCGGCGAAGGTCAGCAGCGCGGCAGACAGGGTAATGAGCCATGCCTGGGAGAACTTGCGGCAGAAGAACCGGACCCCTGCGCCAAGCAGCGTTGGCAGCACCACGGCAAGCAGATAAATTTTCATGTGCATTTCCATACGCGCCACCCCTTAAATCGCAAATTCTTTTTGATTATAGCATGATTGTTCCTGTCCGTCAACGAACGATTTCCCACGTTTCAGGTTCGAAGCGTCAAGGATTGATCGAATGATATTCCGCAATAATATCCGCCAATGTGCAGGCGTTCAGGCTCTTTTTCACATCTTCCCGAAGCTTTCCGTAGGGCGCCTGCAATACCGCATGGATGTTCCGTCCAACCGGGCAGAGCGCTGACGGCAATGCATGCAGCCCTATCAGGTTGTCCAAACACCCTGGGTCGACCGCTTCATAAACACGGTACAACGTAACCTCCTCCGGTTTCCGGCACAGCTTCGCGCCGCCCTTTCCCGCTCTGATCTCTACAATTCCCGCCTTTTTTAACGCGCTCATCAGATTGCGGATCACTACCGGATTGCAGCCGGCAGACAAGGCAAGAAGTCCGCTTGTTACTTTTTGTGTGTCTCCGTATTCGTGCAAAAACAGCAGACAATGAAGCGCAATGGAGCATTTTGTACTGATCCGCACAGCCATCCCTCCCTCGAAACTAAGATAGCACAAAAAAGTTTCGATGTAAATATTGACTTTACATCGGCAATCCTGTATACTCGTCATGATGTAATTCTAAAAATTACACATAAGGAGGACTTAAAATGAAATACGCACAGCTGGTTTTCAGCCCAACAGGGGGGACGATGCGAACCGCAGAGATCATTACCAATGTTTGGAGCGCGGAGATCGAAACGGCGGACCTCACAACTCCAAATCTTTCTCCGTATGTGTACCAGAACGGCGACCTGGTTTTGCTGGCGGTTCCCTCCTACGGGGGACGCGTCCCGGCGCTCGCGGCCCAACGGCTGACGGCTGTTCAGGGGAACGGAGCTTCCTGCATTCTGCTCTGCGTGTACGGCAACCGCGCTTACGAGGATACGCTCACAGAGCTTCAGGACCTCGCCGCTGCGCGTGGGTTTCAGGTCATCGCGGCAATTGCCGCTGTGGCGGAGCACTCTATTATACATCAGTATGCCGCTGGGCGGCCCGATAAGCAGGACGCCGAACACCTGCGGCAATTCTCCCAAAAAATTTTGGAGAAATTCCGTCAGCGAACAGACACAGATTCCTTGGCACTTCCGGGAAATCGTCCTTACAAAAAGGCAGGCGGCGCTGGTCTGGTTCCAAAAGCCAGAAACAGCTGTGTGAACTGTGGGCTGTGCGCGGAACAATGTCCCGTCCAGGCCATTGACCGCAGGCAGCTCCGAAAAGCAGACGGCAAAAAATGTATTTCCTGCATGCGCTGCGTTGTCCGCTGTCCTCAGGGAGCCAGAAAGGTTAACGAGGCTATGGTGTCTGTGGCGGCCCTGGCTATGAAAAAAACTTGCTCCGTTCGAAAAGAGTGCGAATTATACATCTGACTTCTCTCATTGACGGGCAGCTCAATCTGAATTTCCGCCGCAAATAATACCTGCTTTTTTCGAGGGACAAAAAGCCGTCTTGTTACCCTTTGGCAAAACGGCGGGGCAGCCGCCTTGTATGTAACAGCGCTATGGACAGCTTAATTACGCCGCGCCGCTTTTTGTCAATTTTTGCGCACAGCATCCCGCCGTTTTTGGGCGGGATGCTGTTTTTGCTGCGCCTGAAGACCAGCGCGATGAATTTATATGAATCCGCATTCAGAATAGCGGGTATTTGGACGTCGACACGAGTAAACCGTGGATTTTGTATGCTTTATTGCTCAAAGTCAAGGGAGAATGCCTTGTATAATAACGGCATACTTTCAAAATAGAATCACCGTTGTTTTCGTATGTATGAACTTCATTTCACTATGAAAAATTTTTCCATAAATAGGAAGCATACCTCCTAGAAGCATTCTTTCGAATTGGGTAATATTTCCTTGTAATATGACAAAACAAGGAGGTATTTTCAATGAACGCATACAAAGACACCGCCAAAAAATATCTTGTTCGTTTCACCAAACCGACCCGTAAAAAGCTGGACCTGACGCAAGCGAAATTCGCGGAAAAGCTGCGGATTACCAGCCGCTCTTACGGAGCGCTGGAACGAGGGGAAGGCGGTTTCTCCACGCCGACTCTGCTTCTGTTTCTTGGACTGCTCTCCGATGACGAGATACTGGATATCGTCAGGGGATTCCAGAAGGAAATAGACTGGGCGGAAGACAGAGGGGAGGAATAAAATGGAAATTCAGGAAATATATACGCTGCTGCGGCGTTTGGGCGTCAACGCGACTTACAAAGGCTTCTTTCTCACCGCCGACGCCGTTTTGCTGTGCGTCAACCATCAAAGCAACTTGCAGCTGGTGACAAAAAATCTGTATCCGCAAGTGGCCCGGAAATACGGAACAAACTGGCGGGCAGTGGAACGAAATATCCGTACAACCTCCGCGATTGCCTGGAAGAAAAATCCTGAACTCCTGCAGCGTCTGGCTGGCACGGCTTTGACGCAGCGTCCGAATGCGTCCTATTTTCTCGCGATTCTCTCCGCCAGCCTTTTGGACGGAAGCATCACATAAGACCAAATGCAGTCAAAAAGCACCGGGCAAACGAGGAAAACCCCCTGGAACAATTATTGTTCCAGGGGGTTGTTGGAGCAGGGTACGGGAATCGAATTGACAGGCTATAATTTAGCTTGTGTTAAAAGTTGCGACATACCGATAACCTCTAGGAAATTCAAAACTTTTTATGTTAATATGTGTTGAGTATTCTGAGATAAATTTCCCCGCCAAAGGGAAATGATAGGGAAACTAACAACGAAAATGGCCTGCCCGGCAGGAATCAAATACCAGATGGTCAAAGTATTCGGTTTTATTTCCCTTCCAACAACCTTACAACAGATGTAGAGCATGAAATTTCCTTTGATTTTCGACAAGTTTCGACCTAGTATCAAAACTTTCCACCAAAGTTTCCCCACCGCTGTTGCATATTCACGCTTTTCCGATACTCTTCGCAAAGTTGTAAAGGATTGAGCAAAGCTGCTGACGAGTAACAGGCTGGGAAAGCATCAAATCTCCCTGGGCATTGCCGTTGAGGATTTTGTTTTTCTTTGCCCACTCGACGGCCTCCTTATGTGCGGGACTGGGGGTATTGTCCATCTTGATTTCCTCCTTTTTCTGATATTGGGGCCGGACCGCGCCGACGATCAGGCCGGTGCTTCGGACCTTCCGGCAGACCATGCCGCCGTTGGACTGGCTTCCGGTCTGACTGGTGTTTCCCTCAATGGCGGTAACTTTCGCCCCGGCAACGCTTTCCACGATGCCGGTATGTTCGGTAGTGGACTTCTTGCCGGAGAAATCGTAAATCACAATATCCCCTGGCTGGAAGTCCTTCGTCACCCAGAGTCCCGCTTTCTTTGCCGCGTTCATCAGCGCCCCGCAGGAGGCGGTTTTCAACGGAAGCGGGATTCCGGCCTGGGCAAAAGCCCACTGCACGAAAGCCATACACCAGGGGTAGGCGCTGCCGGAAACGGCCTTGCCATAGTACCAGGTATTGTACTTGACGTTGTTGGAGTTTGCGGGGGATTCTTTGGTTCCCAGCTCCTTCCGCGCAATGTCTAAAACTTGCTTAACCGTTGCCATTGCAGACACCTCCTGAAACAATTTCCTTGGTCCGCACCAAGGCTTTTTTGTTTTCTGTGTTGATCTCCCAGACGGCTCCTTCGATCAAGTTCAAGACCGCCTCAGTAATTTCAATGCCCAGCAACGTCAGCTGTTCCTGAACAAATTTCTTTCGCAGGGTCCCGGCGGGGTCCTGATCGTGATACAGCTGCTCCGCCGCTCTGGCGAAGGACGTGACCAGTGTCATAAGCCGGTCATAGGTGGTTTTGCTGGTGCAGGCTTCCAGCCACGCCTTGACTTTCGGCATAAAAGACCCCAGCAGCCACAGCAGAAACATCGCCAGCAGGGTCCCAATGATTTCATACAAATCATTCATAGTCATCCTCACTTTCTCCGGGCTTTTCTCCTGCCCGAACCTTAGAAATTTTGATTCCCGCCAGCAGCAGTGCCTCCACACCTCCCGCGCCAAGGGTATACTGAATCAGCGTGTCCGGCACTGCATCCTTGATGCAGAAGATTGCCGTCATGGTCGCGATAAACGCCAGGGCGAACAGTCCCATCGCCAGCAGAATCACATTGGATGTTTTGACGGCTTTGCGCCTTTTTCCCTTCACACTCCTGCCTCCTTTTCCGCTTTCTTCATCCTCACACAAGAAAATCATGCGTTTCCATGCACTCTTTGTACACGCGCTCAATGTTTTCGATTGCCAGCACGGCCCGGTTGTTCTCGTACTCCGGGTGACTGCCGCAATATCGTTCATACCGTTTAATACTGTACAGAATTTCGTCAAATTCTTCCTTTGTGTGCCGGGTTTTGTGTAAAATCTCCGTGTTGAAACGGAGAATGCGGTAGCGGTGCATATCGGCGTCCCGTTCATCATCAATGCGGATATGTTCCTGCAAAAGGCCCATCACATCACCGCCGACGAGAGCGTTTCCGACAGCGCGGGCAATCTTCGACCATGGATTGACTTTGACCGGCACGATCTGTACCAGCGTCAGCAGAATCAGCACCGCACCGCCCCCGCTGAATAAAAGCTCCTGAAGATTCATCTTTGTACATTTCCTCCTAAACATTTTCTATCTGGTGGCAGTTCATGCCGCTGCCCATTCCTATTCATATTTAACTGTCCACGGCGCCAATTCTGCGTAAATAAGCGTGGTTTTCGGGTCGGTATGGCCCAGCAGGTGTTGAATGATGGTAATATCCATTCCAGTATTGAGGGCATTGCTGGCGAAAGTGTCTCCGCCCTTGCGGATGGCTGCGAGTCCTTTGTCCGGCTTCTTTTTCTGCTCCACGATCTTGATGCACCATACCGCCGGAATTGTCCAAGCATGGCTCCACCCTGCTGCCATTGCTCTTTGTTCCAGTTCTTGTTGTGGTCAAAGGGTAGTTGATAACCTTTTCGTTTCTGCAATGAGTCCTTTTTTATGCAGCAGCATACCG
>CANDBG010000032.1 GCA_947382875.1 uncultured Oscillibacter sp. | reverse complement strand
CGGTCATTGGCTCTTTGCTGCTGGCTCTGGTTTGGGGCATCTTCCTGTAAGAAACGCAAACCAACATTCTGCGGTGTTTTTTATGCCGCTCCCCCTAAAGCTGGGAATCCCAAAGAAATTTGGGGTTCCCTTTTTTTGCGTTCTAATGGACTTGCGGCCTCAAGTGTGTTATGATGGACAGGAATCGATTTTGAACGCTGGAGGCTGCGCATATGAGTGTTTCTCTCAAGCCGGAGCTGCGGCAGGAGGTCCGGCTTCTGCCGCAACTGCTGCAATCCATCGAAATTTTACAGATGAATTCCCAGGAGCTTTTGGAGCATTTAGAACGTTTAACGGAAGAAAATCCGGTTTTGGAACAGGATGACGCATCCAACCTGTACAGCAGCTACGAGGAACTTCGGCGTCAGGCAAGCTGGTTAGATGGCGGCGTCCGGGGCGCGACGCTCCGCCACGATGAAGAAGAATTTTATCCGGAACGCGGGGCTCTGGACCGGGAGACGGAAAGTCTTGCAGGGTTTTTGTGCGACCAGCTGGAACGAAAACGGCTGTCAAAGCCGCTTCTGGCGCTGTCCAAATACATAGCGGAGCTTCTGGACGAGGATGGGCGTCTGGACGGGGAAGACCTGGACGGCCTACGGAAGCTGAAAATCCCGGAGGCGTTGATCAGTCAGGCGCTGGAAATGGTGCAGTCCCTGGAGCCGGCGGGCGTGGGGGCGCGGAGTCTGTCGGAATGTCTGGTGTTGCAGCTGCGGAGGAAGGGAACGTCCAGCGGAGCCGCGCTGGAAATTGCGGAACGTTTTTTGCCGGAGCTGGGGCGAAAGCACTATGGACCGATTTTCCGGGAGCTGGGAATTTCCCCGGATGAACTGCGGCGGGCCGAGCGGGAAATTGCAGCGTTGGAGCCGCATCCGGGCCGGGCGTTTGCGCCGGAGGAGCGGACGGTCTATGTGCGTCCGGATATGTTCATCGTAGAACTGGACGGAGAATTAAAGGTGGTGCTGAATGACTTTTACCTTCCAAAACTTTCCATCAGCACCTATTACACCCGTCTGCTGAAGGACTCCGACGAAAAGGAGACCAAGGACTATTTGCGTGAGAAATTACAGCAAGCCCGGTGGGTGCTGAACAGTCTGGACCGCCGGGGCAGTACGCTTCGGCGCTGTGCAGAAGCGGTGCTGGACGCGCAGCGGCCTTTCTTTACCGGGAAAACCAGCGAACTGCTGCCTATGAGTCTGTCCACGCTCTCGGATGGAATGGAGCTGCATCCGTCCACGATTTCCCGCGCCGTTCGGGACAAGTACTTACAATGCCGTCAGGGCACATATCCGCTGCGGTATTTTTTCAGCCGGGCCGTAGGAATTCAGGGACCGTCGCGGCAGGCGGTAAAGCAGAAATTGCTGCTGCTGGTAAAGGATGAGAACCCCCAGCGTCCTTTGAGCGACCAGCGGCTTTGCGAACTGCTGGCAGAAAACGGCGTGCAGGTGGCCCGCCGCACCATCGCCAAATACCGGATGGAATTAGGCATCGGTTCTTCCTCCACCCGGAAGCGGTAAAACATACAAGCCCAGGAGTGATGAAACTCCTGGGCTGTTTTTATGAAAGCTGTTCCAGAATCCGTACCATAAGCGGGACCCGTTTGAAAGGCGTCATAAGATAGAAGCCGTCGGAAAAGGGGGCCGTCTCTCCGGCGATGGCAGCGGAAACCCGGACAGCCAAATCTTCCGCCGCACCGCGGTCTTTGCCCTCGTAACGCGCGGTGATCTCGCTGGAAATGCGCATCCCGGCGATTTCATTATTGAGGAAGCAGGCGTTTTTGTAGCTGACGACGGGGTAAATTCCGGCGAGAATTTTCCCCTGCAAAGTCTGCCGGGCCAGCTTGAGGTTATCCAGGGCCTCTTTGGAAAGCACCGGCTGCGTAAGAAAACCAGTGATACCGTTTTCCTCTTTTTCCCGGGCGATCTTCAGCTGCATCGCAAAATTTTTCGCGTTCAGGTTCAGTGCGCCGAATAAGCGGAACGGTGTCCGCAAAACCGTTTCGTTCAATCCGGTGACGTAGCGTGCGAGGGTACGGGAATTGAAATTGAATACACTTTTTACCTCGTCCCGGCTTTCCGAGGGAATCGGGTCTCCTGTGACCAACAATACATTATGTACGCCCTCCATGGACAGTCCCAGCAGAAGCGCTTTGGCGGCGTTGAGGTTTCGGTCCCGGCAGGTCATGTGAGGGAGGGGTTCCACGCCAAGTTCCCGCTTGATTTTACAGGCCAAAAGGGAGCTGTCCGCCCGGGGCCGTCCGATGGGACAATCGGCAATCGTTACCACATCCGCGCCCGCGTTCCGCAGGGCCTGTACGCCGTCGAGAAAAAAAGAGATGTCGTCATCGGCAGGCGGGTCCAGCTCCACGGCAATCACCCGGCGTCCGGCATCCAGCTTTTCCGACAGCGGATTCGCCTGCGGCGCAGACGGAACGGAAACCGGTTCCCGTCGGGGCTGTACGAAAACTTGGAGAGGCTTCGTCAACGCTTTGGCAGTTTTGGCGATGTGGTCCGGGGTTGTGCCGCAGCAGCCGCCTACAATCTGCGCTCCAGCCTGGACGATTTCCGCCAGTTTTTCACCGAAATAGGCCGGTTCGCCCTGGTAGACAATCCGGCGGCCCAGGACAGCGGGATATCCGGCGTTTGGCATGACGGAAAGCCGTACGCCCTGATGCTGAAATTTGCGAATGTACTCCAGAAGGTGCCGGGGGCCGGAAACACAGTTGAAACCTACGGCGTCGATTTCCGGCAGGGCCGCGGCGTCCTGAAAAAGCGTCTCTCCGGCATATCCTTCCCGCGTGCTTCCATCCATGGCAACTGCGAAGGAGACAATCAGGAATGCATTGGGGCAGCAGGTTTTCAGGTGTCGGGCAAGCTCTGGGATTCCCTCGCAGGAAGGCAGCGTTTCCACCAAAAAATGGGTGATTCCCTGTTCCAAAAACAGGCTAACCTGTTTGCAGTAATTCTCTGCACGGGAGAGCGCGCCGCCTGCAGGAGCAGGGCCAAGGTCCGCAAAAACGTAAGCGTCGTAAGGCCCGGCGCACTCCCGCGCCAGACGGCAGGCGGCCCCAATGATCTGCTGCGCAGTTTCTTCGTTTCCGCTCGCCAGGTCAACGCCGACGGTAAAGGTATTGGTTTTGATAGCACGGCACCCGGCTTCCAGATAAGTGCGGTGAATCGCGGCAATGGACGCCGGGTCTGTCAGATTGGCGGTTTCGCAGCGTTCCGCCGCCCGGCCAGGGTGGGAGGTGAAATAGGTGCCCATTGCGCCGTCAAAGAGCAGCGGGGCTTCCTCCGCGAGAAAAGCGCGGATATCTTTCATTCCAACACCTTCTTCGCAATTTCCACGGATTCCCGGGCGTCCTTTGCGTAGTAATCCGCATGGATTTGACGCGCATACTCCGGCGTGACCACCGCACCGCCAACGAACGTAACCGGCGGTTCCGGAAGTGTCCGCAGTTGACGAACAGTCTCCTCCATTGCCGGGAGGGTCGTAGTCATGAGGGCCGAGAGGCCGACTAACGACACCCCTTGTTTTACAACAGCCTGTACGATGGTTTCCGGCGGCACATCCCGCCCCAAATCGAGGACTTCATAACCGTAATTTTCCAGCACCGTTTTCACAATGTTCTTACCAATATCATGAATATCGCCCTGCACGGTGGCGACAATCAGCGTCCCCTTTTTCACCGGCGCGCCGCCCTTTTCCGCAATAGAAGCGCGAATCGCCTCAAAGACCGCCTGGGCTGCCTGGGCTGCGCTGAGAAGCTGCGGCAGAAAAATGAGACCGTTTTCGTAGCCCTCGCCTACACGGTCCAGGGCGGGAATCAGGCGTTTTTCAACCAGAGAGAGTTCATCGCCGGTTTCCAGCGCAGCTTTTGCCAATTTGGCGGCGTCGGCCTTCAGGCCCTTGCAGATGGCGTCCTCCAATGTTATCCCTGCGCTTTGAACTGGTTGCGCCGCAGTCGCTACGTCAGAAAAACGGGCGATGTAATCCCGACATTGGACATCTGCGCCGGAAAGGACCCGAAAAGCGAAGACGGCGTCCATCATTTCGGTTTGATTGGGGTTGAGGATAGGCAGCGTAAGTCCCGCTGACAGAGCCTGTGTCAAAAAGCTCTGAGAGACCAATCCCCGGTTTGGAAGCCCAAAGGAAATATTTGATACACCCAAAACCGTTTGCAGTCCCAGTTCCTGCCGGATGGCCCGTACTGCCCGCAAGGTTTCGACGGCCTGTTCCTGCTGGGCGGACACCGTGAGGGTAAGGCAGTCAATCCATACATCTTCCCGCGGGATTTCGTAAGACAAAGCGGTTTCCAGAATTTTCCGCGCAATCTCAAGACGGGCCTCAACAGTTTGTGGAATTCCGGCCTCGTCCAGCGTCAGGCCCACAACACTGGCCCCGTATTTTTTCACAACCGGCAGAAGCCGCGTCAAAACCTCCGGCTTGCCATTGACGGAATTCACTGCCGCCTTGCCATTGTAAACCCGCAAAGCGGCTTCCAAGGCGTCGGGGTTGGCGGAGTCCAGCTGCAGAGGAAGAGAGACCGCGCTCTGGATTTTTTTGACCACCCGCGGAAGCATCATTACCTCGTCCACGCCGGGAAAACCTACGTTTACATCCAGAATTTCCGCGCCTGCGTCTTCCTGCTGAATGGCAACGTCGAGAATGTAGTCCAGATCATCTTCCAGAAGCGCCTGCTGGAATCTCTTTTTTCCGGTAGGATTGATCCGCTCCCCGATTACCCGTATGTCGTCCAGACGCAAGGGGTTTGTAGGGGTGCAGACAAACCCGCCGCTCCAGAAATGCCGCGGGGCGGGGGATCTGCCCTCCAAAGCCCGCCGGACCGCCTGAATGTACTCCGGCGAAGTGCCGCAGCAGCCTCCAAACAATGTGACGCCCGCTTCCAGGCAGGGGAGGAGCGCTTCCGCAAAGGCTTCCGGGTCCATGTCGTAATGACCGTCCACCGGGTCCGGCAGTCCTGCGTTAGGCTTGGCAATCACCGGCAGACGGGTGTTTTCACATAACTCTTTCAGGAGTCCGGCCAGTTTGTCCGGCCCCAGGGAACAGTTTAGACCAATGGCGTCCGCGCCCAAGCCCTCCAGCGTCCGGGCCATGGAAGACACCGTACAGCCGGTAAAGGTACGCCCTCCTTCGTCAAAGGACATAGTGACAAAAACCGGTAAATTTGTGCAGTCCTTCACAGCCAGCAGAGCCGCCTTGGCTTCGTAAAGGTCCGTCATGGTTTCGATAACCGCCAGATTGGCCCCGGTCTTTTCGCCGCATACGGCCATTTCAGCAAACAGCTCATACGCCCGCTCAAAGGAGAGACTGCCCATTGGTTCCAGCAGAGTCCCCAGCGGTCCGACGTCCAAGGCCACATACTGTTCTGGTCCGGCCTCGGCCTTTGCAAGACGAACCCCAGCGGCGATGACCTCTTGAACGGTGTATCCGGTTCCGTCAAGCTTGAGGGCGTTCGCCCCGAAGGTGTTGGCGTAGATGATCTGACTTCCGGCATCGAAGTAAGCCCTATGAACGGAACGGATAAAATCCGGGTTCGTAAGATTCAGCAGTTCAGGGTGCCCGCCGGGCGGCAAGCCCTTTTGCTGCAGGACGGTTCCCATGGCTCCATCCAACAGGACGATTTTGTTCTGAAAAATATCAAGTTGCACAATTTTTCCCTCCCTTACGCAGTGCGCAGGTATTCCGCATTTGGCAATAGGCACAGCCTCGAATACGCGCTTTCTGGGGCCGGTCCGACAGCCCGATGACCGCTGTGACCGACTTCACCGGATTGAGCAGAAGACTTTCCGTCACATGGAGTCCCAGCCGTCGCGACGCATCCAGGGCGGCGCAGATGTCCGGCTGAAGCGACAAAGGCAAATCGCCGTAACCGGGGCTGAAGCGGTCGGTGAGAAAACGGTCCGGGAATCGGGCGGCGAGTTCGGCGACGGCGGCGTCGCAGCCCGCCTCGACAAATGCGCTGCCGCAGGCGTCATAAAGAACGGCTTGTGCCATGTCCCGCGCCTGAAACGCCGTAAGACGCTGATCAAAGACGGTTCCCAGGGTACAGGCCAGCAGCGCAGCCTGTTGGCATTCTCCCAGCATTTTCGATGCAGAAGCACCAGTTAATACGATATTTGTCCCGCACAAAGCAACGCCGCCGGATTGAAATTCCAGTCCGTATATCCTGTAAGTATACCGCGGCTGTATGGAGGATGCAATAGTTTCCGCCATTTCGGCGGTTTGCCTGCAAAGATTTTCCGGCGCATTCTGTGCGCCCAAGTAACGCAGCGCCTCGCTGACATCCGGTTTCAAAGACGGCACCCCTTTCCGTTTACTGCATGGACAAAAGAATTTCCATAATCATACTTCATTCCGCTGCCCGCGTCAAGAAAAACGAAGCCTGCCGCAGCGATCTTGCATCCAAGTAATATCTATGGTAAAATCGGGGCGTCAGCCAGAAATTTGGAGGTAACAGCATGAAAAGACTCAATCCGGTGCAGCGGGAATTTATGGAGCAGCTAGCAGCTATTCAGGAGTTCAGCGTACAAAGCGCCCTGTGTCGAAATGGTGATTGCTCGCTGCAGGAACAGCTCTACGACGTTACAGCGGATGTAATTCTCTCCGTTCTGGAAATCTTCGACGGGTATGCCAGGATGACGTCGGGCAGTTTGTCCATCGTATGCGAGAAAACCGGCAAACCATTGAAACAAAATCCTTCTATAGAGCTGCATGATGCCGCAGTAAATTATCTGAAAGGCGCTGAATAATGAAAAAATGCATCTGCGGGAAAATTTTTCAAAAGCGATTGATTTTTTAGTAAAAATAAAGTAAAGTGTGAAAGCACTTACCGCGGCAGCAAAAAGGCGCGGGCAGAAAGGAACGTAAATATATGTGGCTGGGCGTTGACTATTACCCTGAACAGTGGGCCCCTGCGCTGCTGGAATCCGACTTGGATACCATTGCAGAGATGGGATGCAACATCATTCGCATTGCAGAATTTTCCTGGCATTTGATGGAAAAAACAGAGGGAAATTATGACTTTTCCTTCTTTGACCGCGTAATTGCGGAAGCAAAAAAACGAGGGCTGAAAATTCTTCTGGGCACGCCGACCGCCGCCATTCCGGCGTGGTTAGCGGCAAAGCATCCGGACATTCTCGCAGTCGGGGAGGACGGTCGAACGCGTGCTTTCGGCAGCCGCCGGGTTTACTGCTTCAACAGTCCGGAGATGTATGCCTATTCAGAAAAAATCATCCGCGCCATGGCGGAGCATTACAAGAATGAGGATGCCATTGCCGCGTGGCAGATCGACAACGAACTGGGGCACGAGGGAAGCGATCTCTGTTTCTGCCGGAACTGCCGCAAAGCTTTCCAGCTTTACCTGGCGCGGAAATTCCAGGGCGAAATCGATGCGCTAAACGAAACCTACGGCACAACCTTCTGGTCTCAGGAATACAACCGTTTTGGGGAAGTTCCAATTCCGGAGGCATCCACCGTAGCGCATAACCCGGCTCTGCGTCTGGACTGGGAACGGTTCCGCAGCAAAAGCATTTCCGATTTTGCAGACTTCCAGGTTCATCTGCTCAAAGAGATCATCCCAGACGCGACCATCACCCATGATTTTCCCGGCGGCGGTCTGGAAAAACACGTCCAGTACGCAGACGTTGCCCGAAACCTGGACGTGGTGTCCTACAATCATTATCCCGTCTGGGGCGGGCAGAAGAACCCGCTTCCTCCGCATGAAATTGCGTTTGGTCTGGACTACATCCGGGGGTTGAAGGGTCGGAACTTCTGGATTACCGAGGCGATCATGGGCGCGCAGGGCCACGACATAACGGGCTATCTGCCCCGCCCAAACCAGGCGAAAATGTGGTCTTACCAAGGGATGGCCCACGGGTGCGAATCTCTGTTGTACTTCCGCTACCGGGGCGCGTCCAAGGGCGCGGAGCAGTTCTGTTACGGCATCCTCGACGCAGACAACGTAAAGGGCCGGAAGTTCCGGGAGGTGCAGAGCTTTTTTGCGGACATCAGGCAGTACGAAAAAGCTCTGTCCGCGCCTGTCCAAAGCGACGTGGCCATTCTCTACGATTACGACTCCCTGGCGGCATTGCGCATTCAGCGCCAGAGTCTGCTGCTGGACGCTCCAGGCGAAATGAAAAAGCTTTACAAGGTGTTTTTCGACGCCAACGTTCCCGTCGACGTACTTCCGTCAGAGGCAGATTTTTCCACCTATAAGATTGTGCTTGCACCGCAAATGATGATTGTAAAACCGTCCTTCCGGACAAAAGCGGAGGCGTTCGTCAAGGGCGGCGGAACCTTGGTTTTGACCTACCGGACGGCGGTCAAGGACGAAAACAACAATTTGCCGTTTGGGGAACCGGTTCCGGTCGGTTTCCAAGACCTGACAGGCGTAACGGTCGTTGAAACGGAGAGCCTGCAAGAGCCGGACGCGTTCCCGTTAACCGGACCAAACGGCGAAAGGGAAACGGGCGGTATCTTCCGTGATATGCTGAAAAGCCGTGACGCGGAAGTTCTGTACCGCTACGGCGACGCGTTTTATACCGAATACGCGGCGGTCACGCGGAAACGCTGGGGCGATGGCGCCGCGTACTACCTTGGCTGCGGCCTGTCCGCAACAGCGACGGAAAAACTGCTCAGGCGGATTCTTTTCGAAACAGGAATCGAGACCATCGAATCACCCGAAAACGTGGAGGTAATCACGCGGGGAAACACGTCTCAAAAAATCCGGATCTATCTGAATCACAACGCATATCCCATGCAGACAGGGGGCGTAAGCCTCGAGCCGTACAGCTGCAAAATTGAGACGCTCTAAGCGAAAAAAACACGCAGAAGGGTTCCCAAAACGGGAACCCTTCTGCGGTTTCAAGAGCGCTGTCCTTCTGCACAGCCTCACGACTGCGGCGGGAAATCAAATTTTGAGAGGAAAGAGGGGGCCGCGTCCGAGTCGTTAGGGTGTTCGTCGGAGGGCGGCGGACAATCCGGGGGATTGTCCGGGTCATGCAGGAGGGATTGAACTAGGTTTTCCCCCACGTTCAAGGAGGCAGCTTCTTCCATCAGACAGCGTTGAATCCAACGAAAAAACGTCATAAAAGCACATCCTTTCTCCGGGGCGGGAAACAGTCCTTGCAGCGCGTCAAAGGAGATGGACGCTTATTTCATGCTATCGATGTAAAGGTAATTGACGATTTCGGCCCGGGGCGCAAGATTAACGGGATTGAACCCTGACCAGTTCTGATCCATCAAGCCCTCGACATCGGCCCAGGCGATGGCGTCGGAATAATACTTGCCGCGGAAGGTATAGCCGAGGCCGCTTTTGCCTTGGGCCTCCGGTTTACCGTTGGCGCGCCAGAGGAAGGTGACAACATGACCGCTGGTGCAGGTACCGCCGGGGCTGAAGGTTGTGGCGGTGGTTCCGGAGGTGATGCCGTTTTCGGCGGCCCAGAGGATAGCCTTATAGAACGCACTGGAAGAAGAAACATCGGTAAAGGGATTGGATTTCGATTTGGGTTCCGGGCAGCCCTTGGCGCGCCAAAGGAAGGTGACAACCTGCCCCCGGGTGCAGGTGGCTTCCGGACAGAACTCCGTAGCGGTCACACCGGTGGTAATGCCGTTTTTCAGCGCCCAAACCACGGCATCCTTGTAATAGGCGCTGTCCGGCACGTCCGTGAAGGGATGGTCCTTCGCGGTGCTGGGGGTGGAGGGCTTATTCGGCGCAGCAGGCGTTGTCGGTGTGGTGGGCTTCTGCGGGGCGGACGGCTTGTTTATGGACGGTTTGCCCGCGGATGGCTTGTCTGTGGACGGTTTGACCGTGGATGGCTTGTCCGTGGACGGTTTGTCCGTAGATGGTTTGTCTGTGGACGGCTTGTCCGGCGAGGTGGCAGACGTGCCAGGAACTTTCATTGTGCCAGCGTCCAGAATTTTCAGGGGCTTATTGTTGTTATAATACCAAAGGGAACCATCTTGCTTCAGGAACACGCCGCCGTGAACGGAAACAACGCCGTCCATAACCTTCGTGAGCTTGGAAAACAGGTCGTTGTCCCCAGCCATACCCAGGAAATACATAGAACCGTCAGCAGTTACGGCCAAATGTTCGTTTGCATCAACACTGACCACATTGGAAAGATTCGGGATCTGCCTTGCATTGTTGGGCTCAATATAATCGTACGTTGAATCCATAATTCCCCAAGCCCAAAGGGTTCCGTCTGTCTTAATCGCCAGATTCGCCGCACCGTAAGAAATCGCGGCAACGTCGTTCATGATTTCCTTGAAGGTATCCGTTTCATCATAGCTGTCCCAAAAATACAGCTTGTTGTCTTTGGTAACGGCAAACATATCATCATTGTGCGTCCATCCGGCATCGATCTGCTTGACGTTGGTCAGAACCTGACGGGCGCTTGAAGGGGTATCTCTGTCGAACTTCCAAAGCGTTCCATCGGTTTTCAAGGCAAGGACATTCTCCCATTTGTGGACTCCATCGGCATAAAGAATGTTTCCGGTCAACGGCACCTTTGCGGGGCTTGTGGCAGCGCTGATGCTCGACCAAGAATACAGCTCATGGTTCGAGTTAAGACCCCAATCCAGTCCAGCGGCAGTGTAACCCTGTCCAATCTTGAAGACCGAGGGCTTCTCGTCAAAGTTCAGCTCCCAAATATACAGTGTTCCGTCTGCGGCCGCAGCGGCGCCATTCATATTGCTGCCTTCGTAGGCGAGATTGTACATAGAGGTTTCCACCGTCAGCTTGCCGGAGGTGCTGGGGGGCGTCACAGGTGTTTCCGGTTCGGCGGGCGGCGTTTCGGGGTCTACCGGTTTTTCGGGTTCCACGGGCGGTTTTTCCGGCTCCACCGGTTTCTCTGGTTCCACGGGCGGTTTTTCCGGCTCCACCGGTTTTTCTGGTTCCACGGGCGGTTTTTCCGGCTCTACCGGTTTCTCTGGCTCCACGGGCGGTTTTTCCGGCTCCACCGGTTTTTCGGGTTCCACAGGCGGTTCTTCCGGTTTCACCGCGCCGCCCAGGACCGTCACGCCGGAGCTGTCCAGGCCATAGAAGACGGGAGCGGAATTCTTGGTGACATACCAGACGGCTTTGCCATCGAAAACAATCGGCTGGCAATCGGACAGAGACGCTTTGGCGGTTTTCGGAAGGCTTTGGGGCGCGCCGTCCGCGCCGAACGAAACGTAATCCAGCGTATCATTGGCGGAGTAGCCGGATTTTTCGTTCCAGAGCAGGAAACCGCCGTCGCCCAGGGTAACTAGGACGGGGGTTGTGGTGTTCAAACCAGACGGCGGCTCGATCTTGTACATCTTGCCTGTACCGTCAGAAATCTGCATCGCGCCCAGGTAGATGGTGCGGTTTGCGGAGGCGGAGGCTTTGCCGTCGTAGTTGAAGGCGTACAGGTAATGCGAACTGGTTTCGGCGAGTCCTCCGATGGAAGCGCCGGTGGTGTTGTTGCCGGAGGCTCCCGCAAAGGGCATCATGTTCATCCATGCACCCCACCGCTGATACTGCGCACCCTGGAATTTGCCGCTTCCGGCGTCGGCATAATACTTCATGAAGGTGACGCCGCGGGTAGTGTCGCTGTCGCCGTGGTTGAGGGTGACGATTTTGCCGTCCCGGTCAATGAGAATATGCTGGTTGAAGGAGTGGCTGACATAGCCGTATTCCTCGTTCCAGATATCGGCATAGATGTCCGAGAGGGTCATATCGCTTTCCTTGACGCAGAAGAGCAGGTTTGCCTGATGGTTATACTGGTAGTCATCTATGGAGGTTTTGAACATCGTACGTCCGGTATGGATGTAGAGATAGCCGCCGTACTCGTCGCAGCGAAGGGACGCGGCGTTGAAGGGGCACTGGGTATTGGCGCCCTCGACGCTGGTATGACCCAGGCGTTCCCAGTCTTTGCTGTACTTCACAACGCGGTACACTTCGACGCTGGAGCTTTCGTTCATGTTGTCCTGACCGAAGATGAGGAAGTTGGCGTCTTCTCCGGCGAAGAAACCGCCCCACTTGGGAAGCTCCATCTCGATGGTACGACTGCTGACCATTTGGTAAGAGCTGTCATAATCTTCAACAACGACTTTGCCGGAGATGTACTCCACCCGGGTCAGGCCGCCCTGTCCGTTTGCGTAGAGGTAGGAGGTAACGGGGGAAGCGGCGGTAATGTAATCTTGTTTGTTGATGTTGTTGGAAATGGCCGGCGTACCAGCGGCGGAGGCAGCCGGCACAAGCGTCATCAGCAACGCCAGGGCGCAGAGGAGCGCCGCAAGGCGTTTCGGAAGATGCGGTTTTTGTTTCATAGAAAAACTCCTTTCATTTCAGGGCATGATTTCCTCTCATGATTCACCCGTCCATATAGAAAGTTCCATTTGGGCGCGCTTGGGTTTTATTTTTTGGAAATTAACTTTGCAAATTTTCATCTTTTGTATAATTTGCCAAAAATCTACTTTATTTTTATAAAAAATGACAGTACCCTTTGACGGACATTTCGATCCGCGCAAAAAGAAGACCGCCGCCGAAAAACCGGCAGCGGTTCCGATCAGGTATAAGAGCGTTCAACATTGACCACGGCATGGAAACTGCCGTCCAGAGCCTGGACGGCGGTTTTGATTTTATTTTCAACTTCCTGATCCGAAAGCCGGAAGCGGAAGGGAACCACCGCGTCAAAAATCACGTTAGAGATCTCTCCGCAGGGAACGATGCGGAAATCATGAATCGCGATGCTGTCGTCGATACAGTGAATGATGGACTCCACACGGCGGTGGGTTTCCTTGGCAGGGCCGTCTCCGGTGATCACGGGGTCCATATGAATGACGGCTTCACAGCCCAGTTTTTCCCGGAGGGCGCGTTCCACGCGGTCAATTTCCTCATGAAGCGCCAGTAAGTCGCCCTCAGAGGAAACCTCGGCATGCAGGGAGATCATGACGCGTCCGGGACCGTAGTCATGAACAATCAGGTCATGCAGCCCAGACACCGCCGGACACGCCAAAACCAGTTCCCGAATCTGCTCCACGAATTCCGGGGAGGGCGGCGTCCCCAAAAGGGGATCGATGGTGGATTTTGCCGCTTTGCAGCCGGACCGAAAAATCAATACGGCCACCAGAAAACCGCACCAGCCGTCCAGCGGGAGGCTGATAAAGCGTCCGGCCAAAGCGGGAACCAGCGCGGCAGCCGTTGCGGCGCAGTCGCCCAGGGAATCGGCGGCGGCAGCTTCCAGAGCAGTGGAGTGATACTGTTTTCCGTAACGCCGGTTATAACAGGCCATGTAAAATTTCACGCCGATTGCAGTGCATAAAAGAAGAACGGTCCAGCCGCTGCCCGCCGCCGGGGGCGGAGGAGACATGATGCGTATTAGGGAGGATTTACCAAGTTCCAGGCCCATCAGCAGAATCAAAACAGAGACGGCCAGTCCGGACAGATACTCCATCCGCCCATGGCCGAAGGGATGATGTCCGTCGGGTTTCTGTCCGCCCAGGAGAAACCCCGCCAGCGTCACAACGGAGGACGCGGCGTCGGAAAGGTTGTTCACGGCGTCGGCTACAATGGCGATGGAACCGGCGGCGAGTCCTGTCAGAAGTTTTACAAGGAACAGGAAAAGATTTAAAACGACGCCCGCCGCGCCGCAAAGGACGCCGTAACCCTGCCGCAGAGCGGCTTCGGAGCGGCCTTCCGGTTTGAGGAAGATCCGCGCAAGCAGAGAAATCATGGAATCAGCTCCAAAAGGGTAAACTCGAAAAGGGGGATCGTATTCAGTATATGCCGGGAGCGCCAGGATATGCCGAACCGTTTACGGGCGCCCCGGAAGAACGAGCTTCATACGGCAGCAAAGGTCGTCCAGGTCCTGGTCTGCAGCGGCAGGGATACGGAGCTTTGCGCCGCATTCTGCGCAGATCAGGTCCACGGCGGAGCGGCGGACCTCCATACGTATGCCCTTGCTTCCGCAGCCGCAGGAAAGTCCATCCGGCCGGGCGGCGATGTCCCGAAGCTCGGAGAGAACTTCGTACATAATCACGCTGTCCAGGAACGCCTCGGACTCGCCGCGCTGTTCCTTTTCAGCGAGAACCGCGAGTTCCCGCAAATTTTTTTCAACAGCGCCTTCCGGACCGATAAAGCAGCAAAACTGCTTGGTCTTGACGCAGGCCAGCGCCGACGCCCCTTCCAACAACTGGGAGGGCATACAGCGGGCAGAGTGGGTTTCTCCGCAGATTCCGCAGGGGACTTGCATATGATAACGTTCTCCGTCGAACACCGCCCGGAGGACGGAACCGCCGCAGCTGCATTCCACTTCGGCCCCCGCCGCTTCCAGGGCAAAAACGGACCGGGCCGCCTGAACGGTTTTCTTACAGCTGGGGCAAAGGTAGCCGAACGAGCGCATTTCCTCGCGCATAGAAAAAACACCTCACAGACCGGCGGGCCTGCTGCGCCGCCGGAATTTTAACAGTCATTTTACAGCCGCAGACCCGAAGCGTCCAACGGCTGTATCCCAGTCATTATAGCACGGGAACCCGGAAGCGTCCAGCGTTTTTTGCCGGCGGACGGATCAAAGATATTGCAAATACCACTTGTCAAAAGCAGGAAAACGTGCTAGAATTGGCGTACGATACATATGCTGGGGAAATCCGGCGTTTTCCCGCAGATGCCAAACGGTGTCCGAACGAAAAAAGGAGATGGGTCAATATGGCAGATTACACCCGCAGACTGCCGGTTTATTTGCTGCTGGACTGTTCCGGGTCCATGATGGGGGAACCGATTGAAGCGGTCCGCCAGGGCGTGAAAGCGCTGCTTTCCGAGCTGAAGGGGGACCCCCAGGCATTGGAAACGGCATATCTCTCTGTAATTACCTTTGACAGTTCCGCACGGCAGGTCATGCCCTTGACGGAGCTGATGCAGTTTCAGGAACCGCAGGTAAATGCGGGCGGCGCGACGGCCCTGGGCGGTGCGCTGAACGTGCTGATGGAGTGCGTGGAGCGGGAGGTACGGCAGTGTACGGAGACCCAGAAAGGGGACTGGCGCCCCTTGGTGTTTCTCCTGACCGACGGCTCGCCTACCGACGTGGAGACCTTTGGCAAGGCGTCCCGTGCGATCCGGGAGATGAAAGCGGCCAACATCGTGGCGTGTGCGGCGGGCGCCAAAGCGGATACAGCCTGTCTGAAACAGATTACAGATAACGTGTTAATGATGAACACCCTGTCCGCCGGAGACCTGGCGCGCTTTTTCGCATGGGTATCCGGTTCCATCCGAATGTCCTCCAAGGGTATGGACGCAAAGCCAGGCGGTCCGGTCCAGCTTCCGCCGCCCCCCGACGGC
The DNA here is from genome assembly GCA_947382875.1 of uncultured Oscillibacter sp. GTDB lineage: Bacteria > Bacillota > Clostridia > Oscillospirales > Oscillospiraceae > Oscillibacter. The sequence continues at coordinate 16,842 of CANDBG010000032.1, read as the reverse complement.
TTTGTCGTAGTGCCATGACGGCCCGTCCCGCGCCCCTGGAAGACGGGGCCGTTACCAAACACACGGCGCGGCTGTGGAAGTATCACCCCGTTCCGCTGGACGAACCGGAGCCGTTTCCGGAATACCGATCCAGCTGCCGGGAGCACCCAGGTGGAACGATACTGGCCGCGCAGGTACGCGGAAAAAAGCACAAACATGAGGGCCAAAACAGTGACGACTGGTACGCGGAGGCCGCCGCCGGGAATCTGCTCTTTGCCGCGGTTTCCGACGGCGCGGGGTCCCGGAAATTTTCCCGTATTGGCGCACGGGAGTCCTGCCGCGCGGCAGTGGCGTTTTTGTCGCAAGCCTTTGAGACGCTTTGGAAGGAGCGTCCGGAGCTTTCCGGCCACATCGCCCGGTCCTTTGACGACCCGCAATGCAAAGAGGCGTTTCGGGTTATGGCGGAGACAGTACAGCAGTCCGTGCGGGCGGCGCAGGAGGCGGTAGAGGCGGCGTTTCGCAGCCGTTCAGAGGTTTCGGCCTATGAAGCGGCATTGGGCCGTCCACTGGAACTGGAGGACTTTTCTGCAACGCTGCTGGTAACGGCCGTCATTCCCGCAGGGCCGGAGGGAACCCTGACGGCCGCCTGTCAAATTGGCGACGGCATGATTGCCCTTCTGGACACGAAGGCCCCGTTTGAAACGGCGGTAAAGCTGCTGGGCTCAGCGGACAGCGGCATTTTTTCCGGTGAGACGGAATTTCTCACCTCTCCGCGCATGAAGTCCCTGGACGCCTTACAGCGCCGTACAAAAATCTCCCGCGGTCATTCGGACCGGCTTCTGTTGATGACCGACGGCGTGGCAGACGACTATTTCCCGTATGAAACGGAGCTGTGCCGTCTGTACTGCGACCTGACGGCAAACGGGGTTTTAACGGAAGCGTCCGGGCACGCCGGGGAAGGGGCCAAAACCCTGCCGGAACCTCTCAGCTACCCCTGGGTCAACGACCAGACGGTGTTGGTGCCTCTGCATTATGCCCGTCGGATTCTGGAGCATACGGGAGGAACGCTGAAAGACCTGTGGAATGCGCGTGAAATTCTGCGTCGGGCCCGTCAGGACCTGCCGGGGCAACTGGCATTGGATACGCCGGAAGCGCGTCTTCTGCGCTGGCTGGATAACTATGTAGAGCGCGGTTCGTTCGACGACCGGACGTTAACCGTCATTATGATCAAGGAGGGGTAAGAAATGCCGGTCACAGTGGAAGCGGTGTTGTCGGACGGCCGGAAGCTGCCCTATGTGATTCAGGACAATCCTCCCAGGGGCGGCATGAAATACACCTATTTCGCTCCAGACAAGTCTTATGTCGTCCAATTTTTCAACAATCCCATGATTGCCGCCGACCCGGACACGCACAAGCGTCTGGAAGCGATTATCGGGAAATACAATCCCACGCGTCCGGAGTCCGAGGGCGGCGCACCCGGCAACAGTCCGGCGATGGCGGCATATTTTGCGGACCGGTTCTGCTGGCCGGTGGCGACGGTGCAGTCGCCGGAATTCGGGATTGTGTGTCCGGCGTACCCGGAGAATTTTTTCTTTACGGAAGAAGCCTCCGTCGTGCTGCCGCTGAAGGGCCGGGACAAACGAAGCAAATGGTTCACATCCATGCGGAACCGGCAGTACCTGGAACCGGACGAAGTAGGCGATTTTCGGGCAATGCTGGAACTGTCAATGTCACTGGCGCGTTCCGTCCGGCGGATGCACCAGGCAGGGCTTGCCCATTCAGATTTAAGCTGTAACAACGTATTGATTGACCCGCGTTCCGGACGCTGCGTGGTAATTGACATTGACTCATTGGTCGTACCGGGCCTGTTTCCTCCGGAGGTGGTGGGAACCCACGGTTACATTGCGCCGGAGGTTCTGGAAACATTGGACCTTCCTGCGGACAGTCCCGACCGAAAGTCTCCCTGCGCTTATACAGACCTGCACGCGCTGGCGGTGCTGTTGTATGAATATCTGTTGATGCGGCACCCGCTGGAGGGTCCCAAAATCTACTCTGCCAATTCGCCGGAGGAGGACGACTATCTTGCCTTCGGTCCCCGCGCGACGTTCATTGAGGATCCCCGCGACACCAGCAACCGTCCGCCGGACCTCCCCCTGACGATCCACGACATGGGACCGTATTTGGAGGACCTGTTTCTCCGCGCCTTTGTGGACGGTCTGCACTGTCCGGAGCGCCGTCCGGCGGCGATGGAGTGGGAGAAGGGTTTAATTAAGACCTGGGACCTGCTGCATCCGTGCGAGAACCCTGACTGCGCCGCGAAATGGTTTGTTCTGCACGACGTAAAGCATCCGGTGTGCCCGTTCTGCGGAACGCCGGTAAAGCGGGAAAACATCGTCCGGCTGCACCTGAAAAGTCCGGTCCGGGGCCGCCGTGGGCAATGGGTACCGGCGGGGGAAGTGGATGTTTTCCACAAAATGCCGCTGTTCAGGTGGCACATACAAGCCAACACATTCCCGGACGAAAAGACAGATGCCTCCATGCAGGCATACATTTACCGGCAAGGCGGCCAATGGCTTCTGGTAAACCAGAGAATCCACGGAATGACCACTCCCGGCGGGGCTGTCGTACCGGCGGGAAAAGCGGTCTGGCTGCAAGACGGGACGCTGTTCCGGGTTTCCGGCGGGGAAGGCGGCTATTTGGTCAAAGTTTCTTGCGGGCGGTGACGGCGTTTTTGGAAAAAATTGAAGAATTTAACGATTCGCCATAGAAGGTTCATAATTTGTTCATATTTCTTTTACCCCTACGGGGTAATATGAATTGATATCCCTTTACGAAGGAAAACGAAAGGAAGAAAAGCGGAATGAGTACACGCGGTTTGACAGACGAGCAAGTCCGCACGTCGCGGGAACAGCACGGCGACAACCATCTGACCGAACAGGCCACCGAAAGTTTTTGGGAAAAACTGCGGGGGAATTTTGGGGACCCGATGATCAAAATTCTCTGTGTGGCGCTGATCATCAATGTGGTGTTTGCGTTCCTGGGGCAAACGGAGTGGTACGAATCGGTCGGTATCGCCCTGGCGGTGTTGCTGGCAACGTTTGTTTCCACCTTTTCCGAGTACAAGAATGAGAACGCTTTCCAGAAGCTCCAGGAGGAAGCGTCTCAAATCAAGTGCAAGGTCTACCGAAACAACGAGCTGACGGAAATTGCGATTCAGGATATCGTGGCAGGCGACTGGGTTCTGCTGCAATCCGGCGACAAGGTGCCCGCCGACGGCATACTTGCAGAAGGAACGATTCAGGTAGATCAGTCGGTTCTGAATGGCGAGGCGAAAGAGGCCGCCAAGATCGTTATGCCGAAGGATTACCAGGAAACGGAAACCTCCATGGACTTTCTGAATCCGTATAAGGTGTTTCGCGGCTCTGTGGTCTGCTCCGGCAACGCAGTCATGGAAGTGACCACGGTCGGCGACAAATCGGTTTATGGTCAGATCGCAAGCGAGCTGCAGGCCGGCGACGACCGCGACACGCCGTTAAAGCTGAAACTGGGCCACTTGGCGGGACAAATCAGCAAATTCGGCTATATCGGCGGCGTAGCGATTGCAGTGGCTTTCATGTTCCAGCGTATTGTCGATATCTCCTTCTTTCCCCAATTTGAACTCCTCATAAACCTGCATGGCTGGATGCCTCTGCTGAATGACCTCGTAGAAGCGGTCATGCTGGCGGTCATCATCATTGTCATGGCGGTTCCCGAGGGTCTGCCTTTAATGATTGCGATTGTGTCCGCGCAGAACATGGGAAAAATGCTGAAAGATAACGTTTTGGTACGCAAGGTCTCCGGCATTGAGACCGCCGGAAGCCTGAACATTCTGTTCAGCGACAAGACCGGCACCATCACGAAGGGCCAGCTGGAGGCCGTAGCGTTTGTAGACGGCGAAGGCCGGGCCTACAAGACCCGTGCAGAAGTTCCCGGCGAGCTTGGACGGCTGTTGTCTCTGGGCGTACGGTACAACACCAGCGCTGTAATCACCGGCGAAGGGGTCTCCGCCCGCGCCGTAGGCGGCAACGCCACCGAACGGGCGATTTTGAGCTTTGCCGCTGCTGACGCAGCAGCAAATGTAGAGGTAACGGGAAGCATTCCCTTCAACAGTCAGAATAAGTATTCCGCGGCCCGTGTAGAAGGCGATTACAGCCTGTCACTGATCAAGGGCGCGCCGGAAAAAATTCTGAGCAAGTGCAGTTGCTACTACGACATTGACGGAACCCGCAAACCCTTCCAGAGCGGCGGTTCGGACGTAGAGGCCAAGATTGACGAGCTGGCGGGCCGTGCGATTCGCGTTTTGGCGCTGGCGGTCAGCGACCGGAATTTTGAAGATAACGCGCTCCCCGAGGGCGAATGGACGCTGGTAGGCGTTATTGGCATCCGGGATGAAGTGCGTCCGGAATCGGTGGAAGCGATTGCGCAGGTACAGCGGGCGGGCGTACAGGTGGTTATGATCACGGGCGACCGGAAAGACACGGCCATGGCGATTGCAAAAGAAGCGGGGCTGCTGAAAAACGCCTCGGATTTGGTAATGACCTCCGACGAGCTGGCGCAGTTAAGCGACGAAGAATTGAAGAAGAAATTAGCGTCGATTCGCGTTGTAGCGCGTGCGCTGCCGAGTGACAAGAGCCGTTTTGTGCGCGTAGCGCAGGAACTGAACTTAGTGGTCGGCATGACCGGCGACGGCGTAAACGACTCTCCGGCGCTCAAGCGGGCGGATGTAGGCTTTGCTATGGGCGGAGGCACGGAAGTTGCCAAGGAAGCCAGTGAGATTGTCATTCTGGACGACAATTTCAATTCGATTGAAAAAGCGATTCTGTACGGCCGCACCATTTTCAACAGCATCCGCAAATTCATTGTATTCCAGCTGACGATCAACGTAGCAGCGGTATTGGTATCGTTTGTGTGCCCGCTGCTGCACATTGAAAATCCTCTGACGATCACACAGATTTTGTGGGTAAATCTGGTGATGGACACCCTGGCGGCCCTGGCCTTTGGCGGCGAACCGGCGCTTCAGCGTTACATGGAGGAAAAACCCAAGCGCCGCGACGAACACATTGTCAGCCGCAATATGTGGAGTTCGATTTTGATTGGCGCAGGCTGGACCTTCGCATTAAGCATGGTGTTTATTCTCACGCCCTTTGCGCATACGTTCTTCCGCCCCGCCGAGGCAGGCCAGGACGCTTATCTTCTGACCGGCTATTTTGCCTTCTTCATATTCATTGCGGTATTCAACGCCTTTAACGCCCGCACGGACAAGCTGAACCTGTTTGACAACCTGGGCGGCAACCCCGGATTTCTCCGTGTAATGGGTCTGATTGTGGTGGTACAGGTTATCATGACGTATATGGGCGGCGTAATTCTTCGGTGCTATGGTCTGACGGCAAGCGAATGGGTATTTGTATTGGTAATGGCGTTTACGATTATCCCGGTAGACTTGGTGCGCAAGCTGGTGATGAAGAACAACGGATAATCACCGGTTTGGAATAAAATGAAAATTCAGGAGGAAATAACAATGGCAGTCAGTTTGACAAAGGGTCAGAAGGTAGATCTGACGAAAGGCAATCCCGGTTTGAGCAAGCTGCTGATCGGCCTGGGTTGGGACGTAAACAAGTACGACGGCGGTTCTGCCTTTGACCTGGACGCCGCAGCGTTTCTGCTGGGCGGTTCGGGCAAGGTGGCCGGCGACGCGGACTTCGTATTCTACGGCAATCTGAAGCACGCCTCCGGCAGTGTGGAGCACTTGGGCGACAACCTCACCGGCGAGGGTGAAGGCGACGACGAACAGATCAAGGTAGACCTGTCTGCGGTTCCGGCGAGCGTGGAAAAGATTGATTTCACGGTAACGATTTACGAAGCGGAGGAGCGCCGTCAGAACTTTGGACAGGTGTCTAACGCCTTCATCCGCGTAGTTGACGAGACCACGGGCGCCGAGCTTATCCGCTACGATTTAGGTGAAGATTTCTCCATTGAGACAGCGGTTGTCGTTGGCGAGCTTTACCGCAACAACGGCGAATGGAAGTTCAACGCGATTGGCAGCGGCTTCCAGGGCGGCCTGCACGCGCTCTGTCTGAACTATGGTGTAAACGTGTGAGGTTATTCCTTTTTCTGTCAGAAAAAGGAACCGAAAAAGGACTTACTTTTCTCGAGAGAAAAGTAAGCAAAAGAGCTTTCACAGGCGAGGCTTTGGTCTTGCTGGAGGAAAAGACATAAACAGGAGGAAATAAAAATGGCTGTCGAACTGAAAAAGGGGCAAAAGGTAAGTTTACAGAAGAAGGGTCCGGACCTGGGAGAAATTCTGATCAACCTGAACTGGAGCCAACCCAAGAAGCGCGGATTTTTCTCTCCGAAGCCCAAGGCAATTGACCTGGACCTGGGCTGTCTCTTTGAGCTGACCAACGGCGCGAAAGGCTGTGTCCAGGCGTTAGGGAATGCTTTTGGCAGTCTCCAGCAGCCTCCGTTCATCGCTCTGGACGGAGACGACCGCACCGGCGAGGCCGAAGGCGGCGAGAATCTGCGTGTAAACGGCGGACAGATTGCAGCTATCCGGCGCATTTTGGTTTATACGTTCATTTATGAGGGCGTCGCGAACTGGCAGCAGGCCGACGGCGTGGTTACGGTAAAGTGTCCCGGCAGCGAGGACATTGTGGTTCGTATGGACGAATATGGTTCCAAGCTGGGAATGTGTGCGATTGCGCTGTTGGAGAACCAGAACAATGAAACGTTCAGCGTAGAGAAGGTGGTTCGGTTTTTCAAGAGCCATCCGGACATGGACGCGGCCTTTGGCTGGGGACTGCGCTGGGTAGCGGGGTCCAAGTAAGATGGATTACAAAATTTTATATCAGGATGCCTTTCCAGTTGTGCAGGTAAATCTGAACAAAGGGGAGACGGTAAAAGCGGAATCGGACGCCATGGTAGCGATGTCTGCGACGGTGGATGTAACCGGCAGCATGGAGCGTGGGCTTCTGGGCGGTCTTGCCCGGAAGATGTTCACAGGCGAGAGCTTTTTCTTCCAGCGTCTGACGGCCTCCCGCGGTCCGGGCTACGCTCTGCTTGGTCATCCGATTCCGGGTGGAATCGTCGACGTAAAGCTGGACGGTTCCTATGGCATGATGGTTCAGAAGGGTGGCTTTCTGGCGGCGGAGGAGAGCGTGGAGATTGACACCGCCGTTCAAAATCTGGCCAAGGGAATTTTCTCGAAGGAAGGTTTTTTCGTTCTGAACGTCCATGGAAGCGGCACCGTGTTTTTGAGCAGCTACGGGGCGATTCATGCAATCAACCTGGAACCGAATGAAGAAGTTGTGATAGACAACGGCCATTTGGTAGCCTGGCCGGATTATATGAATTATAAAATTGAGAAGGCGTCCAGCGGCTGGTTTTCCAGCATTGCGTCGGGGGAATGTCTGGTGTGCCGGTTCCGCGGACCGGGCGTGGTGTTGATTCAGACCCGAAACCCGGGCAGCTTTGCAGGATGGATTCGGGGCATGATTCCGAGCAGTTGAGGAAACGATTTTTCACGAAGGGAGATAACAAATGTCGGTCAATCTCCAGAAGGGCCAGAAGGTCGATCTTCGCAAGAACGACGGCGGAACGCTGCGTCGAGTGATGGTCGGCTTAGGCTGGGACGAAGCAGAGCAAAAGGGCGGTTTTTTCGCCCCCAGGAAGCAGGATATCGACTGTGACGCCTCTGCGTTTGTGTGTACGGCGGGAAAACTGGCGGGAAACAACGACGTGGTATATTTCGGCAATCTCCGGCACAGCAGCGGCGCGGTGGTACACATGGGAGACAATCTCACTGGCGCGGGTGAAGGAGATGACGAGCAGATTCTGGTAGACCTGTCGGCGCTGCCGGGTCAGTTTGACAAGATCGTTTTTGTGGTCAACATTTATCAGGCGACCCAGCGGAAGCAGCATTTTGGACTGATTAAGAATGCGTTCATCCGCATTTGCGACGGCGAGACAAATCAGGAACTTTGCAAATACAACCTGTCAGAGAACTACGAAGGCATGACGGCAATGGTATTTGGCGAGTTGTATCTGTACAAGGGGCAGTGGAAATTCAACGCGGTTGGGCAGGCGACCCGGGATAACAGCGTCAGTGAGCTGGCGAACCGGTTCCGTTAAGGGGTCCGGCTGTCTTCCGAGAAATTTTGAAACAGGGAGGAAATTCAAAATGGCAGTGAATTTAGCAAAAGGCCAGCGCGTCAGTCTGGACAAGACGATGACCATGGCTCTGGTTGGCTTGGGCTGGGACGTGAACCAGTACGACGGCGGCGCGGATTTCGACCTGGACGCCTGTGCGTTTGTACTGGGCGCGAACGGCAAGGTTCGCTGTGACGAGGACTTCATTTTCTATAACAATCTGGAAAGCGTGGATGGTTCCATCCGTCACACAGGCGACAACCTCACCGGCGAGGGCGACGGCGACGACGAAGTATTGATTATTGACTTCACCAAGGTTCCTGCGGACGTGCAGAAAATTGCCATCACGGTAACGATTCACGAAGCGCAGGCCCGCCGTCAGAATTTCGGACAGGTGTCGAATGCCTATGTACGCGTGGCCCGGATGGCAGGTCCCGAGGACATGGTTGGCACGGAAGTTCTGAAATTTGACCTGATGGAAGAATTCTCCATTGAAACGGCGCTGGTGGTCTGTGAGATTTACCGCAACGGCGCGGACTGGAAGTTCAATGCCGTCGGCGCGGGCTACCAGGGCGGCCTGGAAGCGCTGTGCAAGAGCTACGGCGTAAACGTGTAAATCAAACAACAACAGCGCAGGCAGGGCGCGGGGGAGACAAAACATCCCCGCGCCCGTTCCTGCATGGATGACGGATGGAGGCGGGGGAAGATGAACGCATTACAGCGGCAGCTGGACGAATGCGGGGGCCGGCTGCGCCTGACGCCCGGCGAATACGAAGGACCGGTTCAGGTAACGCGGCCCTGTGAGATTGACGGCAGCGGAGCGACGGTATGGGCAGCGCATGGCCCGGTTTTCCGGGTGGCGTCCTCGGGTGTGACGCTGAAAAATCTGCGGGTCGAGGTCACAGAGCCAGGGGCGTCCAACCGGACGGCCATACGTGCGGAAACCCGCGGGGTAACGCTGGAAGGGGTAACAGTAAATGGCGATGTGGAGAACATTCCCGGCGAGCCGTCCCACTGGAACCTGCCTTTGCTGATCGCGTTAGGGGAATTCGCCGCCGGAACAGAGAATATGTTTTCGGTGGTACTTTCATTGGCTGGTCCAGTGGAGCTGGAATGCACGATTCATGGTATGTCCATTTCACCGGCGCGGCTGCCGGCGGGACGCCATACGGTTTCCCTGAAAATGGAAGCTCTGCGGGACCATACGGTTTTGTATGGAGAAATTCTGGTAAAGAGCCGGGTCATCCGACATATTTGTGTAACCGGGCAAGCGCGGACAGGCGCACCGGTACGCCGCGGCGACCTGGCGCCGGCCCCTGGAGGCCAGGAGGTAAATCCGCCGGTTGTTCCGATGGAAGCGCTTCCTCCGGCGGCGCCGGACGCAAGTATTCCGTACATGGCCCGCGGCCAGCGGACGGGTTTTCCAGAACTGGAACAGGGCATATTAAAGGTAGCGCTGGAGTATCAGGGCACCCGGGTGCCTATGGAACTGGACAGCTATTTGTTTCTGCTGCAAAAAAACGGAAAAGTGCGGGGTGACGCAGACTTCGTGTTTTTCGGAAACCCGGAGTCCCGGGACCATGCGGTTCGTCTGGGAACAGGCGGACTTCAGCCCTTGGCGCTGGCGTCTCTTTCGGAGGTAGAGCCCTCCGTGGAGCGCATTGCAGTCTGTTATTCGATCTACGGCGAAGAACCGAGCAAAAATTTTTCCCAGGTACAGGAACCATTATTGCGTTTATTTGCGGGACAGCGGGAGCTTTGCCGGATGAAGCTGGAGCATTTAAGTATTGAACGGACATTGGTAGCGGTGGAAATCTACCGGCACAAGGGCCAATGGAAGGTAAATTTTGTAGCCTCTGGCTATCGGGACGGCCTGCGTCGGCTGTGCGAGAGCTACGGGGTGGAAGTGGAGTGACGGAGTGAAAACGATGTGGACGGCAGAGGAACTGCTTCCGTATCAGGTAGGCGGGTTGTTGTACACGCCCGCGCTGAACACAGGAATAGCGCGGAAGATTCAGAAAAAGGCGTACAGGCATCTGACTTCGGTCGCATTTTGTCTGGAAGATTCCATACAAGATGCAGCGCTGCCGCAGGCAGAGCAGACGCTGCTGCGGACATTGGAGACGCTTACGGCTGTGCCGGAGCGTCCGCTGTTGTTTGTACGGATACGAAATCCCCGGCACATGGAGCGGGTACACAGTCAGCTTGGGGCGTTGGAAAATCTGCTGACGGGCTATGTCCTGCCGAAATTCGACTTAGCAAACTGCAGCGAATACGCAGGAATGATTGAGAAATACAACGCGGGCCGTTCTGCGCCGCTGTACATCATGCCAACATTAGAGAGCCGGATGATTGCGCTTCCCGGCGGTCGGGACAGCGTGCTGCTTCGAATCAAGGAAGTTCTGAACGGTGTAAAGAAATGGGTATTGAACGTTCGGGTTGGCGGAAATGACTTTTGTAATGTTTATGGTCTGCGGCGCTCCGTTGAACAGAACATTTATGAGGTTGGGGTTGTGCGTGACATTCTGGTAGACATACTGCGTGTATTTTCGGCGGACTACGTGGTATCGGGTCCGGTTTGGGAATACTTTGGCGAGGACCCGTCTGGGGCCTGGGCCGACGGACTGCGTGCGGAGCTGGCGCTGGACCGTCTCAACGGCTTTACCGGCAAGACGGCGGTACATCCGTCTCAGCTGCCGGTAATTTACGAAGGCTTGCAGGTCAGCCGAGAAGACTATGAGGACGCGCAACAGCTTTTAGGCTGGAACGCCGGAGATTACGGCGTCGCACGAACCGCGGGCGGCAGACGAATGAACGAAATAAAATGCCATAGCAAGTGGGCCGGACGCATCAGCAAGCTGGCGGCCATTTACGGCGTAAAGCCGGAGTGAAAGGGGATTCCAGGTTTATGACGGAATACACGGCAGCGAACACCTTGCGTTTAGCCCGGCGCGTAAGCAATCCGAAGCGGAACTATTTGCTGGTGAACCCTTTGCAGGGAAAACATCTGCCAGTTCGTCCGCGGGCTTCACTGGAAATGATGTGGGAACTGGGGCGTCGTTTGTCGGAGGAATTCCCGGAAACCGGTTTAATCATTGGCTTTGCGGAAACGGCAACGGCGATTGGCGCGATGGCGGCGGCCTGTTTTGGTCCTGACTGCGTTTACATTCACACCACCCGGGAACCGCTTCCGGAAGGGACTGCGGTTTTGTTCCAGGAGGAGCACAGCCATGCCGTAGAGCAGGCTTTATACTGCCAGGAAATGGAAAGCTGGCTGAAGTGGACGGAAACGGTTATTTTCATCGACGACGAACTCTCCACCGGAAAAACGCTTATTAACATAATAGAGCAGCTGGCGGCGAGATTCCCGGCTCTGCGGGAAAAGAAGCTGGTAGCGGCGTCCATTCTGAACCGTCTGACGCCGGAAAACGAAGCTCGTTTCGCGTCCATCGGAATTACCAGCCGGTATCTGGTGAAATTGCCGGATGAGGATTATACGGCCATGGCATCGCGTTTTTGTGTTGCAGAGGCAGCAGAACCGGAGTCCTCACCGCTGGAATGGAAGTATATTCCCACCAGTCTTTACAATCCACGCCTTGGCGTTTTGGCTTACGATTACCTGGACGCCTGCCGCCGCAAAGCCGGGGAACTGCTCACCCGTTTCCGCAAAGAGCTGGACCCATCCGGAAAAATTCTGGTTCTGGGAACGGAGGAATGTATGTTTCCGGCATTAATTTTAGGGGCAGAATTGGAACAAACAGGCGGGTTTTCTCATGTTCGCTGTCACGCTACAACTCGGAGTCCTATCGGCATTTCCGGACAGGAGGGGTATCCGATTCAAAAAGGTTTTCGTCTCAAAAGCCTCTATAACGAAAGCCGCAAAACCTTTCTTTATAATCTGGAAAACTATGATGCAGCGCTTATTGTTTCCGACGGAAGCAACGAAACCGGTCTGAACACCGTGTCCCGGGCGCTGAACGCCTGCATTGACGGCGAATGTAAATTGTATTTCATAGGAGGGGGCCTTTGATGTTCAGCACATATCGAAAAGAGGATGTAACGATTCTTCTGAAAGACATCACAGGTCTGGTAGAACCGTTAGGCACACAGGAACGGGAAACACGCATCCAACAGGGAACACACTATTCAGAGATGCTGCCGTTGGAGTACGAACCATCTCCGGCCTATCTGAACGCCTACCAGGACGCTCTGTCGCGCTGCGCCGGCCTGACGGCCCAAGCTGCCGCATCCGCAGCGGCGCAGATTTGGTCCCGCAAGGGTCCGGAAGTCGTACTGGTATCGCTGGCGCGGGCAGGCACATCGGCGGGTATTTTGCTGAAACGCTGCTTCCAACACTATTACGGCGCAGACGTACCGCATTATACCATTTCGATCATACGTGACCGCGGAATTGACCGAACAGCAATGGATTTCATATTATCGCGCCATTCGGCGTCACAGCTTCAGTTTGTGGACGGCTGGACCGGCAAAGGCGCTATTCAGCGCGAGCTGAACCATGCGATAAAGAACTACCCAGGCACAGACCCAGGTCTTGCGGTGCTGTCGGACCCGGCACATATCGCAGCGGTCAGCGGCACACAGGAAGATTTTTTAATCGCGAGTTCCTGCTTGAACTCCACGGTTTCCGGACTCTTGAGTCGCACATTTTATCGAGCGGATCTCATAGGTCCCGGCGAGTTTCACGGCGCGGCGTTTTACCGGGAACTGTTAAACCAGGATTTAACCTATGAATTTTTGGATACGGTGTCAGCGCAATTTCCCCAAACGCCTACGGTTTTCAAGCCTTGCCGCTCTGGCCGGACGGGCTTGGAGGAAGCCGAAGAAATACGTCAAAAATTTCAGGTTACGGATATCAACTTAGTAAAACCAGGCATTGGTGAGGCAACGCGGGTTCTGCTGCGGCGGGTTCCGTGGAAGCTGTTGGTAAGTTCACTGAACGACGAGGCGCATCTGGGTCATTTATACCAGCTGGCGCGGGAAAAAGGCGCAGCCATAGAGACATATCCGCTGCAAAACTACCGTGCGTGCGGACTTATCCGACGTCTGGCGGACAATTGAGGGGGAAGCATGAAGCGGCTGTTATTTGCGAGCGACCTGGACAACACGCTGATTTTTTCCCACAAACACCGTCAGCCTGGTGACATTTGCGTCGAGTGGTACGAGGGCCGCGAACAGAGCTTTATGACGCCCCGGGCGTGGGAACTGCTGCAAGAAGCGGCGTCCGCTGTAGAATTCCTGCCGGTGACAACCCGTTCCATAGAACAGTACCAACGGATTCACCTTCCAGTCGAACCAGCTCAGGCGATTACGACAAACGGCGGAATCCTGCTGCAAAACGGGAAGCCAGATGCAGGATGGCTCCAGGAATCGCAGGCGCTGGCAGAACCGCACCAAGCAGAGATAGATCGTCTTTCCGACGAGCTGTCAAAAGAACCTTGGTGTCTGCGCTGGAAGCAGGTGGACGGCTTGTATTTGTTTGCAGTCTGTGAGGACGACCCGACAATCAGCGCGGCGGCATACCGCACCCGGACAAATTTAACAGTAGAGGCGTCCGGCCGGAAGCTGTACCTGTTCCCGCCGGGCCTGGACAAAGGGACCGCTCTGACGCGTTATTCACTTCCAGAAGCGGCGGCCGGGGACAGTACCCTGGACATACCCATGTTATGCCGCGCAGAAACGGCCTTCATTCCCTACCCAGGAATACCCGGTCTTCCTGGGAAGAAAAACATACAAATTTGTCCAAAAAGCCGTCATTTTTCGGAATTTGTGTTAGAATCTGTGATAGCGCTTTCCAGGAACCGGGAGGCATAGTTCCGGAAAAGCTGCAAAGACTGTAAAGAGAAATCAGCCGATTTTTCTGTGAAGATTTCGGAAATTCCCTTGACAAGAAGGGACGGAATCTGTATAATAAACATGATAAAGCCATAAATTATGGCCCTTAAAGCATCCTGGATGAAACCGGATGTTTCGGAGGGAGGGAAATATAGATGTCAGAGATTCATGTGAAAGAAAACGAATCCATCGACAGCGCGCTGAAACGTTTTAAGCGGAGCTGTGCGAAGTCCGGCGTATTGGCCGAGGTTCGGAAAAGAGAGCATTATGAAAGCCCCAGCGTCAAGCGCCGCAAGAAGTCGGAGGCTGCACGCAAGAACAAGAAGCGTTTTTATTGATTTCCTGGAAAGCGTCGTGCCGTTGGCACGGCGCTTTTTCTTCGCAGTCCCGACAGGAATGTGATGAAAAATCACCGTTTGGAGGTCTGGATATGACATACCAAATCATTGCCGTACTGACGATGCTTGCATTTTACGGCGTTTATTTTACAAAGATGTTTCTTCAACGCAGGCAGGGAATCCAAACCAATCTGTTAGGCAAGGGAACATCGGGATTTCCAAAATGGATTGAAATTACCCTAAAAATCATAACCTGCGTTGTTCCGCCGGTGGAAGCAGCCAGCATTTTTCTCAATACATACATAAATTCCGTATGGCTGAGAATGTCCGGCGCAATATTAGGCATCGCGGGAGTTGGAATATTTTTTGTGTCGGCAGTAACCATGCGTGACAGCTGGCGGGCGGGGATTCCAAATGGTGAAAAGACCGAACTGATTTCGTCGGGAATATATGCTTACAGCCGGAATCCTGCATTTCTAGGGTTTGATTTCATTTACATCGGAATACTTTTCATGTTTTTCAACTGGATTTTATTTACGATCACTTTGTTCGCTGTCATTATACTCCATTTGCAGATCGTGAATGTGGAAGAAGATTTTTTGACCGCGGCCTTTGGCGAGGAGTATGTGGCGTATCGAAAAAAAGCAGGCCGCTATTTCGGGTGCAAACGGCAGAAGTTCTCCCCGAAAAAATCCGGAGGAGGAAGAATTCCCCCAGATTTCCTTTGACAAATCCGGAGAGATGTGGGATACTCTAGAAAGGAACCCCCAAAAATTACACAGGGCGTCGGACCCTGGGAACCGCAGGAGTAGGTCATGGAACAATTAAGGAAGAAAAAGGGTTTTATATGCGACATGGACGGCGTGATTTATCACGGCAACCAGCTTTTGCCCGGGGTAAAAAAGTTTGTGGAGTGGCTGACGAAGGAGAAAAAGAACTTTCTGTTTCTGACCAATTCGAGTCAGTACACGCCGAAAGAGCTTCAGCAAAAGCTGGCGCGGATGGGTCTGGAGGTAAACGAGTCGCACTTTTACACAAGCGCCCTGGCAACGGCGCATTTCCTGGACAGTCAGGCGCCGGGATGCAGCGCCTATGTCGTCGGCGAGCACGGCATCACCAACGCGCTGTACGATAAAGGCATTACGTACAACGACGTAAACCCTGACTACGTGGTAGTAGGCGAATCGTCGGCGTACAACCTGGAACAGATCACGAAAGCAATTCGGCTGGTGAACGCCGGTGCAAAGCTCATTGGAACGAACCCGGACCTGACGGCTCCGGCGGAGGCAGGGATTGTTCCGGCGTGCCGGGCGTTGATCGCGCCCATTGAACTGGCTACAGACAAAAACGCCTATTTTGTCGGCAAGCCGAACCCTCTGATGATGCGTACCGGTTTACGTATGCTGGGAGTGCATTCGGAAAACGCGGTTATGATTGGAGACCGGATGGACACTGATATCATTGCAGGAATTGAGACCGGTTTGGACACCGTACTGGTGCTTTCCGGCGTTTCGGACCGGGAGACCTGCAAGGAATATCCCTACCGTCCGAAGTTCATTTTGAAGGGCGTCGGAGAAATTCCGGGAGACTGACCGCCAAAAGCCCTCAAGCCATAAAGAGCAGGTACTTTCAGCCGTACCTGCTCTTTCATATTGCCGCGCAAGACTTCATAAGGTTGACAGAGGTGATTTTTTGAAGGAAGAACCGTTCACTTTCTGTGCAATTTATGTACGTTTAAGCAAAGAGGACGAAGACAAGCAGCAATCGGAATCCGAAAGTATCCAGAACCAAAAATCTCTGTTAACCAGCTACGCCGTTGACCACGGCTGGAAGATTTACTCCATCTATTGCGACGAAGATTACTCCGGCGCTGACCGTCTTCGTCCGGACTTCAACCGTATGCTGGCGGCAGCGAAGCAAAAAAAGTTTCAGATTATCCTCTGCAAATCGCAATCCCGCTTCACGCGGGACATGGAACTGGTGGAGAAGTACATTCACGGCTTATTTCCCACTTGGGGCATTCGGTTTATCGCGGTGGCAGACAACGCCGACACAGAGATCAAAGGCAACAAAAAAGCCCGTCAGATCAACGGCTTAATAAACGAATGGTACTTGGAGGACCTGTCTGAAAACGTCCGCATGGTCTTTGACCTGAAACGTCGGGAAGGGCAATACATTGGAGGCTTTCCCGTCTACGGCTACATAAAAGACCCTGCCAACAAAAACCATATTCTCATTGACCCTGAAGCCGCTGAAATCGTACGCCGGATTTTCCAATGGTCCCTGGAAGGACATGGCAAACAGAACATTGCTCATATGCTCAACGAGCGCGGCGTGCCAAGCCCGTCACGCTACAAGGCAGAGCACGGCTTGACGTGCGCCAAAAACGGTCCTGGTCTCTGGAATAAAACCACCGTCTGGCGGATTCTCCACAATGAAATGTATACCGGTACAATGGTACAGGGCCGGCGCAAAAAAGCAAATTACA
>CANDBG010000031.1 GCA_947382875.1 uncultured Oscillibacter sp. | reverse complement strand
GGGGAAAGCATACAAAACGCGGACGATATCAGATGAGCAGAGGGAAGCGGTGAAAAACGAAATACCGCCCAGGAGCGGAGGAGAAAAAGGAGCTGGAGAGAAATCCGCATTTTCGGGCCCGCCGCTGCATCGTTGAGGTTCTTCATTCCTTCCTCTATCGTTTCTGCAAACTGCTGGTGCGCTTTGAGAAGAAAGCCGCCAGCTGCCTTGCTCTCCTACACTTTGCCTGCGCTTTGATTGTTTGGCGCAGACTATTTCCCCTTCATCTTTAATTTCGGGATAAGCTCTTAGTTTGAAGAAAATTTGAAAGATTTTCGCTAAGGCCGAAATGCTCCATGGAGTTTCATCACTGGTATGATCATTTTGCCAGTTTCCATATAGGGGATTGACAAACCCCGATGCTGGTGGTATCCTATGGGCAATTGAATCAGGGTCTTCAGGGCGGGGCGCAATTCCCCACCGGTGGTACAGCCCACGAGCCGTAAGGCATGATTCGGTGCAACTCCGAAGCCGACAGTATAGTCTGGATGGAAGAAGATCGTATTTCGCAGGTGCTATGTCTGCGTTCATTTGCGCACGCTCTGAATGTTTTTGCAGCATTCAGAGCCTTTCGTTTTTGGGACGCAGAACGTTGTGCCGCCGTTTCACGATGTCTTGAACGATTCGTTTCAAGGCATCTTTTTGTTCGGAGGCAAAACATGAACGACGGCGATTTTATGCGTGTGGCGATTGCACTGGCCCGCCGGGGCCGTCCGTCGCCAAACCCTTACGTGGGAGCGGTTATTGTTCGGGAGGGGCGCGTCATTGGCCAGGGCTGGCACGAACGCTGCGGAGAACTCCACGCCGAACGCCATGCGCTGGCAAACTGCACGGAATCCCCTGCGGGCGCGACGCTTTACGTCACCCTGGAACCATGCTGCCACCAGGGGCGTCAGCCGCCCTGTACCAGCGCGATTCTGGAAGCCGGTATCAAACGTGTCGTAATCGGCTCCCCAGACCCAAACCCGCTGGCTTCCGGAAAGGGCATCAAAATTCTGCGGGAAAACGGCGTGGAGGTCACGGAAAACCTCCTGCGTGCGGAGTGCGACGCGCTGAACCCAGTGTTTTTTCACTACATCCGGACAAAATGTCCGTATGTGGTAATGAAGTACGCCATGACCCTGGACGGCAAAATCGCAACCCATACCGGCGCGTCCCGGTGGATTACCGGCGAGGCCGCCCGGCACCGCGTCCACGAGGACCGGAACCGTTCTGCGGCAATTATGGCGGGCGTAGGCACCGTACTGGCGGATGACCCGCTGCTGACCTGCCGCATGGAAGGCGGGCACAACCCGGTACGCGTGATTTGCGACAGCCGTCTGCGGACACCGCTGGAAAGCCGGATTGTCCGCACAGCGCAGAAGGTGTGGACGATTCTTGCAGTTTGCGAAAGCGTATCGGAAAAAGCAGCTGCTTACGAAGCGGCCGGCTGTGAGGTGTGGACACTCCCGGAAAAGGAAGGTCACATAGACCTTACGGCCCTGATGGAGCGTCTGGGCGCGGTGGAAATCGACAGCGTTTTGCTGGAAGGCGGCGGCACGCTGAATTGGTCCATGCTGGAAGCCGGACTCGTCCAGCGGGTGCAGGCCTATATTGCGCCGAAGCTCTTTGGCGGAACTGCCAAAACGCCCGTCCAGGGAAACGGCGTGGAGCTGCCGGAGCAGGCGTTTCGTCTGACAGGAATTCATCTGACGCAAATCGGAGAAGATATCTTGCTGGAAGGGGAGGTTGCTGCAAATGTTTACGGGAATCATTGAAGAAATTGGAATTATACGGGCAGTACGGCGGGGTGTTCATTCGTCCGTGCTGTCCATTGAGGCGGAGAATGTGCTGTCGGATTTGAAAATCGGCGACAGCGTGGCGGTGAACGGCGTGTGCCTGACGGCGGTCAGCGTCAGCGCCTCCGGGTTTTCCGCCGACGTGATGCACGAAACCCTGGATCGTTCTACCTTGGGCGCACTGGCTCCCGGAAGCCGCGTGAACCTGGAACGGGCCATGTCCGCAAACGGACGCTTCGGCGGACACATCGTTTCCGGCCACATCGACGGCCCTGGCGTTATCCTCAAAACCCGGCGGGACGACAACGCCGTTTGGTATACGGTGGAAACCGCGCCGGCACAAATGCACTATATTGTGGAAAAAGGGTCCATTGCCATCGACGGAATCAGCCTGACCGTAGCGGAGGCGGGGGAGACCTGGTTTTCCGTCTCCGTCATTCCGCACACGGCGGCCTCTACGACCTTAGGAGGCAAAAAATCGGGGGATCCGGTAAACCTGGAAACGGATCTTCTAGGCAAATACGTCGAAAAGCTGCTGTGTTCCCGGCCGGCCCCCATTGAGAGCCATCTGACGATGGAATTTTTAGCCCAGCACGGATTTTAATAAAACAGGAGGATGGTACCATGTTTGAATACAGTACAATAGAAGAAGCCCTGGAAGAACTGCGGCAGGGGCGTTTGATTCTCTGCACCGATGACCCGGACCGGGAAAATGAAGGCGATTTCATCTGCGCCGCCCAGTTCGCCACAACCGAAAATATCAATTTCATGGCCGTGCACGGCAAGGGCCTGATTTGTATGCCGATGTCAAAAAAATACGTGGAAAAGCTGCAATTCCCGCAGATGGTCAGCGACAACACTGATAATCATGAAACCGCATTCACCGTCTCCATTGACCACGTTTCCACTACCACCGGCATTTCCGCTGCTGAACGGTCCGTCACGGCAATGAAGTGCGTGGAGGAAGGAGCCAGACCCCAGGACTTCCGCCGTCCAGGGCATATGTTCCCGCTGCTGGCGAAGCCGAACGGCGTCCTGGAACGCAATGGACACACCGAAGCAACCGTAGACCTTTTGCGTCTGGCGGGGCTGAAGGAGTGCGGACTTTGCTGCGAAATCATGCGGGAAGACGGTACGATGATGCGGGCCGCGGAGCTGCGGGAGAAGGCCCGGGAATGGGGCCTGAAATTCATAACCATCAAGGACCTGCAAAATTACCGCAAACGGCATGAAATTCTGGTTGAGCAAGTGGCGGCGGCCAAAATGCCGACAAAATACGGCAGCTTCGTCGCTTATGGCTACCGGAACCTCCTCAACGGCGAACACCATGTCGCGCTGGTCAAGGGCGAAATCGGGGACGGACAAAAGCTGCTGTGCCGTGTCCACTCCGAATGCCTCACCGGTGACGCCTTTGGCTCCCGCCGCTGCGACTGCGGCGAACAGCTGGCATCCGCCCTGCGGCAGATTGAGGCCGAGGGCCGCGGCGTACTGCTCTATATGCGCCAGGAAGGCCGGGGAATCGGACTCTTGAACAAGCTGAAAGCCTACGCCCTTCAGGAACAGGGCCTTGATACCCTGGACGCCAATTTGGCTCTGGGCTTTGCCGGGGACCTGCGTGAATATTATATCGGCGCGCAGATTCTTCGGGACCTGGGCGCAAAAACCCTCCGGCTGCTGACCAACAACCCGGACAAGGTTTATCAGCTCGCCGATTTTGGCCTGGAAATCATTGAGAGGGTACCGATTCAAATACAGGCAACCCAGGATGATCTCTTTTACTTGCAGACCAAACAAAACCGTATGGGACACATTTTGAACTATTGATGAAAACAGGAGGAATTTACCATGAAAACGTTTGAAGGAAAATTAACCGCTGAACACATCCGCGTCGGTATTGTCGCCGCCCGGTTTAACGAATTTATTGTCTCCAAGCTCCTGAGCGGCTGCGAGGACGGCCTTATCCGTCACGGCGTGCAGGAGGAGAACATTGCCGTTGCGTGGGTGCCCGGGGCGTTTGAAATTCCGCTGATTGCGTCGAAAATGGCCGCCAGCGGGAAGTATGACGCCGTGATTGCCCTGGGGGCCGTAATCCGCGGCAGTACCAGTCATTATGATTACGTGTGCAGCGAGGTTTCCAAGGGAATCGCGTCGGTGTCGCTGAACAGCGGGATTCCGGTACTGTTCGGCGTTTTGACAACAGATACCATTGAACAGGCCATCGAGCGGGCCGGAACCAAGGCAGGCAACAAGGGCGCCGAATGCGCTCAGAGCGCCATTGAGATGGTAAACCTGCTTCGTTCCTTGGAGGCGTAACGGAATTACTGTAAAATTTTCAGCAGCTCATTGACAACCTGTGGGGCGTGTGGTATGCTATCTGTAAAATTACTGATTTTTTTACAGTAGTTACAGAAAGGAGACGCCTCATGGAATCGTTTAACTATCTGCGCCGTCTGGCCCGGGAAGCCCGCTGGAGGCTTCCTCGGGAAGAGGCCGAGGAAGTCATTGCCGATTACACGGAGCTTCTGGAAGGGGATTCCCGTTCCAAAAACCAGCTCTGTCAGGACTTGGGCACACCCCGTCAGGCGGTGCGCCTGCTGGACGAGCATGACCATGCCTACCGCCGCTGGCTGGTGGTGTTTCTGGGGCTGACATTCTGTATTGGCGCGCCCTGGGTGTGGCTCTTTGACCACGAGCCTCTGATTGGCCTTTCCTTCCTTTTGATGCTCACAGCCGTGGCTGTGTCACTGATCTGGCGTCACTGTTCCAGACAAAAGGAGGGCGTGAAAAAAACGCCTCTGCCCCGCGGTCTGCGGCCTTTGCTGGCGGTTCAGGCGCTGGCGATGCTTGCGGTGGTCGCCTGCATTCGATATGTGCTGTGGATTATGTTTACAGACATTTCCAATCCGCCCCAAATTGGCTGGACAGTCAATCAGGTTATCCTTCTGGCAGGAACGTTTGGATTTGCGTCGGGCCTGTTCGGACTGATTCATACCCGGATGGCGGACCGCCGTTGGTGCGCGGCGTATCTGTTCGGCTTGACGGTGGTGCTTTTTTGTATGCAAATCCTGATGGGTATGGGCAGTATGAATCTGGACAGCGGCACCGGAACGATCTGGGTATGGATCGCGCAGAGATGCAGTATGGTTCTGGCAGCGGGCGTGCTTGCCTCTGGGGTAGCGCTATGTTAAAGAAGGATTTGATTGAGCTGTGTCTTCTGCACCTGCTCGCCCAGGGGGACAAATACGGCTATGAAATTCTCTCCCGGCTCCACGAGGTTTTCCCGGATACTCAGGAAAGCGCCGTCTATGCCTTGCTGCGGAAGCTCTGCAAGGACGGATTCAGCGAGAGTTATCAGGGTCGGCGTTCCGAAGGCCCGCCGCGAAAATACTACCGTCTCACCCCGCCTGGAGACCAGAAACGACAAGCCCTGCTTACGGAATGGCAGAGTATGCGAACGGCTATGGAGGCCCTTGGAATTGAATAGCGCAGGCTGCGGAGGAAGGGATAATCCTTCCTCCGTTTCCATAGGAACTCCAAAACCGCGAAATCAAGACGAAAATAGGGAGAATTTTTACGCTCATTTTTGTACTTTTTGACAAAAATAATCAGATTTCCGACATTTGGGCAATCCGCCTATTCCGCCCGGACGGGTTTCACATATATAATACCTTTGCCACATATGTTAATCATGTCCGCGTCATCTGAAAGCGGAGAAATGAGGAGTCAAAAATGGATATCTTTTCCCTTTTCACCCTCTGCGGCGGCCTGGCCTTTTTCCTCTACGGCATGAACACCATGTCCAAGAGCCTGGAAAAAATGGCCGGCGGCAAATTGGAACGCCTGCTCAAACGCATGACCTCCAACCCGATGAAGGGCCTGCTTCTGGGCGCGGGCATCACCATCGCCATACAGTCCTCGTCGGCGGTGACGGTCATGATGGTGGGTCTGGTGAACTCTGGCGTCATGGACCTGGGACAGACCATCGGCGTCATTATGGGTTCCAATATCGGCACGACCCTGACAGCCTGGATTTTGTCCCTCACGGGCCTGGAAAGTGAGAACTTCTTTCTGAACCTCTTGAAACCGGAGAACTTTTCGCCGTTGTTTGCCCTGGCGGGCATCATGCTCATCATGGGCAGCAAAAAACAGCGGCGGCGGGATGTGGGACGCATTCTCATCGGTTTTGCCATCCTCATGTACGGCATGGATCTGATGAAAGAGTCCGTCAGCCCGCTGGCGAATATGCCAGAGTTTTCCAACATCCTCACCGCCTTTACCAATCCTCTTTTGGGCGTGCTGGTGGGCGCGGTCTTTACCGGCGTCATCCAGTCCTCCGCCGCGTCGGTGGGCATTTTGCAGGCCCTGGCTCTTACCGGCTCCATTACTTACGGCATGGCAATCCCGATCATCATGGGCCAGAATATCGGCACCTGCGTCACGGCCCTGATTTCGTCCATCGGCGTCTCCCAGGGGGCGAAACGGGTTTCCGTCATACACATCTTTTTCAACGTCATCGGCACCACCGTGGGCCTGATTTTATTCTACGGCGGCAGTCTCCTTTTCCACTTTCCCTTCCTGGAAGGGACCATTGACGCGGTGGGAATCGCGCTTTGTCACACGATTTTCAACGTCGGCACCACGGCCCTGCTCCTGCCGTTCTCCCGCCAGCTGGAACAGCTGGCGCGGGGAACCGTACGGGAAAAGGCAAAGCCCAAAACCGCGTTTCTCGATCCGCTGCTTATGCGGACGCCCGGCGCGGCAGTCAGCGAATGCGTTTCCATGACGAACCGTATGGGCGCTCTGGCCCAGGAGAACCTGCTTTGCTCCCTCCAGCAGTTGACGGACTACGACACTGGACGGGAGGAAAAAATACAGCAGGGAGAGGACAAGCTCGATTTGTTTGAAGACCGTCTCGGGAACTATCTGGTACAAATCTCCCAGCACGGCCTTTCCATGAACGATATTCACACGGTGTCACGTCTTCTGCACGCTATCAGCGATTTTGAACGCATCGGAGACCATGCCAAGAACATCCAGGATTCCGCGCGGGAGCTTCAGGAAAAGGAACTCCAATTCTCCGAAGCCGCCAAGGCGGAGCTGAACGTTTTAATGGCGGCCCTGGAAGCGACTTTGAAAGTCACCGTTGACAGCTTCCAGGCAGACGATCCCCTGGCGGCGCGGGCTGTGGAGCCATTGGAGGAAACCATTGACCAGCTGATTGCGGAAATCCGCGTCCGGCACATCCGCCGTCTGCAAAGCGGAGAGTGTACAATTCAGCTTGGCTTTGTCCTCAACGACCTGCTCACAAATCTGGAACGCGTTTCTGACCACTGCTCCAATATTGCGGTATCTGTCATTGAGGAGCGTGCCGAAGGTACGGAACGCCACGCCTATCTGCACGATATGAAAGCGGCCAGCGAGTTTGCCGCCAATTTCCAAAAGGAACTGGAAAAGTACAGGCTGCCGTAAGGACAACGAAAACCCCCACCCGGAATTCGATTTCCAGGCGGGGATTTTGTTTGTTTACAGGTAATTCAGGGGATTTTTCGGGACGCCGTTGTAACGGATCTCAAAGTGACAGTGCGGACCGGTGGAGTTGCCGGTGGAACCCACACGCGCAATTTGCTGACCCTTGTACACGTGCTGCCCGACGGAAACAAGGATGCTGCTGTTATGCGCATAACGGGTCTGATAGCCGTTTCCGTGGTCGATCTGAACCAGATAGCCGTAAGTGCCCATCCAGCCCGCGTAGGTGACAGTTCCGCCGTCAGAGGCGTAAACCGGCGTGCCGCGGGGGGCGGCGATGTCAATTGCGTTATGGTTCGTTGTTCCGATGCCGCCAGGGGACTTGCGATTACCGAAACGGGACGTGATGTGACCGGTAATCGGCCAGCGGAAGTTGCCGGTCGGAAGCCACGTGGGACGTTCCTTTGTGCCTTGAAGCCGCTGTTCCGTGACCGGTTCCTGCAGCGTGACGCTGGAAAGCAGGGTCCGTTCGGTCTCCACGCCGTTGACATAAGTGACGTTTGCCATAACGTCCGCCGCGCCATACTGCCCGGCGGAAACGACCTTGTAATCGCCCTTGTACAAATTGGCGGTTTCCGTATACTCTACGTCAAAAGGCACCGTATCCACATACCGTTCCTGCTGTACCACCGTCATGGTGAGGTATGGCACGGAGGCGGAGAGAATCAGTTCCTCGCCAATGGAGAGCTTGTCGATGTTGTAGCCGGGGTTCAGGGCCAGAAGCTCTTTTGAGGTCAGGTCATGGTCCTCGGCGATTTCGGACCAGGTATCGCCTTTGGCAACCGTGTAAATCACTTCTTCGGTTTTGGTGCTGTACAGGGTTTCCGCCAGATGACCCAGGTTCATCAGGTCCTCCGTGGGAACAAATTCCTGCTTGACTTCCACATCTTCGGCAAAGCTGACGGAAATTGTGCCTTCGTTGGTGGCCGACAGCTTGATCTGCTTTTGCAGCTCCTCCAGCGCACCTTCGTAGGGCGTCGCGCCGATGCGTTCGCCGTCGACGTAGAGGCAGTAAGCCGACGTCACAAGACCGATTTTCCGGGAAAGGTCCTCCTGAAAGGTTTTCGTATCAACCAGTTCCTCCCGGCGCATCAGCCCGGCGCTGTATTCCAGCAGGGAATCATCAATGGTGTATGTGTGGCCCAAAACCTGGGCGGTGGTACGTTCCAGATTGGTCCGGGCGGTTTCCGCCGCGGATTCAGAAGTGACGTTTCCAATCAGTTCGCCGTCATAGCGGACGCTGGTGCCGATGGTGTAGGTGGAAAGGAAGACCAGCAGCGCGGCGGCAACGAAGCCCGTCCCAAGGAACGCCACGGGATGGATGCGTCCCAGCAGAGCGCCGAGAAGTCCGCCTTTTTTGACGGCCTTTGCGTGCCGCTGCATGAGGCGTTCCTGCAAAAGACTGCCCCACATCGGTCCCATTCCCCAGAGGAACAGGAACAGCCGGACGGCAAAACGTTCCGACTCCGGAAAATGTCCGTTTTTGTTTTCTCGTACAATGCGCCGCCATCGTCGGCGGAAGTGCTTGCGTTTCTGGTCATACCAGCTGCCGGAATGGCGCTTGTCCGGCGGCTGCTCGTCGCAGCGCCGTTCCCGTTCCCGGGACTCCCGGAAGAACGGCTGCGGCTCGGCCACAGGGGAAGGGGGGTGCTCCGGCGGACGGATTGGCCGTGCTGTGGGACGGGTGCCCCATTCCGGGGTACGCTCCCGCTGCATGCCGTTCCGGCTGCGCCGCCTGGACCGGCGGGTTTGTTTTTTTACATTTTGATCCATAAGACTCCTGTTTTTTTGCCGTCGCTGCGGCGGTCTGGTTTCCGGTTTCCATGGGGACGCCTCCGCTTTTTCATGCGTCTGGACGCGCCGCCCTAAAAAGTAACAATTTGTTACCAGCGCTATCATACCTCTTTTTTTCTCTCCCGTCAAGACCTTCCTGTCAAAAAACGTCCAATTTCCGCGTGGAACGGAAAACGAAAGCGGCTATGGGATTGATTTTGGCGGACAATTGTAGTAACATAGAAAACAAGAAGCGAATGCAAATACAAACGTCCGGCAAGGAGGCAAGCGCATGACGGACATCCAATATTTAGAAGCCTGTTTTCTGCCCCTGGACCGGCGCACACCGTCCCGGCCCGTATTTTTCCGTATCATCGGCCGGGACGCCGAGGGCCGGATTCCCGCCCTTGTGGAGCGTTACCAAACCCAGGCGAAATCAAACGGCGTAAGCCTTGAGGGCCTGCCGAATCCTCGTGAGGCCGAAATCAAGCGGTTTTATCAGGAGGCGGGAAGTCAATTTGCTCTGGAGCCGCCGTTGATTGCCCGTCAGGCGGCGCTCTGGCTGGGACAGGTGCGGACCGCGGAACGCCCCCGGCTGTGCAAGGCGATTTACAGCGCGCTGTCCCTGCTGCAGAAACGGGGCGCAAACGAACATATCCTGAAAAACGTCTACACCAAATTCATGTGCTGGATGCGGGGACCGCTGGGCCATACCCTCTCCAAGCTGGGCGGCGGCGAGCCGCCGAAGGTTCTTTTTATGGGGGATATTTCCAGACATGAGGCGTTTTTTCTCTATTTGCTGCATCAGGCGGGCTGCGACGTGTGGTATGTGAATTATCTTTCCGGCGCGTCCTACGACAAGGCGGACCCGGATGGGCGGTTTTCCAGGCGGATTTCCGGCGAACTTCTTTCCGCACCGCCTCCGCCGGCACCCCCGCCTCCGCCTCCGCCGCCGTGGGACGGTGCGGGCCGGGATCTGGAAATCAATCAATGGGTGAACCGGCCCGTCTGGGAGTCCATTACGCTGCCTTACCACGAGCGGTCCGGCGTTTCACCGGGAAAGCGGGGGAGTGTGTTTGCCGTGCTGCTGGGAGCCGACGAACGGAAAGCCTATCGAAACCGTCTGCTTGCCTTGAAGCGTGCCTTGGATGCCGTGCCCAGAACCTGGATGTTGGTGGAACGGAAAATGCAGCCTCCCACGCCCGCTGAAACCGAGGCGTTCCGCATTGCCGACCGCAATGTACCGCGTCCGAAGCTGCTCTGGGCTTTAGCAGAGCGAATGCCCGCCGGTCACAGCTGGACGCCTCTGGCACAGCGTGCGCTGGCGTTGGCAATGGAGGCGTTCCCGGATAAAAACGAAAACCGGTTTTTTAATTACAGCGTACGTCTGGCCTGCTGGCTTCGGCGCTGCGCCGAGCAGTTGTTTGCAAATCCCGGAGAAGATTTTCCGCCCGCCCTGGTGTACTATGGAGCGATTACGGAACCGGAGATTTCCCTCTTGTGGACGGTGGCGCAGATGGGGGCGGATGTTCTGTATGTGTCCCCCGAAAAAACGGACGCCTTTACAAACCATTTTCTGCCGCCGGTGTGGCTCGAGTCCGCATTTGAAAACAGCTTGCCGATGGAGCCGTTCCCGCAGCGGGAAGAAAAGGTGCTGGAACATACCACCGCCTATGACGCCGCCCAAGAGCTGAATCAGCTTTTGTACAGCGATACGGGGATGTTCCGGGACCGGCAGTTTGCCCGCTCCCAGCCCGTCACGCTGAAAACCACCTACGACGAAGTGGGTCAGCTCTGGCCGGAGGAGGCGCAATATCGTCCGTCGTTCCGGACGGAAGGGGGCGTGGTTTACGTCCCGAATCTCTTTACCAAAATCTGCGGCGTGGACAAGGGGGACCTGACGCTCTACTGGGACAAAATCCGTGCCATGGTCACAACGAACACCTATTTGATTACAGGTTTGCCGTTTCTGAACAAACTGCCTCCAGACGGCGGTATGAACCCAACGGAAGCCCGCGCCTTCCTGCATAACGGACGTATTGATCCCCGCGCAATTATGGCGTCCCGTGTTTACCAATACGGCTATCTTCCAGAGGATACGCAGAATTATATTTTGGAAAAGATACAGGCGTTGATGGATTACGATTTAATCGCAGACGGCGGGCCGAACGTATCCGCTGTAATGCTGTCGGTTCTGATGAATCTGGATAAGGAACTGCTGCGTCTGTTGCAAAGTTTCGACTTTACGCGTACGATTCCGAAGCTGTTGATTGTGGACGTAACCGAGACCATGTTTACATTGGAGGAATGCATTCTTGTCACATTTTTGAATCTGGTGGGATTTGACATTGTGGTTTTCACGCCCACGGGATACCGAAATCTGGAAACGCATATCCGTCCGGACATATTCAACACGCTGACGGTCGGGGAATTTTGCTACGATTTGACGGTCCCGGATTTACGGGTTCGCCGTCCCGCCGGGAAAACCGGCTGGTTCGACCGTCTCTTTGGATTGTAGGGCATCCGGGAGGCAGAACAGGAAGGAGATGATTTCTTTGGAGGCTTCTGCGCAGGCGGCCCGAACGCCGGAGGAGCTGTCGGCCCAGTGCCACGCCGCCGCCCGGGCGGACGCCGCCGGCCTGGACCGTCTGACCAACGGAATCTGCGTATATGACACGCAGAGCATTCTGACATTCGGAACAGAGGCCGCGGCAGAACTGGCAGAAAATGCGGATGGAATTCTGAAAAGCATTCAAACGGACCAGGTTGGCGACGCGGCGCCGCTGCTGTCGGCTCTGGGAGACCTGATGGAAAAGTTCGACCCGGAGGACCTGGCGGAAACGGGAAAAAAGCGTCGTTTTCCTTTCCAGGCCGCTCCGAAACAGCCAGACGATATTCTGAACAAATACCGCGCTCTGGGAGAGGACATTGACCGCGTTTACATTGAGCTGAAGCGGTACGAGGCGGAGCTGCGGGCCTATGACGGCAGACTGCGGGCCATTTACGATGCTAACGTCCGTTTTTACCAGAATCTGGTACAGTATGTCGAGGCGGGAGAACAGGGCCTTCGGGAAATCCAAGGATACCTTGCCAGCGGCCAGATTCCTTCCGCCGACCGCGACACCGTACAGCGTTCCCATACGCTTCTGGAACGGCGGGTGCATGACCTGCGGCTGTCGGAGGTCGTTGCGCTGCAATCGCTTCCGATGGTCCAGACGATTCGGGCAAATAATCAGCTTCTGACCGAAAAACTGCATTCGGCATTTCTGATAACACTTCCGATTTTCCGGCAAACCCTGGCGCAGCTTACGGCGCAAAAGCGTCAGCGGCTTCAGGCCCGGGCCATGGAGGCCCTGGACCGTCGGACACGGGAGGCGCTGGAGAAGCAGACAGCTGCTCAGACGCGTCTGAAAGCGTCTCTGCCGGACGCCGCGGCGCAGGTGGAGAAGCTGGAAGAGGCGCGGGAAACCATCCTAAAAGGAATCCGGGAGGCCCGCATTTTGCAAAGCCAACGGAAGGCAATTTTTTAACGGCGAATAGTTTTCAAATCTGGTTTTCGAAAAGAGACACGGCGTTTTTCCACCCGGAAGACGCCGTGTTTTTCCGCGTCAGAACAAAAGAGACGGCTCCTGTTCAATGACCTCAAAAAAGGGACGCTCAAAGTGCAGATAAAAGGCAAGATAGGTCAGCATATCGGAGGGAGCATGAATGTCAACAATTTCCTTGCCGATGTACTTGGCAACCAGGTTTCGGGCGGACATCACATCCCAGCAGCGATTGGCTAGCCGTTCCACCTGTCTGGCGGCGGCGGAGTCGGATTTATTCATCTGCCGTGCGACTTCCGGGTAAACATCCTTGGTGACATAGAGGTCGTCCATGGCGATATGCCGGACGAAAAGCAGGTCACTGGTGATTTCCACGGCGTACACCAGAGGCCGGAGGTTGGACCGGTCGACGCCGAGAATGGAACGAATCAGCGCTTCGCAATTTGCCATAATCGTAAAACCGCCTTTTTCCTTGAGATAAAACCATACTATGGCAAAATACGGAAGACCGACACTGTTCGACACAAACCGACAAAAAACGCTGGTATTTTCTATGGAAAAGTTTTGGCTGGAAAGCTCCGCAACCGTCCGCTCCGGAATCGGGAAACGCCGCCCGCAATCTGCGGACGGCGTACAATCTGGCACATTTCAAATCAAATACGGGCAGCGCCGGACTCCCGCGCGGCGTTCCGCACGGCTTCCGCCACGGCACCCTTGACACGGGGGTCGAACGCGGCGGGAATAATGTAATCCGGAGAGAGTTCACTATCGGAAATCAGGCCCGCCAAGGCGTGGGCGGCGGCGATTTTCATTGCGTCATTGATATCGCTGGCGCGCACGTCCAGCGCACCCCGGAAAATCCCCGGGAACGCCAGAACGTTGTTAATCTGGTTGGGGTAATCGCTGCGCCCCGTGGCGCAGACAACGGCGCCGCCTGCTTTGGCGTCGTCGGGGAAAATTTCCGGAGTAGGGTTCGCGCAGGCAAAAACGATGGCGTCTTTGTTCATGGTCTTCACCATTTCCGTGGTGACAGAACCCGGCGCGGAAACGCCAATAAATACATCGGCTCCCGACAGAATGTCTGCCAGCATGCCGGACTTTTTACCGGGATTTGTCACCTTGGACAGTTCTTCTTTCATCCAGTTCATACCTTCTGCACGGCCCTCATAAACAGCGCCCTTTCGGTCGCAGAGGGTTACGTCCTTTGCGCCGGCGGAGAGGAGGAGCCTGGTAATTGCCACAGCCGCCGCGCCCGCGCCATTGAGGACAATCCGAACTTCGTCCAGCTTTTTGCCAACAACTTTCAGCGCGTTGTTGAGCCCCGCCAGGGTGATGACGGCGGTGCCGTGCTGGTCGTCGTGGAAAATGGGAATGTCACAGCGTTCCTTTAATTTCCGTTCAATCTCGAAGCAGCGGGGAGCGGAAATATCTTCCAGGTTCACGCCGCCGAAAGACCCGGCCAGCAGCGCAACCGTATTCACAATATCGTCGACCGCTTTGCTGCGCACGCAAAGCGGAATGGCGTCCACGTCACCAAACGCCTTGAACAGCACGCATTTGCCCTCCATGACGGGCATACCGGCTTCCGGACCAATGTCCCCCAAACCCAGAACGGCGCTGCCGTCCGTGACGACCGCCACGGTATTCCAGCGGCGGGTCAGCTCGTAGCTCCGATTTACGTCCTTCTGGATTTCCAGGCAGGGCTGCGCCACGCCGGGGGTGTAAGCCAAAGAAAGGGCTTCTTTGCTGTCCACCGCCGCCCGCGGCACGACTTCCAGCTTTCCTTTCCATTCATAGTGCTTCCGCAAAGATTCTTTTGCATAATCCATTGTCAAGTACTCCTTTTCCGTCATCGCCTTTTGATTTGGTGCAGCGGCGTCCACCGTCCGCCCGGATCGCTGCATTTTATTATAAGGGCTGAAAGCCGTTCCGTCAAATAGGGTTTTGGAAAATCTCACAAATTTTATGCAGAAGATTTGCCTCCCTGCCGGTTGTTTTTTTACATATTTGTGCAAAAACCGTGATTTTGGAACGGAATTTTGTCGTCTTTCCGGAATTCCCTTGCAGAAAGGCTATTGAAATACGGTGGAATTTGCCGTAAAATATAGAAACTGCCGCCGTGCCGTACGGCGAATTTTCCATACGAGGAAGTGCGATCATGCGCGTAATTACCGGAACGGCCCGGGGCCGCCGCCTGCTGGAGCTGGTGGGACAGGAAACCCGTCCCACCACGGACCGGGTGAAAGAGGGGCTGTTCAGCGCCCTGCAGTTTGAGATCGAGGGCGCGAAGGTCCTGGATCTGTTTGCCGGAACCGGACAGCTTGGCATTGAATGCCTGAGCCGCGGAGCGGTTTCCGCGACGTTTGTCGACCTGCGGCGGGACGCCGCGGCGCTGGTGAAAAAAAATCTGGAACAGACAAACCTGTTGGACCGTGCCTGTGTGATTTGCGGAGACGCCCGGGATTTCCTCACACGGACCAATGAAACATTCGACCTGATTTTTCTGGACCCGCCCTATGCGTCGGACTGGTTAAATGAGATTTTGGAGCGGATCGCCGCCCCGGGATTTGACATTCTTCGGCCTTGTGGTATAATCGCAGCAGAACACCCGGCGGAAAACGTCCTGCCGGCCCTGCCGCCGCCTTACCGTCTTCAGCGGACGTACCGGTACGGCAGGATTGCGGTGTCCCTGTTCCGGCGGGACGGAAATGACTAAAACAACGAGGAATCAACCGATGAAAACAGCCATCTGCTCCGGCAGCTTCGACCCCATCACCCTGGGTCATCTGGACATTATCCGGCGGGCCGCCGCTTGTTTCGGTCAGGTCTGGGTCTGCGTCAGCCCCAACGCGGAAAAGCGCAATCAAATGTTTACGCCGGACGAAAAACTCCATCTGGTCCAAACGGCTGTGGCGGACCTGCCCAACGTACAGGCCGAGCTTTGGCCGGGCCTGCTGGCGGACTTCGCCGCGCTGCATGAAGCGAAAGTGATTGTCCGAGGCGTGCGCTGCGTGACGGATTTTGACATTGAGTATCAAATGGCGCTGATCAACCGGCAGCTGCATCCGGGCCTGGAGACCCTGCTCCTGCCCGCCAGCGCGGAATATCAGCATTTCAGTTCCTCCATGGCCCGGGAGATGATTCGCTACCGGCAGCCGCTGGAACGGTATTTGCCCGCGTCAATTGTGCCGCTGGTGCGGGAACTGACAAAACAAAAGGAGGGGGTGTCGCATGGCCAGCAATGATATCATGAATTTGATCGAATTGATCTATCAGCAGATTGAGGAAGCCAAGGCCCCCGCCCTGCGTCCGGGCATGAGCATTGTGGACCGGGACGATCTTTTGAACCTGCTGGACGAGCTGAAAGCCCAGCTGCCGATGGAGCTGAAACGGGCGCAGGAGCTTCTGGCGGCCCGTGACAAATTCGTCGAGGACGCCCGTCGGGATGCGGAACGACTTCTGCGTCAGGCGGAGCTGGAAGCGAAAACGAAAATCTCTGAGAGTGAAATCCTGTACGCCGCCAAGGAGCGGGCGCGGCAGATCGTCGCCCGTGCAGAGGACCGCTCCCGGCAGCTGTACCAGGTGGCCAACGAGTACGCCGAAGACGCCCTGGCCCGGACAGAGGAGGCTGTCCAGGCGGCTTTGGACGAGGTGAAGCAGTCCCGTCTCCGGTTCCGGAGCGCAGCGGCGGCAAAAATGCAGGAGCAGCGGGAGAAACTGGAAAAAAAGGCTCCGTCGGACGCCGGCGGGAAAGAGGGGCGTTCCTGAGCGAAAAAATTTTGTGCAAAATGACGAAACGGTTTTTGGAATTTTTTTGTATTCCACCAGAATTGGTATCAATATTTTACGTAAAGCTGCGAAAAGGTACAAGATGTAGTACCTTTTCGCAACTTTCCTTTTCGGAGAAAACACGCAGAAAATCCCGAATGTTCGTTTTAATATTCTCGGAATTCGCCGAAAAGGTGTGAAAATTGCATAAATGACTGTTTAGAAGTCGAAAAAAAAGCCTTGCAATTCCAGATTCTTTTGCTTATACTCGTAGTCAGGTGGGAAGAAGTGGGGGAATGGGTGGACAAGTGTCACGAAATTCCATCTTCTCACCGAAAATGGAAAGAAGGTGGGCGTCGTGAAGCGGCTGCTGGGCAAGTCCAACAACAGCATCGACGCCAAAGGACGCCTTGTGATCCCCTCCGCCATGCGGGAAGCCCTGGGGGATACCTTTTATATTACCATAGGCGCCGAGCATTGTCTGACTATTTATCCGGAGGCCAAGTGGGAGCAGATGTCGGAAGACATGGACGAACTGTCTTACACTGAGGCCCGGGCGCTGACGCTGCTGTTCGCCAACGCCATCCAGTGCGAGCCGGACGGGCAGGGGCGTGTGCTGATTCCGGCGAACCTCCGAAACCACGCAGGACTGAAAAAAATGGCTACCATCGTCGGATTGAACACTTTTGCGGAAATCTGGGACGAGTCCGCCTGGGCGGAACGGGAACAGAAGATGCTGACCGAAGGCGATATGGCGGCGGCCCTGGACGCCCTGACCCGTGCCCGCCGCAATCGGAGCTGAGAACCTATGGAATACGAACACAAATCGGTTTTGCTGGACGAGAGTATCCGAGCGCTAAAGATTCGTCCGGACGGAATTTATATTGACGGCACGCTGGGCCGGGCGGGTCACTCCCGTGAAATTGCACAAAGGCTGACCACCGGCCGCCTGATCTGCATTGATCAGGACCAGGCGGCCCTGGACGCGGCGGAGGAGCGGCTGTCTCCCTGGCGGGATCGCGTAAAGCTGGTTCACAGCAATTTTTCGGAGCTGAACGCCGTAATGGAGCAGACCGGAACGCCATGGGCCGACGGGATGCTTTTCGACCTGGGGGTGTCCTCCCCGCAGCTGGACGACGCCTCCCGGGGCTTTTCGTATATGCAGGACGCGCCCCTGGATATGCGAATGGATTTGGACAAGCCCCTGACGGCGCGGGAAATCGTAAATGCTTGGAGCTGCGGCGAGCTGCGGCGCATTTTGTACGAGTACGGCGAGGAGCGGTACGCCCCGGCGATTGCGCGTGCGATTGCGCGGCGGCGGGAGACTAGCCCCATCAAAACGACGCTGGAACTGGTAGATGTAATCAAATCGGCCATGCCTCCGGCGGCGCTGCGGGAAAAGCAGCATCCCGCAAAACGGAGCTTTCAGGCGCTGCGCATCGCAGTCAACGGCGAGCTGGATGTGTTGGAACCCATGTTAAAGGCGGCGGCGGAACGTCTGTCTCCCGGCGGACGGTTAGCAGTTATCACCTTCCATTCCCTGGAAGACCGGATCGTAAAACGGACCATGCAGGCGTTGGCAAAAGGCTGTACATGCCCGCCGGAATTTCCAGTGTGCGTATGCGGCAAAAAGCCGGTTTTGCGGCTGCAAAAGCCGGTAACGCCCTCGGCAAAAGAAATTGCAGACAACCCCAGGGCGCGCAGCGCTCGTCTCCGCACCGCGGAGAAGCTGGGAGACGATATTTGAAAAAATGTGCAGGCGCACGGAATTCACAAAAGACTTTGAGTTGAAAGGAGGAATCCCCTATGGCATCAGCGGCACGGAACCTGCGGTATCAGAACGGACGGAGCGTGGACGGAAGTCTTGCCCATGATTTGGATTGGGCGGTCCGGGAACGGGAGCTGCGTCACGCGGGAGAGGCTCCTCCGAAACAAAAACAGGCGGCCAAAATCCGCAGCGCCGTCCGCGTGCATCTCCGGGAACGACAGTATGTGTCGAAGTTTGCGGCAGTTGGCGCGGCGGCGGTGGGCGTGCTGTCCGTGCTGGTGCTGCTGAGTTACGTGCAGCTGACTATGCTGTCTTCGGAGATGGTGCACCTGCAGAATGAATTGCAGGAACTGGAAACGGAAAATGTGGTTTTGACAGCCCAGTATGAGCAGATGTTTGACATGGCGACGGTGAAGGAGGCGGCGGAGGCCGCCGGGATGCGCAAGCCCAGCAGCGGACAGCTCTATCATCTGGATATGTCCGGCGGGGACCGCGCAATGGCGTATGACAAGGAAGAACCCGGCCTGCTGCGCCGCCTGCTCACAGCCTTGAACCATGGCGTATACGCGGTAGTGGAATATTTCGACTGACTGCCGCACTATAATGGGACTGGCGGGGAGTGAGAAGAAAGCGTCTTCTTGCTCCCTGATTCCATCCCGGAACGGACGGCGAGACTGTCCGGCGAAACACGGAACCCTTGAAGGAGGAACATTATGGCGCTCAGACCCTCGAAAAACGGCAGCCGGAAAAGCGAAGCGGCCCGGCGGGCCAACCAGATTATCCGGGGACGGACGATTCTGCTGATGGCTTTGCTGGGCGTAGGAACGTTTGTGCTGTTGTTTGTAAGACTGTACGACCTGCAAATCAACCGTCACCAGGAGATGCTGGCGCGGGCGGTAAAGCAGCAGACGCTGAAATTACCGGTAGCGGCGTCCCGGGGGACGATTTACGATAAAAACCACAACGTCCTGGCGATTTCCGCCACGGCGGAGACCGTCTGCGTGGACCCGATGCGGGTTGACCGGTTTGTAACCAGCCAGAAGGATTCCCAAAAGGCCGCGGCGGAAAAAGCTGCTCAAAATGGAAAATCGTACACGCCCCCGGAGATTCTGGATCAGGCGTACATCGCCCGCGGACTTGGCCGGATTCTGGAAATGGAACCGGAACGCATTGCAGCCATGCTGGAACGTACCAGCTGGGAATACTGCGTGGTACGAAGCAAAGTGGAGCGGGAAATGGCCGACGAGGTGCGCCGGTTCATTAACGGCGAAATTGACGACGAGGGCAACGAAATTACCGATAACTGGCGGCCCCTCACCGGCGTTTTTCTGGAACTGGATTCCAAACGGTATTATCCATACAACACAATGGCGGCCAACGTCCTTGGCTTTGTGAACAGTGAGAACAAGGGCGGCGTGGGCCTGGAAGCCAAATATGAAGGCGAGCTCTCCGGCACCGCCGGAATGTCGGTTTCCGCGAAGATCAACCGCAGTGAAACGCCCCTTCTGTTTCAGTATGAGCAGTTATTTGACGCGGAAAACGGAAACGACCTGGTTCTGACCATTGATATTAACGTCCAGATGGCGCTGGAAAAAAATATCGAATCCATGCTGAGCAAGTTCAGCGCGGCCAACGGCGGCACGGGGCTTGTCATGGATGTGAATTCCGGCGCGATTCTGGGGATGGCGTCGTATCCGAATTACGATGCGAACCAGTCCGGTGTGCTGTATGACACGAAACTGGAAGAAAAGATGAATCGTGAACTGGCGGAACTGGAAAAGACCAGAAGCTCCTACGAGACAGAAGAAGACTATAACGAAGCGGTAGCGAAGGTCAAAAGCACCGCCGTACAGACCCAATGGCGGAACAAGTGCATTGACTCGACATATGAACCGGGTTCCACCTTCAAGCCCATCACCCTGGCGACGGCGCTGGAAGAAGGATTGATTGACATGAATTCCACTTTCCAGTGCAACGGTTCCATTACGGTCAAGGGCTGGGATAAACCGATTAACTGTTCCAAGCGGTCGGGCCACGGACACCAAATTCTGAAAGAGGCCGTAGGCAATTCCTGCAACCCGGCGTTTGTGAACATCGGTCTGAAAATCGGAACGCAAACTTACTACAAATACCTGAAATCCTTCGGTCTGATGGAAAAAACCAACGTTGACATGATCGGGGAAGTGCAGGGGATTTTTGCCTCGGAAAAGAATTTCAATTCCAACATCGTCTCCCTGGCGACATACTCCTTTGGCCAGACCTTCAACGTAACGCCGATTGCGCTGATTCGGGCGCAGGCGGCCTGTGTCAACGGCGGCTACCTTTATGAGCCGTATATCGTCGACCAGGTGCTGGACAGCGAGGGCAACGTGCTTCAGCAGCGTGAACCCAAGTGCATCCGGCAGGTCATCAGCGAGGAAACGTCGGCCAAGGTGCGGGAGTGTCTGGAATATGTGGTATCGGCAGGCAGCGGCAAAAACGGCCAAGTAGCCGGCTACCGCATCGGCGGCAAAACCGGCACGGCGGATAAAACCGGCAGCGCGACGCCGGACAATCCGAAGGGCGACATTATTGTGTCCTTCATGTGCTTTGCCCCGGTGGACGACCCGCAGTACATCATGCTGCTCACAATGGACACCCCCAGCCGTACGACGGGAACATATCCCTCCGGCGGCCAGATGGTGGCGCCGGTAGGCAGTCAGATTATGAGCGAAATTCTGCCGATTCTGGGACTGGAACCGGATTACACCGCCGAGGAAATGGAAGGCGCGGACGCAGCGGTTCCGTATGTAGTGGACATGGCGGCGCTGGATGCGGGAACCCGCCTTGAAAACGCCGGTTTTACCTTCCGGACCATCGGCAGCGGCAGCGTTGTAACGGACCAGACCCCGGCGGGCGGCGCGATTGTGCCGAACAACGCGACGGTGGTGCTGTACCTGGGCGAAGAAAAAACGGAAACACTGTGCAAGGTTCCAAACGTGGTGGGAAAGACGGCGGCGGAAGCAAACCGTCTTTTGACCAACGCGGGTCTGATCATGCGGGTCGCAGGCACCACGAGCACAAGTTCCGGTAATGTTCACGCAATTTCCCAGGACCGTCCGGAGGGCACGGAGCTGGAAGCGGGCAGCGTGGTGACGGTCCGTTTTGGCGACAGTTCCGTTTTGGATTAGAAAGCGGTTGGCAGTTCCGCGGTTTTTGGCGGATTTCACCGTATACATTCAAAGACATCCTGTTTATAATAGCCGTGGCGCATTTTGGAAAGGGAGGATGGACGTATGACATTAAGAGAATTGCTGAAGGACCTGGAAATCCTCTCCGCTACGGCGGACATGGAACAGGCAATTTCTGGCGTGAGCTACGATTCACGAAACACGAAGCCTGGCGACTTATTTGTCGCCATGTCCGGTTTTTCCGCGGACGGACACGCATTTATCTCCAAGGCGATGGAGGCAGGCGCGGCTGCCGTGCTCTGCCAGACGCCCCCGGAGGGGAAGATACCCTATGTACAGGTAGCGGATTCCCGCCGGGCGCTGGCAGTGGCGGGAGCGAATTTCTTCGGCCATCCCGCGGAGTCCATGATCATGATCGGCGTCACGGGCACCAACGGAAAAACGACAACGACGTATTTGCTCAAGGCGGTTTTGGAGCGTCAGGGCAAAAAAGTGGGATTGATTGGCACAAACCAGAATATGATTGGAGAGGAAGTCATTCCCACCGAGCGCACGACGCCGGAATCCTTTGAGCTTCAGCGTTTGTTTGCGCAGATGCGCGATGCGGGCTGTACGCACGTGGTCATGGAGGTTTCCTCCCACGCCCTGTCGCTGGACCGGGTGTATGGCGTTCCGTACGCGGTCGGTGTGTTTACAAATCTGACGCAGGACCACCTGGACTTCCATGGAACCATGGAGGAGTACTGTGCGGCAAAGGCGCTGCTGTTCCGGAACTGCGGTACAGGCGTTGTGAACGCCGGAGACCCTTGGACGGCGCGTCTGCTGGAAAAGGCCACGTGTAAGGTTTTCACCTACGCGGAGGACGCCGAGGCGGACCTGCGGGCGGAAAACGTGGAATTGGCTTCCGATCACATCGCTTTCACCGCCGTAACGAAAACGGACCGTGTACCGGTCCGGGTGAACATCCCCGGACATTTCATGGTCTGCAATACCTTGGATGTACTAGGTGCGGCGTTGACGCTGGGCATTCCCTTGTCGGAGAGCGCCGCCGCTCTGGCGGAAACGCCGCCGGTCAAGGGCCGGGTAGAGGTCGTGCCGACACCCGGAAAAAATTACACAATTCTGATTGACTACGCCCACAGTCCCGACGGCCTGATTAACGTTTTGTCGTCGGTGCAGGGCTTCGCCAGGGGCCGGACGGTTGCACTGTTTGGCTGCGGCGGAGATCGGGACCGGACGAAGCGTCCGAAAATGGGGCGTGCGGCGGCAGAAAACGCAGATTTTCTCATCGTCACCACCGACAACCCCCGGACCGAGCGTCCGGCGGACATCATTGCGGACATTCTGCCGGGTCTGGAAGGAACCGGCACGCCTTACACGGTCATTGAGGACCGCATCGAGGCCATCCACTGGGCCATGGACCACGCCGAGGCGGGGGATATCCTTGTTCTCTGCGGCAAAGGCCATGAGACCTATCAAGAGGTAAACCACGTAAAGCATCACATGGACGAACGGGAGATTGTCGCGGACTGCCTGGCCCGCGGAATCTGACGCAGGAGAGAGGGAGAGATATGGAGAGCAGCACACTGATTACGGCGGTACTGCTGGCATTGGGAGTCAGTTTTGTACTGTCGGTCGTGATTGGAAAATTTGTAGTGGCGGAGCTGCGGAAGCTGAAAGCTGGACAGGAGATCCGGAAAGACGGTCCCACGTGGCACGCCGGGAAATCCGGGACTCCCACCATGGGCGGCATCATGTTCATCATCGGCGCCGGCATAACGATTTTCGTACTGGGCTGGAAGCAGATGCTGGAAGGCGGCTTCACTCATTTGTATGTGTATCTGTTTGCGCTGATTTTCGGATTGATCGGCTTTGTGGATGATTACCGCAAGGTCCGGCAGCACCAGAACGAGGGCCTGACAGCCCGTCAGAAATTCATTTTGCAGCTGGCGGCGGCGGTGGTGTTTTTGAGCCTGATGCGTTACGAAGGACTGCTGACCAATGCCCTTTATATTCCATTTTTCAACATAACCTTTTCCATCAATTGGATTGTATACCTCATTTTCGCCGCGTTTGTGATCGTAGGCTGTGTGAATGCGGTCAACCTGACGGACGGCATTGACGGCCAGGCGTGCAGCGTGACGTTTGTGGTGATGGTATTTTTCACCGTGACCGCCGTTCAGTGGAGGCTGACGCCGCTGTGTCTGTTTCCGGCGGCATTGGCGGGCGGGCTTGCGGCGTTTTTTGTCTACAACCACCATCCGGCCAAGGTGTTCATGGGCGACACGGGAAGTCTGTTTTTAGGCGGAGCGGTTGCAGCTCTGGCCTTTGCAATGGATATGCCGTTGATTCTGATTCCCGTGGGAATCGTCTACATTGCGGAAACGCTGTCGGACATTATTCAGGTCACGTACTACAAGGCAACTCATGGAAAACGCTTTTTCAAAATGGCCCCGCTGCATCACCATCTGGAACTCTCCGGGTGGAGCGAGGCGAAACTGGTAACGGTTTTTTCCGGCATTACGCTGGTGTTCTGTATTCTGGCGTGGCTGGGGATTCAGGGCCGGACGTAAGCTGTATTGGAATTCATGAAACGCTCGAAAACCCGGAAAGGAGGGAGACTGCTTGGCAGGATACAACGATTCCACGGCGCGCCGCCGTCCGCCGAACCAGCGGAAGCCGTCGCGCAAGCCGCCCCCGCAGCAGCGGAAGACGGCACATAAGCCGCCGCCTCCGCAGCGCAGGCCGCCCTCCAAGAGCAGCGTTCACGGCGGATATGCGCCGCCCTACGCGCCGCCAAGGAAGCCGTCAAAACCCCGCCGCCGTCCCCTGACGCGGGAGGAGGCTCTGGCTCGGCAGGAGCGCCGTCAGCACCGTCTGCTGTTGGAGGAGGAGAGTCGGGAACGTGCCAAAGGACCAATTGATTTGCCCTTTTGTCTTCTGGTGTTTCTGCTGACGGCCATCGGCTTAGTGATGATGCTGTCAGCAAGTTTCCCCTCTGCGTACTACGAGGAGCAAAACCCGCTGTATTATTTCAAACGACAGGCCGTTTTTGTCGTGATGGGAATTGCGGGAATGTTCTTCATCGGTAAAATTAACTACCAGCGTTTCCGCGGCGCGGCAAAGCCGCTGCTGTACGTCTCCCTGGTAATGCTGGTGTTTCTCCTGATTCCGCACAACCCGTTGGCTGTGACGATCAACAACGCGACCCGCTGGCTGGGAACGCCGGGCTTTCGGTTTCAGCCGTCAGAGGTCGCCAAAGCGGCCATTGTCGTGTATTTTGCCGACAGCATTTCCATGAAGAAAGACAAAATGCACACGTTCCGATTTGGCATTCTGCCGTATGCGGTGATGCTGATTGCGACGGCGGGTCTGGTTGGCATGGAACCGCATTTGTCCGGCGCGCTGCTGATTCTGGGCGCAGGCGCGGCCATGATGCTGGTAGGCGGCATAAACTGGGCCTGGGTCATCGGTGCGTTAGGCGCGGCGGGCGGCATGGTATACTTTGTGTTGTTCGTCATTGGATATAATACATCTCGTATTGAATACTGGCGCAATCCCTGGGCGGACGCCCAAGACAAGGGCTATCAGCTGTCGCAAAGCCTGATAACGATTGGTTCCGGCGGACTGCTTGGCGTAGGCTTGGGAAAGAGCCGACAGAAGTTCATGTACTTACCGGAGGAACACAACGATTTCATTTTTGCAATCATCTGCGAGGAACTGGGTTTGATCGGGGCGGCGATCATCATGCTGCTGTTTGCGGCACTGATCCTGCGGGGCTATTGG
The DNA here is from genome assembly GCA_947382875.1 of uncultured Oscillibacter sp. Lineage (GTDB taxonomy): Bacteria > Bacillota > Clostridia > Oscillospirales > Oscillospiraceae > Oscillibacter. Next base: position 7,066 of record CANDBG010000031.1, on the reverse strand, counting down.
ATTGCCCTGCACGCCTACGACCGGTTCGGCAGTTTGATGGTGGTCGGCATCACGACGCTGGTTGCGATGCAGACATTTTTGAACATCGGCGTCGTGTCGGGTCTGCTGCCCACGACCGGAATCTCCCTTCCGTTTTTCAGCTATGGGGGCACCGCCCTTACAATTCAGTTGGCGGAAATGGGAATTATTCTGTCGGTGTCCAGGCAGATGAAGCCGCCGAAAAGCGGCTGACCGTTTTTTGGCACGGAGGGAAAGAGGTGATGACAAAACGTTGAACGCGGAAAAGAAAATACAGAAAGTAATTTTCACCTGCGGCGGGACGGCGGGCCATGTAAACCCGGCAATCGCGCTGGCCCAGCTTCTGCGGGAGAAAAATCCGGAGACGGAGATGCTGTTCGTCGGCGCGGAACGCGGGCTGGAAAAGGACCTGATTCCGAAAGCCGGGTATGCTTTCCGCACGGTCCATATCTCAAGTTTTCACCGTTCCTTTAAGCCCCGGGAGGTAAAGCACAATCTGATTTCCGTCGGAAACCTCCTGCGGGCGCCCGGAGAGGCGCGGGCCATTCTGAAAACCTTTCGTCCCGACGTGGTGATCGGCACGGGCGGTTATGCCAGCTATCCGCTGGTAAAGGCCGCCGCAAAAGCGAAAATCCCCACGGCGGTACATGAGTCGAACATCGTGCCCGGCCTGACCACGGAAATGCTGGAACCCTACGCAAACCGTATCATGGTTGGATTTGAAGCCTGCCGGAAGCACTACCGTCACCCAAACAAAGTAAGCGTCACCGGCACGCCGGTCCGGGGGGATTTCTTCGAGCGCACCAAGGCGGAGGCAAAACGCCAGCTTGGCCTGGACGACGGCCGTCCATTGATTGTCTCCTTCTGGGGTTCCCTGGGCGCGGCGGGTATGAACCGTCAAATGGCAGATTTTCTCGCCCTGGAAGCCGCAAAGGAACCATTTCACCACATCCACGGGGCCGGGAAACGCGATTACCCTTTGATGCTGGAGCTGCTGCGGAAAAAAGGCGTCGACCTGAAAGAGCATCCGGCGCTTCAGCTGCGGGAATACATCTACGACATGGCCCCGGTCATGCGGGCGGCGGACCTGGTAATCAGCCGCGCGGGCGCGTCGACGATCAGCGAGCTGACGGCGCTGGGCGTTCCGGCATTGATCGTACCGTCTCCGTATGTGACAAACAACCACCAGGAAAAAAACGCCCGCGCTCTGGAAGAAGCCGGCGGAGCCGTGGTGCTGTTGGAAGCGGATTCCTCCGGACCGGCGCTGTTCCAGGCGGCGACGGGAATTCTACACGACGCGTCCCGCCGGGAAACCATGGAAGCGGCCATGTCCGCCCTGGGCGTCCGGAATGCGTCGGAACGAATTTATCAGACGGTATTGGAAATCCTCGGGTAACGAAAAAAACCTTTTGCCCATAGGATGGAGCGTCACACCATTCATGGAGCGGAGGGAAACGGATATGAGCCAGCTTTTGGTAAGAGGCGGCGGCCGGTTAAAAGGCGAAGTAGCCGTACAAGGGGCAAAAAACAGCGTACTGCCGATTCTGGCGGCGACGCTGCTGACAGCGGATGAAGTTGAGCTGCGGGGCTGTCCGCGTCTGCGGGACGTGGACGCATCGGTAAGAATCCTGCGTTCTCTGGGCTGCGAGGCCCATTGGGAAGGCGGAAATCTTCTGGTAAATACCGGAGGGTTGAATGCCTGGGGAATTTCTGATATACTAATGCGGGAAATGCGGTCCTCAGCGATTTTCCTGGGCGCGATTCTGGCCCGCTGCGGACAGGCGGAATTAAGCTATCCCGGCGGCTGCGAATTAGGTCCCCGGCCAATCGACCTCCATTTGTCCGGCTTACGGGCGCTGGGGGCTGAAATCGATGACGCCGGCGGTACGCTGCACTGCAAGGCTCCCAAATTGAAGGGACAGGAAGTGGTGCTGGGACTGCCGTCCGTGGGCGCGACGGAAAATCTGATGCTGGCCGCCTGCGGCGGCGAGGGGACAACGACCATCGCCAACGCCGCGCGGGAACCAGAGATCGTCGATTTGCAGAATTTTCTGCAAGCCTGCGGCGCGAAGGTACACGGCGCGGGAAGCTCCACCATAACCGTAGAGGGAAGTCAGCACCTGCACGGCTGTACGTATCCGGTCATGCCGGACCGCATTGTCGCGGCTACTTACTTATGTGCGGCGGCCTCCGCAGGAGGCGAAATCTTTCTGCGCGGGGCGCGGGAGGAGCACTTGTCCACTGTTACCGCCGTTTTGCGGGAAGCGGGCTGCTCCATCCTGTCGGACGGGTCCGGCATTGCCTGCACCTGTCAGGGACGGCTGCAGGCGGTGCACCCGGTGCGGACGGCCCCCTATCCCGGGTTTCCGACGGACGCGCAGGCTATTTTAATGGCAGCGCTGCTGCGGAACCAGGGGGCGACGGTATTTGAAGAAAACATTTTTGAAAACCGCTACCGCCACGTAGACGAACTGACCCGCATGGGTGCAAACATTCGGGTATCGGGCCGGGCGGCGGTGGTAACGGGCGTGGAGTCCCTTCATGGCGCGTCGGTTTACTGCACCGATCTGCGCGGCGGCGCGGCGTTATGCGTGGCGGCTCTGGCGGCGGAGGGCGAAACCCGCGTCTGCGAGACGAGTCATATTGACCGGGGCTACGAGGACCTGACCCGGGACCTGCGGGCCTTGGGCGCGGAGGTTGTCCGGACGGAGTAAACAGAGAACTGGAGCGGAGGCCATGGCAAGACGCAGACATTCCAAAAGGCGCAGAAAGGGCGGTTTTCTTTACAAATTGCTGTCCGTCCTGGTGATCTGCGGAGCCATCCTTCTGGCAGTGACGCTGTTTTTCCGGGTGAATACGATTGAAGTTTCCGGGCAGCAGCGGTACAGCGCGGAGGAAATCCAGGAGGCCAGCGGGGTTGCCCTGGGCGACAACCTTTATTTACTGAACAAATACGATGTGGCAAACCGCATTGTGCAGGCCCTGCCCTACATCGAGAGCATTCATCCCTACCGCAAGCTCCCGGACACTCTGGTAATTGAAGTAAAGGAGTGCGGGAAGCCTCTGGCGGTGATTCAGGACGAGGGAGCATGGTTAGTCAGCGCCCAAGGTAAAATCGTTGCACGCATCACCGAGGCGGAGGCGGCGGAATACGGCCTCATATCCGGCTGTCAGCTGTTGGCGCCTTCGGTTGGCACGCCGATTGCCCTGGCGACGGAATACATCTCCCAGCAGACCAGTCTGATTCAGTTCCTGACGGCCCTGGAAGACGCCGGGCTGACGGAGGATGTAAAAAACGTACGCCTGGACGACCTTTCCTACCTGGAAATGGACTATACAGACCGTTTTACCGTACGAATTGCCTATGGAGCCGATTACAACTGGGAGCTTCAGCGGCTGGTCAAATCCCTGGAGAAGGACGTCATACAGAGCAACATGACCGGCGTATTTGACCTTCAGCTGGACCCGGACCGGGTTTATTTCATACCGGACCTGCGGTAAAAGCCGGATCGGTTAGGCGTCTGAACTTGTTTTTTTCAGAAATTTGGTCGAAATGCCAATGGAGCACTTGACCGGAAGGGAAAAGTAGCTTACAATAGAATCGATACAAATTTCTTATTTGTATAGAGCGTGGAGTTAAAGAGGCGATTTCCTCTTTTCACAAATGATCAGGAGGCAGCAGAATGGTAATTGGCTTGGAAACCGGTCCTGATACCGTTGTAAATATCAAAGTCATCGGCGTGGGCGGCGCCGGAAACAACGTGGTGAACCGCATGATTCACTCCGGCACCAAGGGAGTGGACTTCATTGCGATCAACACGGATAAGCAGGCGCTGAATATGTCCAGCGCATCTTATAAAATTCAGATCGGCGAAAAGCTGACGCATGGGCAGGGCGCTGGCTCCAACCCGGAAGTGGGCCGGAAGTCCGCGGAGGAGAGCCGGAACCAGATTGCCAAGGCTCTGGAGGAGACCGACATGGTGTTCATCACCGCCGGCATGGGCGGCGGCACAGGCACGGGCGCGGCTCCGATTGTGGCGGAAATCGCGAAAGAGATGGATGTCCTGACGGTTGCGGTGGTAACAAAGCCCTTTGGGTTTGAGGGCCGCCGCCGGATGCAGCAGGCCGAGGCCGGCATCGAGGAGCTGCGAACAAAGGTAGACTCTTTGGTCATCATCCCCAACGAGCGTCTGAAATATGCCACAGACCAGAAGATCACGTTTGCAAATGCGTTTGAAATTGCGGATGACATTCTGCGTCAGGCGGTGCAGTCGATTTCGGACCTGATTCGGGACACAGGCTTCATCAACCTGGACTTCGCGGACGTGACGGCGATCATGAAGGACGCCGGCATGGCGCACATGGGCGTAGGCCGCGCTGCGGGCAAGGGCAAGACGGAAGAAGCCGCGCGGATGGCGATTTCGAGTCCGTTGCTGGAAACGTCCATCGAGGGTGCAAAGGGCGTGCTGCTGAACTTCACGATTCCGATGGATATTCCGCTGGAAGAAGTGGAGCAGGCGGCGGATTTGGTACGGGATTCGGTACACCCGGACGCAAACACAATTTTTGGTGCGATTTTCGACGAGACGCTGGACGACGAGGTCCGCGTAACAGTAATTGCGACGGGGTTCGACAAGGAGCCGAAGCAGCTTTTGAAAATGACGGAAACGACGCCCGAGCGTCCGGAACCGGTGATTACGTCAACGGAGCCGGTGCCGCTGAAGGAGGAGGACGTACCAAAGCCGGACGTACCGGAAGACGATCCTTTCGAGGACATTTTCAAGATTTTCAACAAGCGGGACTAGGGTTCCGCACAACAGATGTACCTTTAGCGGATGGGGTTTCCATCCGCTAAAGGTCGTTTTGTTTCAAGCATCCGGGTCGAGGAGGCGCATCATGGAGACCTCGTAAGCGGTCCGTTCTTCGCTCTCTCCGGAATCGAGGACTTTGTGGTATGTACGGCTCTGCACGCGTCCTTCCAGTGAGAGGGCGTCGCCAACATGGAGGCGGCTGGCGCGGACGGCCAGCTGTCCCCAGGCAATGACGGGCAGGTAATCGGCCCGTCCGTAGCGGCGCGGGACAGCAAGCATCAAATCACAGATACTGCGGCCCAGGGGGGTACGTCGGAAGACGGGTTCTTTGCAGAGTGCGCCGGTGAGGGTAATCTGATTGCAGAGTTCGTCCTGGGACGGCTGGATCTCCTGTGCATAGACGGTCAGGACCAGCTTGTTTCCGACGCCGCTGCGGTTATTGAAGGAGCGGAGCTGTCCCTGGACCCGCAGGCTGCATTCCGGTTCCACCTGGGTGAGCTGCGTGTCGGACACCAGTACCGGCAGTATGTCCAGCTGTCCAGACAGCCGGGGAACTTGAAGGGTAAAGCGATAAAATTGCGTGCCATGGTTCTCGTGGGACCACTCCGGCGCGTTCAGCGCCTGCCCCTCCAACAGCACCTCGTTTCTCGTTGTCATCGTTGTCCACCTCTCGCAAGTGATATACCATACTATGAACATATTTTAGCAAATATGATAGCTCCCCATTTTTTCTTTTTCTTGTACCTTTTCCACTCATTGTAAGGGGACAGGATATTTGAGAATCCGGGACAAGGCGGACAAGGGCGGGAAATCGTGGGACACGGAGGGAAATAACAGTGCTTCTATGGGATAAGGCATGGTTTTTATGGAAAAAAGTTCAGGATGAAAAGAATGTGTATCAAATATCTTGTCCGAAAGGGCGTCGGTGACAGTCGGCGTCTTTTTTATGCTTTGAGGGCAATGGAAGTTGGCTGCGGATAGTTTGATTCATGTATGGAAAAAAAACCTGGATTGCCGTAAAATCGGCTTTCCTGGGGTTTTTCCGGTAAAAAAGGACGTCACTTAGGAAGGTCGGTCCTGTGTCTCCCTCGGAAGCAGCAGCAACTTACGAAGAGGGAAGACGATTGGCCCTTGAGGATAGTATAGCAGAGTGCGGCGGGCCGCGCAAGGGCTGCGCACGTACAGGAAAATCGTGAACGAGCGTGAACGCGCAGGGGTGAACCAGTCGAAAATGCCACGGGCGCAAGCGTTCCCGCTGTTCACGGGCAAGGACGGCCAGCGTTCCAACACGCGAAAAGTGGCCCCAAAATCAGAAGATACTTTAGCATGATGAATAATCCAAAACTGTCAAAATACGAAAATATTGGCGTATCGATTGCGCCACAAGGGTTTCAGGACTTTGGTTTCAAAAATACTCTAGCGAAGCAAAAAGTCTAAAAAATGATAAGTGGAATTGCAAATATCATATAGTATTTGTACCAAAGTATCGGAGAAAAGTGTTCTATGGAGAGAAGAAGCGAGAGATAGGAGAAATATTGGGAACGCTTTGTGAGTGGAAAAAGGTAAAAATCATAGAGGCAGAAGCGTGTCCGGATCATATACATATGCTGGTAGAAATACCGCCAAAGATAGCGGTATCGAGCTTTATGGGGCGAAGGGGAAGAGCAGCCTGATGATCTACGAGAAGTTTCCGGAGCTGCGGTATGAGTATCGGAACCGTGAGTTCTGGTGCCGAGGGTATTATGTGGATACAGCTGGGAAAAACGCAAATAAAATTGCGGAGTACATCAAGCATCAGTCGGATGAGGACAAGACTGGGGAACAGCTGACGATGGGAAATTTCTAAGCCCGTTTACAGGCGGCAGGTAACAGAGTTTTCGCGGCTGTCAGACCGTACTTGCGCAACGGGACGCGCGTGCTAGTAACAAAGGGCTTCGCCCGTCTATGAAGAGCCCCCGGCTTCGCCGGGGAGCCTATTATATAGAAACCCCGATGAGCTGGCCCTGGAAAGCCAGCTCGCCGGGGTTATTGGTGTAATTATTTTTCATTTTTGGAACCTCCTTTAGAACGGTAATTCTTCATCTTCTTCGTATCGTCGGTTTTTTCAAAGCCCGGAATTTCAAGCTGGGTCTTGTTGTCCGCTTCCGGCTGCGGATTGCTGGCTGTTTCTGGCTGTGGATTGCTGTCAACGCCAAAGTGAAATTGTAAGAAAACGCCGAAGAAATTTTGTAGTTTTT
>CANDBG010000030.1 GCA_947382875.1 uncultured Oscillibacter sp. | reverse complement strand
GAAAAACTACAAAATTTCTTCGGCGTTTTCTTACAATTTCACTTTGGCGTTGACAATGTATCAGCTTGTAAAAAGTGGAAAGAGGGGCGTTATTTTGACCGGGATGACCGATGACGGGGATAGCCGGGATAGCTCTATCGAAGAGCGGGCCTTGCTCCTGTCTGAGCGGCGCCGGGTTGAGCGAGCCATAAAGCGGCTGATGTCCGTCTACCTGTACGATGAGGCCGGGATGCCAGAGAAGGACTTCATTCTGGAGCGGAAGAAGCTGACTGACTCCGCAGCCGATCTGGACGCCCGCATCGCTGAGTTGGACAGCCGCATAGCAAACTCCTTCGACCTGTCCGACGAGGACTTCATGGCGAAGGTCAGCTTTTTCATCATCAGCCACCAGTTGGCCGAGCGGAGGTTTGTCAATTACGAGGCGTACATCAAGGCTTCAGACCCTAAAATCGTCCGGGATTTTGTCACATCCGTAATTCAAAACTTTTGTATTTTGGACGGCAAAATTCGGTCCATCACCTTCAAAAACGGCATCGAGCACCGATTTATCTACAAGCAGCCGGAGACATAGAAAAACCCGGAAGTCCCTGAAATCAAGAGCTTCCAGGTTCATATTTTATTGGCAGGGCATCCTTTATCCAATTATCCAATGAACATGGCATCTCCAAAGGAAAAAAAGCGGTATCGTGCTTCCACCGCTTTTTGGTACGCCGCAAGAACTTGCTCCCGTCCGGCAAATGCAGATACCAACATAACCAATGTGCTTTCCGGCAGGTGGAAGTTTGTAATCAGACCATCCATAACCTTGAATGGATAACCTGGGTAAATATAAATGTTGGTCCAGCCGGATTTTGGTTCCATATGGCCGTTTTCATCTGCCCAGGATTCCAGCGTCCGGCAGGAGGTGGTTCCAACACAGATGCACCGGCCTCCCGCCGCTTTTGTGCGGTTGATTAAATTCGCCGTCTCCGGCGGGATGGTGCAGAATTCGCTGTGCATTGCGTGGTTTTCAACGGTCTCCTCCTTCACCGGACGGAAAGTGCCAAGACCCACGTGAAGCGTGACGTAGCCAATTCCTACGCCTTTGGCTGCAAGCGTTTCCAGAAGTTCCGGTGTAAAATGCAGCCCTGCCGTCGGAGCCGCCGCACTGCCTAAAGCCTTTGCGTAAACCGTTTGGTACCGTTCCCGGTTTTGCAGTTCCTCCTTAATGTACGGCGGCAGAGGCATTTTGCCCAAACGCTCCAACACTTCCAGAAAAATACCCTGATACGCAAAGCGTACCAGACGGTTGCCGTCCTCTGCCTCGCCTACCACTTCCGCGGTCAGCTCGCCGCTGCCGAAGGTCATGCGCGCGCTGGGACGCAGCTTGCGTCCGGGACGCACCAGGCACTCCCAGACGTTTTCTCCGTGGTCGGTCAGCAAAAGTACCTCACAGGCTCCGCCACCCGGTAAACGCTGCCCCAGAAGACGCGCCGGAAGAACTCGTGAATCGTTCAAAATCAGGCAGTCGCCAGGGCGCAGAAGCTCCGGAAGCTCGTAAAAATGTCGGTGGCCGATTTCTCCCGTTTCCCGGTTCAGCGTCATCAGACGAGAACCGTCACGGCGTTCCATCGGTGTCTGGGCGATCAGTTCCGGAGGCAGGTCATAGTAAAAATCACTGGTTTTCATATCGTATCCTCAATTGATTGTAATGTCTGTATAATAGAATTCCAAAATATCCCGGAAACCATACCCGAGTTCCGCCATAGCCTTTGCACCATACTGACTCATGCCCACATTATGGCCGTTGCCGGTTCCGGTAATCACAAAGTTCCCGTTGTGACTTCCTCCTCCGCTGGGCGCGCTGGGAGCTGGCGTTCCGCCGGATACCGTCACCGTTCCGGACGATGTGACCGCCGCGGCGGATGTACCTTGCAGAATTCCAATCTCACCGTTTCCGGAGATTACTGCGGCGCCGTCCAGAGAGGCCAGCTGTCCGCCGCTGGTGGTGATTCCGGCGCCGGTCCAGGACCCAGCGCCCTTGCCATTGATGTCAAATCGCATACTGGTTACTGATTTTTTATAAGTGCTGCTGTAAAAAATCGTCCGGCAGGTTTCGCCGCTGACGGTCTTGGTGCCGCTGCTGCCGACGAACGTGATCTTGCTCACATTTCCCAGCGGAGTGTATTCTGATATATAAGCATCCTGCACTGTGCCGACGGAATACCCCTTTTGATCCAGAATCCAGGTCAATTCTGCTGCGGTGTAGGTGACGGAATAGCTGTAATTTGGGATGTTTGTCTGGGCTTCGTAAGGATCCGCTTTGCCCTTCAGATAGCCGGTTTCCGTGCCCCAGACGCGTCCGCCGTCCTCTGTTGCGCCGCCGTTGGAGGAGTGATAGACCGCATCCTGAACCAATGTGCCGTTGTAGTAAATGCAAAGTCCGGATGTGTTATCCACCGCCTGATTGCTGGTGCTGGTAGGTGCACTGCTGTCGCTGCCATGGCCGTAGTAAACCTGACAGTCCTGCCCGGCGCATACGTCAAAGCCGTCCGAACGCAGGTGTTTTGCGTGGCCACAGACGAAGGTTCGGGCGCAGACAGCCTGCGCTTCCAGGGCCGCTAAAGGCCAATCCCCGGGCATTTCGTAGGGAACTACGCCTTTTACATAGTCTTCCAGCTCCACAACGTTAATCACGCTCAGATTGCCGCCCTTGGCACGGGGGTATTCAAACGCGCCGGGATATTTGCAGCCTCGAAACCAAGTGGAGGTCCCAAGGGGCCGGACGCCCAAAGCCCGTGCGCCGCCTTCGTCGAACTCAAAGAGAATCTGGGAGGTTCCCGTCTGTGTTACCACAACGCTTGTGGACGAAAAAGAAACCGCAGAACGGTCAAACGCAGCGTCTTGCGCGCCGTTTCCACGCACAGTAAAGGTCCCGTTGATCCAGGCAGGCCAACCGCCCCGGGCCGCGGCCTCTGACGCCGCTTCCGCAAACGAGGAAAATTTTTCAGATTGTCCATCCTGAATTCCAGCGGTTCGGAAGGCATAGTCTTCGCTGCTGCCCATATACATACTATCACCAGACTTCGCAAAGACCGTTCCGGCATTCATGGTGATAGTGGTGATGTCGGTTTGTCCCAGGGGGACGAAGATCCGGTTTTCGTTAAAATACCCGAACTCATACCCCGTCCCCTCCGCGTTTTGCAGATTTGCGGACGCCATGGCGGAAGAATCGTAGCGCAGTCCGACTTTTACCGTATGATTGTTTATGGCGGCGGCGGGGACGGCGCCAAGTACAGTAAATGTCACAATGATCAGCGTGATCAGCAGCAGCTTTTTCATGGAACCTCCCAATATGACCGATCTTGACGATGGACAAAAATCATGTTACTATATTTGTTGCAGACATTTGTCCGTGTGTGGTAAACACTTTAGCTTTGCCAATCCCCATTATAATACAAAGTTCAGCCACATTCAACCAAAATCCGACGGAAAACGGCTCAATTGGTTTTCCGTATTGACGCAGCAGGAGGAACCTAATTATGAAACAATACAAAGTCGGCATTATTGGCGCTACCGGCATGGTGGGCCAGCGGTTTGTTACCTTGATGGAGAATCACCCCTGGTTCCAGCTTACCGCCGTGGCGGCCAGCGCCCGCAATGCCGGGAAAACCTATGAGGAAGCTGCCGCAGACCGTTGGGCCATGGAAGCGCCCATACCGGAGGAGGCAAAAACGCTCGTCCTTCTGGACGCCGCAGCGGAAGCGGAAAAAATGGCGCAGGCTGTGGACTTCTGTTTCTGTGCGGTGGACATGAAAAAAGACGAAATTCGTGCGCTGGAAAAAACTTATGCCAAACTGGAATGTCCCATCATCTCCAACAACTCCGCGAACCGCTGGACGGAGGATGTTCCCATGGTTGTGCCGGAGCTGAACGCGGAACACCTCGCCGTCATTGAGGCTCAGCGAAAGCGTCTGGGAACAAAGCGCGGCTTTATTGCTGTCAAATCGAACTGCTCCATTCAAAGTTACGTTCCCGCCCTGCATCCGCTGCTGAAATACGGCTTGGAGCAGGTGGCTGTTTGCACGTATCAGGCGATTTCCGGCGCAGGCAAAACCTTTGAGCGTTGGCCGGAAATGATCGATAACTGTATACCCTACATCGGCGGCGAGGAGGAAAAAAGTGAACAGGAACCGCTGAAGGTTTGGGGGCGTGTGGAGGGTGGAAGGATTATCAAAGCAGCCTCCCCCGCAATTACCGCTCAATGCTTGCGGGTGCCCGTCAGCGACGGGCATATGGCGGCGTGCTTCATGAAATTCGCCGCGGACAAAACGCCTTCTATGGAGCAGATCAAAGCCGATTGGGCCGCGTTCCGGGGACCTGCCCAGGAACTGGGGCTGCCCTCTGCGCCGAAACAGTTCCTGCACTATTTTGAGGAAGACAACCGTCCTCAGACGAAGCTGGACCGGAATCTGGAAAATGGCATGGCAATTTCGCTGGGCCGTCTGCGGCCTGATACGCAGTATGATTATAAGTTCGTCGGCCTGAGCCATAATACCCTCCGGGGTGCGGCAGGCGGCGGCGTTCTGCTGGCGGAACTGCTGTGCGCAAAGGGTTATATCGAAGCAAAGTAAACATTTTTTACAAAAGAAACGGTCTGCCGTATACCTGCGGCGGGCCGTTTCTTCTTATCAAAAAGGAGGGGCTTTTGTGAAGGAAATAATCTTTACAGGCTGTGCAGCTGCAATCGTTACGCCGTTTAACGAAGGAGCTGTTGATTTGGAAGTCCTTGGCCGGCTGCTGGACTTTCAGATCGAAAACGGAACCGATGCGATTGTCGTCTGCGGAACGACCGGCGAGGCGACAACCATGAGCTATCAGGAGCGTATACGGACAATTGCGTTTTGCGTGGAGCACGTAAGCGGACGCGTTCCGGTCATTGCCGGGTCCGGATCGAATTCCACGGAGAATGCCGTCACGCTTTCCCAAGACGCGGAACATTGCGGAGCGGATGGTTTGCTGGTTGTGACGCCATACTACAACAAGGCGACCCAGGCCGGACTTATCCGGCATTATCGAACCATTGCCGACGCGGTGTCCTCACCGGTGATTTTGTACAACGTCCCCTCCCGCACCGGCGTTTCGATTACGCCGGAGACTTACGCAGTTCTTGCGAAACATCCGAATATCGTAGGCGTGAAGGAAGCATCCGGGAACCTGGGGAATGTGCAGCGAACGCGAAGCCTCTGCCCGGAGGATTTCTGCATCTGGTCCGGCAACGATGACGAAACCGTGCCGATTTGCGCCTTGGGCGGCAAGGGGGTAATCTCAGTTGCGGCGAATGTTCTGCCAGCGGAAATGCATCGTTTGGCGCAGCTTTGTCTGGACAACGATTTTGCTGCCGCCGGAAAACTGCAAGTGCATTTGAAGGATTTTTGCGACACGATGTTCTGTGAGGTAAATCCGATTCCCGTCAAAACGGCGCTGAACCTTCTGGGATGGAAGGTCGGAGAACTGCGTCTCCCCCTCTGTCCGCCCACCGAGGCGCATTTGGATACCATCCGGAACGTTCTGGCGCAGTACGGCCTGACGCGCTGAAAAACGGGCGGGATTTCCCCGCCCGTTCTGCCGTTTTCAATACTGTTCAATCGAGTTTTTATGCCGCTGTAAGTTTTCTTCCAGGGTCAGTGTGTTGTCGTAGTCCAGGAAAAAGAGGTCGTCCGCTGTCACGGTGCTGACCAGGAGCTGGGCCGTGTCCAAATATTGATGTACGTCTTTGAGAAACGCCGCAACCTCCGCCGGGTCCAGGCCAACGCTGTTGAGCGGGCTGCTTACGGAAAATTTCACGGAGTTCTCACGAAATGGAACCTCCTGTCCAGTCTCGTCCAGGGAAAATAACGAATAGCGGTAAGTACAAACACCATGCTGCATATAGGGTTGATACCGCAGAAGGTAATCTTCGCCGTCGACCTGGCAACCATAATAAGAATTTTCTCCAGTGTGACAGGTGCTTGCGTCTCCCTGCCAGAGGAGTCCGCCGTTTTCGTCCAGAATGGAGAGTGTGTAGGTATCCGCTGCCGCGTCCGTCATTCCGGGGAACCAGACCGTTGTACGTTCTAACGTTTCTGGTTTGCCGTCGTGGTTGAAGTCGTATTTTTCGGGTAAAATCTCCTTTGTGGTTTCCCAGGAATGACCGGTAAGCGTCCCATTTTCCAGGGCAAGAGAACAGCTGTAAAAATGCGGTTCCTCGCCGTCGGCGGTCCCGCCGACAGTCAGGTCAAGATGATTTTCGCTTTGCCATACGCCCCAGCCGTCCGGGAGAAAGGTATACTCCGGAATTGGTTCGCCGTTTGGAAGAACAAATTCCCAGGTAGTCCACTTCTGGGTTTCAATCAGGACGACGGTGCAAAAAGTCCGGGTTGTACGGGCAATGGCGGCGTACTGACCCTTCGGCGACCAGAGGATTTCCTGTTTATAGGCCCCATGGTCCTGCCAAAGAATTTCTCCGGTCGCGGCGTCTGCAATTTGAACGAATTCTACCGGGTACAGCCCCATGGCGAATATTCTCTCGTTTACGCCCTCCGCCTCCGCCCGGAAGCGTCCGTCCGGGGAAAGCGCCTCGCCGTCCAGGACCGCCGGCTGGATGGATGAAGGATTTTCTTCCAGCGGTTTTGCCAAAGCCTGTCCGCAGGCGGTTAATAAAACAAGCAGCGACAGTGCCGCGATAGCTCCCCTTTTCATACAAACATCCCTCTGTTTCGATTCTTAAATGTAGTATAGGGACGTGTCTGCCTGATTTAATTACAAAATAGAAACAATTGGTAACAAAACTGTAAAAACTAAAACATAATTGCACAAAAGATTTCTTTTGTGCAATTATTAACCGGACAGAGCGCGGGGGACTGCAAAGCAGCCGCCCCGCTTCCGCGCATTATTGGAGATATGCCCTGTGGAAAACCTTCTTGCCTTTTTTGATGACAATTCCTTTACCAGTGAAATCCTCCTGGTCAAGCATGGCGTCCGCGGCAGTCACTTTTTGGTCGTTGATCGCTACGCCGCCCTGCTGAACCAGCCGCCGCGCCTCGCCGTTGGAGGCGCACAGACCACAGGCGACCAACAGCGTAAGAACGCCGATTTTACTGTCCGTGAACTGCCCGGCGGTCAGCGCGGTGGAAGGCATATTGGCCGCGGAGCCGCCTCCGGCAAAGAGACCCCGCGCGGTCTCCTGGGCTTTTTGGGCTTCCTCCTCGCTGTGAACGAGCTTCGTCAGCTCATAGGCCAGCAGTTCCTTTGCCTGGTTCAGCTGACTGCCTTCCCAGTTGTCCATTTCGTCAATCTGCTCCAAGGGCAGAAACGTCAGCATACGAATACATTTCAATACGTCGGCGTCTTCAATGTTGCGCCAGTATTGGTAGAAGTCGTAAGGACTGGTTTTGTTCGGGTCCAGCCAGACGGCGCCCTTGGCTGTTTTTCCCATCTTCTTCCCCTCGCTGGTCAGGAGCAAAGTAATCGTCATAGCGTGAGAGTCCCTGCCCAGCTTGCGGCGGATGAGTTCCGTGCCGCCCAGCATATTGCTCCATTGGTCGTTTCCGCCGCACTGCATATTGCAGCCCACCGTTTGGAACATATGGTAAAAGTCGTAGGACTGCATAATCATATAGTTGAATTCCAGGAAGCTCAGGCCCTTTTCCATACGCTGTTTGTAGCAATCCGCCCGAAGCATATTATTCACCGAGAAACACGCGCCCACTTCCCGCAGAAGCTCTATATAATTCAAATCCATGAGCCAGTCGGCGTTGTTAAGCATTAAGGCTTTACCGTTGCTGAAATCAATGAACTTCTCCATTTGCTTCTTGAAGCAGTCGGCATTGTGCTGAATTACCTCCGGCGTCAGCATCTGACGCATATCCGTACGTCCGGAGGGGTCGCCGACCATGGTGGTGCCTCCGCCGATCAGAGCAATGGGGCGGTTTCCGGCCATCTGGAGGCGCTTCATAAGACAAAGTGCCATAAAATGCCCCACATGGAGGCTGTCCGCGGTGCAGTCAAAGCCAATATAAAAGGTGGCTTTACCGTTGTTGACCAGCTCGCGAATCTGTTCCTCATCCGTCACTTGGGCAATCAGGCCGCGTGCTTTGAGTTCTTCGTAAATCTGCATACTATCTTCTCCTTTTGATATTTCCCGGACAGATAAAAAAGCCTCTGCCCCGGATTGGGACAGAGGGCGAAATTTGTTTCGCGGTACCACCTCTGGTTCGCGCCGCCCTCGCGGGCGAACGCCTCATGCCGTGCCAACACACGGCTGCGCAGTAACGGGCGCTCCCGGTACGCGTCTACTAAGGGAGTGAAAGTTCCCCGTTCGGGCGACGGCTCCAAGGCGTATTCACTGTCTTTCCCTCTCCCCCTTTCACCAGACCGGGGGTTCTCTTTGCAGGGATGAAAACAGCTACTGGTCCTTTTCTTCGCGTTTCCTGAAAACATTCTATCAGATACCGAGCCGCTTGTCAACAACAATTGCAGGCCAGGAACGTCCAGATAGCATTTGAATGTTATTTTTGGAAATCTGCGGCAGGTTCTTGACCGGCAGGAGTGTTTTTGTTATAATGCAATCGTTGCCAGTTTTGAAAATGCAATACCGCCGCCCGATGTGGGCAGCGTATTTTTTTCCTTCCCAAAACGACAAAAAGTGACGAAAGGAGATTTCCATGCACCGATTTCGACTGCCGAAGCAGTTGGCGTGCGGAACGCTGGCTGCTGCGCTGGCCCTGACTCCGGCGATGGCATTCACGGATACCGAAGGTCATTGGGCTGAAACATCCATCGACAAATGGAGCCAGCAATACGGCGTTCTGCAAGGCTATGAGGACGGTTCCTTCCGTCCGGACGCTTCCATCACCCGCGGCGCATTCGCCGGAATTCTGGACCGTTTTCTCCGGTTCCAGAACATTTCCGGCAGCGAGACATTTTCCGATACAGAGGGGACTTACTGGGAGGACTCCATTCTGAAGCTCAACGCCGCCGGCGTGTACTTAGGCAATGCCGGACAGGCCCTTCCGGGGGAGAGCATCACCCGTCAGCAGGCTATGTCCATGGTGGCCCGCGCGTTCCATGTGGAAGCCTCGGTCCTGGACCTGAATTATGCAGATGAGGCGCAAATCGCACAGTATGCACGGCCTTACATTGCAGAAATGACCGCCCGGGGCTGGCTCAATGATGTGAAAGAGAACCTTTTCCGCCCTACGGATCCCCTGACCCGTGCGGAATTGGTGAACCTCCTTAACAATATGATTCAAGTGCTTGTGCAGGAGACAGAAACCTATTCCAGCGATGTGGATGGTAATTTGCTGATCAACGCGCCCGGCGGCGCAGCCCTTGAGAACATGACGATTCACGGTGATTTGATTTTAGCGCCCGGCGTAACGGGAGCGGTCAAGCTCACGAATGTGACGATTGAGGGCAGTCTTCGCAACTTCAGCGGCGTGACGCCGATGATCAGTACGCCTCCCGTTTCGGAGCCGGCCCCGGAACCGGATGTTCCCAGTGAGCCAAACAACCCGGACACTCCGGCGGACCCAAGCGTTCCCAGCGACCCGAATACTTCTCCTGATTCCAATCCTTCCGACGACCCGGGAATCGTGGTTGTCCCCATTACACCTGCGGACCCGGAAAATCCGGTAAATCCAGATACGCCGGGAACGTCCGGGATTCAACCCAGTGAAATCTATACCCCCGGCGCAACTACCGGCAGCTTTATTTCGTACGGGGGAAAGAAAGTTCCCGTTTACGCAGGCGTTCCGTCCAGCCGTCTGAAGCAGGGCGACTTTCAGTGGAACGGCAACCGTCTGACCTACGTGGGTACTGATTTCCGTACCCGATTCGGCATTGACGTTTCGGCCTACCAGAACCGTGCCAGTAAAAATGAAACCATTGACTGGCAGGCGGTTGCCGCCGATGGTGTGGAGTTTGTCATGGTTCGGATCGGTCTGCGGGGCACGTCCACCGGAAAGGTCAGCGAAGACGCCTTTTATCGCCAAAACATTGAGGGTGCGATGAATGCCGGAATCGAAACCGGCGTCTACTTCTTCGCCCAGGCCATCACGGTGGAGGAAGCCCTTGAGGAAGCGGATTTTGTCATTGAACACCTCCGGGATTTGAACATCAACGGCCCGGTCGCTTACGACTGGGAGACCAGCAGCAAGTATCGCGTGAACGACACCGCGCCGGAAATGGCAACAGCTTGTGCCATAGCCTTCTGCCGCCGCATCGCGGAGGCCGGTTACACGCCTATGATCTACCAAGGTTCCCAGGTCGGCTACCTCAAATACGATCAGGCCGCTGTGTCCCAGTACCTCACGTGGTTCCCTGAATACAAGAGCGCGACTTCGGAAAAGCTGTATCCAACCTTCTACTATCAAATGAATTACTGGCAGTTTTCCAGCAAATGCTCTGTTGCCGGAATCGGTGGAAATGTGGATGCAAATATCCAGTTCATTCCGTGGTAAGCGGCGTTCGATTTCCAAAAGGCCAGGGCCGCCCGGAAGGGCGGCCCTTTTTCTTATCTGCCGCAGGCGCAGCAGCATTCTTCGTAGTTTTCCGGCCGCCGCACGGTGTTCGGCGGGAAAAATTCGCCCACAGGGAACGAGATGTTCCGGAAAATGCAGCAGGGGTCTTCGTTGCCGCCCCCGGCGCCGCAGGAGCATTCCTTGTCGGGCATACAATAGTCATAGACCGGTATGAGCAGCTGAGAATCCCGTTCCAGACGTACGATGGAAAACTGCCCCAGGGTGACGTAAATGCGACGGCTGTCGTCTCCGCTGGAAAGCTCGCCGTCAAAGCAGCTGTTGACAAAGGACGGCACTTCGCACAAATCACAGTCGCAGTCCCGCTTGCCGCAGCAGTCCAGAACGCGGGCGTCCAGAACGATGGGATCCACCGCTTCCACAACGGCAATCGGAAGGTTCGACCGGCTCATGAGCTGCAGGTCCGGCTCGCCGGTCCGCAGCTCGGAGGAGAAAATTTTGGCGCTGCCTTCGCTGCCAAACAGGATGGCCCGTTTGTCAAACACGCAAAGGCCCTCTACCGTGACCGGAACCGGACAGCTCAAATAGGCTTGAAGGGTTACAGAGTAGAAGAAACGCATATCGACGGTGTAAAAGCCCCGGTTGAAGCTGACGGGTTCCACGTCAACATAGACATACAGCAGCTTGGCGCTGCCGCCCTTGACGGACAGGGCACGGTTAATGACATCCACATACTGGAGTTTCGGATAGAAGCGCAGATCTTCCACGCAATCTTTGTCTCGGCAAGAATCAAAGATCTTCCTGGTATGGATGCAAACCGCCTCACGGATGCCATTCGGATCCTCCACGGGACCGGGCATGACTTTTTCAGGCATTGCAATACCTCCTAATAAGTAGCTGAACGAAAGAACAAAGTTCTTTCAATCCAGTGTATGCACCAGCCGGGGAGTGGTGAAAAGAAAGGCGCGCCAAATGGCACGCCAATTGTTTTGCCCTTATTCATATTGCAGCTTGCTGGTTTTGGGAGAGATGATACAGACGTAACTGCGGCCCTGTCCCAGTTCCAGCGGCATACCGTTCATGGTGAAGTAAGAAAACGGGTGTGTTCGTTTTTCCCGGTTCCATTCAATCGGTACGGCTTTCCCGCCGCAGAAGAAGGTTCCGTTTCCGCCGCCGGTGGTGCGGACGGTGAGGCGTCCTTCTTTATCAATGACGGAAATCGCGGTTTCCAATACCAGCACATTTGTCACAGAAACCTGCTCACCAGTGGAACCGTCGATGTGGTCGCTGCCGTATTGTCCAACCAGATAACAGCCGCTGGCGGCGTCATACTGGAAGGTTCCGGTTTTGTAGTTGGAAAACCGGAGCGTAATTTTTTGAGCATTTTCACCGTCGTTTGGGGCGCCGTCTTCGATAAAGGTCTGAAAATTATTGTAGTCTTCCGCGTGCTGTGTATCAAACGGACCGGTTGCCAGATAATCAAGAATGTTCTGCCCGGAAGTGACCAGGCTGTGCTCATAGCCATTATTCTTGCGGCGGTCGTTGTCCCGCCAGAAAATTTTCGCGTCCTCTCCGCCCCGTACGCCGTCCATGTTATCCACCTTCCAGGAACGAAGGTCGGAATAAGCCTGCTTGCTGCCTCCTGCGTGGACGAACAGAGCGTCGTGTCCCAGGGCAAGCTCCAGGTAATAGGGACGTGCGGACCGCACGCTTCCCAGCAGCTCAATTCCCTCCACCGTCTGATAGATGCCCAGCATCCGGGTAATACCGCCTTCTACGGGAACCTCATAAATGATATCCGCCTGGGAGATGCCAAGCTGCGGCTGTGCCGCTTTCAGATTGTTCAGCATAACTGCAATGGGCCGGTTATCTTCAAATTCCGGTTCCATCGGACACCCCGTCAAGGGATTCCGGCCCGCCGGAACATAAGGCTCCGGTTCGGGTTCCGGCTCTGGCTCCGGCACAGGCTTTGGATCTTCCACAGGCTCCGGGTCCGGGTCCGCAGGAGGTTCCGTATCTTTTTTTCCGCAGCCCGCCGCGGAGACCAAAAGCAAAATCGCTAAAAGCATGGATAACCATTTTTTCTTCATCCAACCGCCGCCTTTCTTCCACCTATGATACCAACCCAGACGGGAACCGTCAAGGCAAAATCGGTCAAATTTCGATTTTGCTCTATACAATTCGCCTGGAGATGGGGTATAATAAATATATTCTATGCCGTGGAGGTGCGTTATGGCGAGACCGGGATTTATTCATGACAAATTGGAAATCAAATTTTTGATTTTGTATATCGCGGCGCGGGTGATCGAACCAGTGCCCTTTGACACGATGTTGGATTTAACCCTCTGCGACGACGCAATTGACTATTTTGATTTCTCCGACTGCCTTGCGGATTTGGTCCGGACGGAACACCTGGAGCTTACAAAAGAAGGGCTTTACAAGATCACAGAGAAAGGGCGGCGCAACAGTGAGATTTGCGCGTCCAGCATACCGTATTCCGTACGCCTGCGCTGTGACCGGAACCTTTTGGAGTGGAACCGGAAACTTCGCCGCCGCCGTCAGGTGAAGACCTCCACCGAAAAACGCCTGAATGGAACCTACACAGTCAAGCTCTCCCTGGATGACGATATGGGCAGCGTTATGGACCTCCGGCTGATGGTGATTCACCAGGATATGGCGGAGGCTCTTGCGGACCGTTTCCAGCGTTCGCCGGAACGGCTTTACAGCGAGATTATCAAAACCCTCTTGGATGACAAAGACTGACAAATATCTTTGCACATGAAGCAGGAGCGGTATGGCTTTTGGGCCATACCGCTCCTGTGCGTTTACTGATATTCGATTTGCAGTCGAATGCGTTTGATGCGCCGGATTGGCGTGACGGCTTCCTCCCGGGCGATGGAGCTTCCGCGAAACACGGACAGCGCAAGGCCAATCAGAGCCATATCCAGCATAGTATGCAGGTTGCCTACGACCAGCGGCAGGTGTGCGCTGGAAAGGACAATCCCGCTGTTCAGCACAACGCTGAACAGAAGTTGAAATCCCAGCGTCAGCGACACGGCCACGACAGCCAAACGGCCCAATTGGTGCGTTTGTTTCAGGCCCCGAACCAGCAGCCAGACCAAAAGCGCAGTCAACGCAGCCAGCAACAGCAGGTAAGGCAGCCAGCCCAGCGTATAAATAATCGTAGTGGGCAGCATATCGTTGCTTGCTTCGGGCAGAAACCCTGCAAGTCCCCGATTGCCTATGTCCAGCGGCGCGGTTCCAAGCCAGCGGGCGGACTCCAAGATCTTCCGGATTTGCACGCCGTGGAAGCCTCGGGTAAGCGGGTCCAGTTCCGGGTGGAGCGCAATGTTCAGACGGTCCCAAATGGGCGCAATATGGAGGATGTAAGCGGAACCGGATACCGCCGCCAGAATGAGTCCGAACGTCACCGCGTTTTTGTGTGAAATGCCAAACCAATCCATTCGGACCGCGCACAGCAGCAGTACAAAACCAATGAGCAGCATCGACACCGTTGCATTTGCGTAGGGTGCCATGTAAGGAATCGCCGTCAGAGCGAACCCTCCGAGAATGGCAAGGAAAAGACCTATCCACCCTTTCTGCCGCAGGCTGTACAGACAGAACACGTAAACCGTGGGACCACACAGAGCAAGGTAGCGCGTGTAATAAGGGATGCCGTACGGCGCGGGGGACCAGAACCAGGAGGAAACCATAAAGAGCAGTATCAAGAGGTAAAATTTTCCGGCGTGACGGGCCAAACGGGAGATATCCAGGAAGTACATTCCCAGCAGGCAGGCCGAACCGAAAACTAATGATAAAATGGTATTTGGCAAACGGATTGCCTCAAAGCTCCAACCGGCGGTCAGGGACACCCGCAAAATGGCTCCTGCGCAGGACAGCGCCAAGGTCAGGCCCAGGAGTCCCCACTGGGGCCTTGGACGGTGTACCCGGTCCAGCTCCGCGCCGACTTCCAGCGGGTCGCCCATGTCACCAATCGCCAGGCGTTCCGCTTCTTTGGGGGTCCTCCCTTCTTTGATAAATGCATCCCGTTGGTCCTCCAAATGCCGTTCCAGCTCCTGCGCCAGAACCGGCCGCGCCCGCTTCCAGCGGATTTGCTCCTGGATGGTTTCCAGGTAGCTTTGGATCGTCTCATGCTCCTGCAAGACAAGCGCCTCCCTTCAAGACCTGTCCTACCGCCCGGGCGTAAGTGTTCCAGGCCGCTTCCTTTTCCGCCAGAACGCCCCGGCCCTGTTTGGTGAGGTGGTAGTAACGCCGGTTTTTACCGTTTTCCGCCGTCTGTTCGTAAGCGGTCACACTCCCTTTTTCCTCCAAGCCGTGGAGCAGCGGGTACAGGGTTCCGGCCCGCAGGTGGAAGGTGTCATCGCTCCGACGCCGAAGCTCCTCGATCATTTGATACCCGTACAAATCCTGATCTTCCAGCAGCTTCATGACCAGCAGCGCCATACTGCCGCTGATTAAGCCTTTGTCCAGTTCCATAATCAGCCTCCTTTTATATAGATATCCAATATATTATATTGAACATTATATATCGGAGTCCTATATATGTCAAGCAAAAAATGGACGGGCTGCATAAACCCGTCCATTTCCGCCGTTTATTTCTGTTTCACCGGATAGCAGACCTCTGTGACAAATTCGTCGGAATTTTTGGTTTCGTGAGGGCTGACGTGGTAAATGTTGAACGCAACACCGTCAAAGGTCCAGCCGTTGCCGGCCACCCAGGCGGCGACAGCCTCGTTGACCTCGCCGATTTTGTCGTAGCTTCCCTGGAAGGTTGCAGAAGCCACCTGTACCGCCGGAACGGTCTTGAACTTCACGTGTTTGGTGTCCGGGTAACTCCCGGTCACGCTTTTCTGAATCTCAACATCCACATCGGTCTCCTTGAACTCGCCGTCGTGAAACAAGGCGGTGCAAAGGACAGGATCGCCGTCCTGGATGTTCATGCGAGCCGTTTCTTCACAGAAAACCCCCCACAGATACCCTTCATGGTCATAGCTGGGAATCACCTGCCGGACGCTGGCAACGTACCGTTCGGGGATGGTCTTTACCGTTACGTCGTATTTCATATTTGCTTCATCCTTTCTAAGTCGTTCAATCGCCGTATCCAAAAGCCGCAGACGTCTTGCCGCTTTCGCCGTTTCCTCTTCAGCCTCCTCGCGCCGGAGCAGAAGCCACCGTTCCAGAGACGCCGGGTCATCATAACACCGTAAAATCTCTGAAATTACAGTATGTGTAAAGCCCATTTCCTTTAATGCTGTAATTCGGTTTGCAGTCGGGAGCTGGGCTTCGCTGTAATAGCGGTAGCCGGTGAAGGGGTCGGTGGATGCAGGGGCCAACAGCCCTGCTTCGTCGTATTGACGCAGCAGTCGGATGCTGACCCTGGACAGTTTGGAAAATTCTCCGATTTTCAGCATTTGCAATCCTCCACAACGCTGTGATTTTCAGGCCCAAGTACAGGATAAGCCCTTACGGGGGGTGAGAGTCAAGAGGAAATTTTCAAAAATTTGATGCAAACAGGGCAGACTTGAAACAAGTACCATAAGATGCTATAATATGCGGCAGAATATGAATGAAATGGAGACGAAAAGTGCGAAAAACGGTTTTGTTTATTGCGATGAGCCTCGACGGTTATATAGCGGATCAGGCGGGGGGCGTTGGCTGGCTGGAAGGACAGGACAACGCTGCGGAGACGGTGGATTTTTACGAACGGTTTATAGGAAATGTAGATACCGTTGTGATGGGCTGGAACACGTACCACCAGATTGTGACGCAGCTGTCGCCGTCGGACTGGGTGTACAGCGGTTTGAAAAGTTATGTAGTGACGCACCGCTCCCTCCCCTCCCTGGACGACATTTTTTTCGTGAACACAGAACCGGACAGGCTGATTAAGCAGATTCAGCAGAAACCAGGTAAGGACATCTGGATTTGTGGCGGGGCCAAGGTGGTACAGCCTTTGCTGGCGAATGATTTGATTGATCAATATCGCATTTCGGTCATTCCGACTCTTTTGGGAGCAGGCATTCGTCTTTTTGAAACGTTGAATCGTGAACGGAAATTGAAGCTCGTTTCTTCGGAGGAATCGAATGGTATGATTGAATTGATTTACGAGCGAAGAGCATGAAAAAGGTCCCGCCCAGGCGGGACCTTTTCGTTTTAAGTTTCCGGTTTCAGCGGGATTTCCTCCCCGCCAACGGTAACGCTTTGGACTTGCGACACATCCACCGGCATTTGGAATTCCATAACCAGGTTGATTTCCGAATCGCTGCCGGACGCCCCGATTGTACAATCCTTTATTATGCGTCCGTCTCGCAGGTTAACGAGAATGTTGTCCAGGAAATCCCAATCATATTCCCAGGTTCCGCCCAGACAGCGGAAGTCCATCGTCATAGCCAGCGGCGATACCGTGAGGCGTTCCAGGGTCCAGTCCGCGCCGTTCAGGGGCAAGATGTGGGCTGGATGCAGTTCCAGCACTTTTGCGGGACGCAGTGTGACGGCTAAGGTCCACTCTCCGGGCAAAAGCAGTTTCTGGTTTCCGTTTTGGATGTTCTGTAACAGGAGGTCTTTCAAGCGAATTTCATACCGTCCTCCTTCTTCCAGGGCCAGATCATTAATGGAGAAGATCATGAAAAACTGACCTTCTTTCAAATCCGCATAGGTTTCCGATTTCCAGGAAGAAACACTCAAGCTATACGTGTAAATCTCCTCGCCATCTTCTGCAACTGTGCAAATATCCGCAAAGTGAACACCGTGCAGGGCGGTTTGCAGCTGGGCCGCTGGGTCCAAGACCGTCAGGCGTACGGAGATCATGGCCATTTGACCGTCGGATACTGCGTCCAGCATTTCAAAACGCAGTCCGTTCGCATTTACAACGGTGGTTTCCAGCTCGCCGCCCATGTCCAGGAGCTGATCGGTATTTGCTGCTTCGCCGTAGACCTCCGCCCATGGGCTGGCGTTGAACATTTCCTGAAACCGTCCGCCGCTTCGCAGGGCAAGTCCCGCCGCTGTGCCCGTCAGGAGAACCACCGCCGCAACAATTGCCAGATACCGGGCTGGGTGTTTCCGGCGTTTCCCGACACCCCCTGACCGAACGTACTCCCAAGGGTCCGCCGACATCTGACGCATCCGGCGGCGGTGCCGGGCCGAAGGCCTTACAGTCTTCGGAGTGTCCTCCGCATCCAGCCGGAGGGCTTCTTCCAGCGCGGTTTTCAGCATGGCATCAAATACAGGCCCGTCCATCCAGATATCCCTCCTTTCGAAGCTGCTTCATCAGAAGTTTCCGTCCGCGGAAAATGCGGGTCTTGACAGCGCCTTCCGTCAAATTCAATTCCCTGGCGATTTCCGCAAGGCTCCACTCCGCCACAAAACGCAGCTCCAAAACCCGGCGGTAATCCTCCGGCAGACCCCGGATCAGCGCTACCAGCGCGTGAAATTCGCCCTCGTCCGCCGGAACGGCAGGTTCCCATTCTCCGGAGTCCAGTTCTGTTTCCCGCTGCTCCTTACGCAGAATATCCAGCGCCGCGTTTTTTACCACCACTGCTAACCAGCCGGAAAGACGATCTTCCGGCTTGTCCCGGAGCTGGTCAAAATGGCGGATGAGCTTTACGAAGGCGTCATGCACGGCGTCCTCCGCTCTGGGGCCAGGACCGAGAATCTGTACCGCCAGACGAAACATCTGCCGGTGGTTTGCTTGATACAGCCGGGTAAACCGCTCCCGTTCCGGGTCTTTTTCCATTCTGCGGAGAAACACAGGCCCCGCCTCCTTTCTATTTCGTAAACGTTTCAAACCGGAAGAAGGTTTCAGAATTCGACAAAAAATTTCTCTTTTCTTTTTCAGGTAAGTATACAAGAAACCTGTGCCGCTTATCAGCAGGCGGCCTGCCGCCAGCCTGCTCTGTTTTTTGAATGAACTTGATTTGTTCAACTTTGGACTCAGAAGAATAATACACAATCATGCATTCATTCTCTGTAATTTTCCAAACATCACCAAAGAAACCGGACAGCATTCCATCGGGTTCGCCCCAGCTTTCAATAAGCTGTTCCCTGGACGTTTCTTTTATTTGTTCCAATACAAATTCTTCGCCCTTTGCATCCAGTTGCAGGTATGCCATCTCTTTTGTTGGAATTTCTGCTGGTGAACAAATGCAGAGATAAACAGCAATGACCGCTGCAATGGAAGCAGCCAGCCCCAAGAGAATGGCAGATTTCTTTTTCATGCAGACAACCTCCTTCGTCGAATTACCGTTTGCCGTCTTGCTATGGCGCGGGGAAATGGGTGGATTCTAAAAAAGCGGAGATGGCTTCATGGTCACTTTCATGGTTGTATGCAGCACTTTTTTCGTATTCAAGAGCTTCGACGAACTCTTCGATGCATTCGCAGTCAAACCAGCCGCTGATTTGATTTGCCTCATACAATTCGGTGAGGCCGAATGTTTCGACAAGCCAATTCCAGCCCGGTCTCGAAATCATGGCCTCTGCGATTTGGCAATAATCAAAAATCTCAATGACATCGCGAATTGTTTTTACGGTTTCCTCCGAATAAATTGTACCATTCGGCAGCGGATAGATTCTGAAAGCAATTTCCATAAAACCACCTGATTTCCAAAAAAAAATTTTACCGCCGGAGACCGGCGGCGTCCAGCGCAGGGAATAGCGCCATGAAAAACGGCAAATACTGACGCCGGATGCATTCTGCGTCGGAAAGGGCGCAAATCCACCGCCATGGAGGACCTGACAATGATGACCGCCTTTGCGCGTACCGTAATACTATACTTCCTCATTATGATAGGACTCCGGCTGATGGGCAAGCGGCAGATTGGTGAACTGGAACCGAGCGAGCTGGTGCTGACTATGATGATCTCCGACCTGGCTACCGTGCCTATGCAGGACTTTGGCATTCCGCTTCTGGCGGGCGTGATTCCGATTTTGACCCTGCTGGCGCTGTCCATGCTGTTGAGTCAGCTCTCGCTGCACAGCCTGCGTTTTCGGGCGTTGGTGTGCGGAACGCCCTCGGTGTTGATTCGGGAGGGCGTGATTCAACAGGCGGCGATGCGCAAGAACCGCTACACGGTGGACGAGCTTTTGGAGGAGCTGCGGGAACAGGGATATTCGAGCCTTGCGGATATCAAATACGCCGTGCTGGAAAATTCGGGACAATTATCGGTTCTGCCCTGGGCGCGTCAGCAGCCGCCGACGGCGGAACAGCTTGGCTTTGACGTGCGCGACAAAACCACCCTCCCGGTTGTACTGATCAACGACGGGCGGGTTCTGCACAAAAACCTGTCGGCCTGCCATCGGGACGAGGCATGGTTAACCAAGACCCTGCAAAAGCAGGGCCTTTCTTCCCCAAAAGAGGTGTTTTTGCTGACGCAGGACGAACAGGGACAAGTCATTTGCATCAGGAAGGAGGAAACTGTGTGAAAAAGGGCATCTTACCGCCTCTGGCGGTGTTGGCGGCAGTTCTGGCGTTCTGCGTCTGGAACAGCGCCGCCATGTCTGCGGATTCTCTCCGCTGGCGGGACCAGCTTCAGCAGGCAGGAATTCTGGCCCGGGAGGAAAAGTGGTCCGCGGTTCAGAAGGCGTTACAGGAGAGCTATCAGGATTGGTCAGACCATCAAACCTACCTTCACATCGTCACTGGACATGGCACGGTAGACGAGGCGGAAACGATGTACCGCCGCTGCGCGGCCTTTGCCGGCGCCGAGGAAAGCAGCGAGTTCCAGGCGGAACTGGCCGGTCTTCGGGAACAGCTGCGGCTGTTGGCGGAAATGGAGCGGTTCAGCGTCCGGAACGTGTTATAGAGCGCTTTCGGTCAAGAGCTTATTCAGCTCCTCCATAAAGGTGTCAATGT
Organism: uncultured Oscillibacter sp.; assembly: GCA_947382875.1. Classification (GTDB taxonomy): domain Bacteria; phylum Bacillota; class Clostridia; order Oscillospirales; family Oscillospiraceae; genus Oscillibacter. The sequence goes on along the minus strand of CANDBG010000030.1, from coordinate 12,685 downwards.
CCTTGAACTGCCGGTAAACCGACGCAAAACGCACATAAGCCACCTGGTCCACCGACCGCAGGCGGTCCATCACCCGTTGTCCGATAGCCTCACTGCTGACCTCGCGTTCCATACAGTTTTGTAAATCCTGTTCAATTTCCGCCGCGATTTTTTCCAGCGTTGCCAGGGGTACCGGACGCTTTTCACAGGCACGGATAATTCCCCGCAGAACCTTGGCGCGCTCAAAGCTCTGACGGCTTCCGTCCTTCTTGATCACGATGATGGGCATACTCTCCACGGTTTCGTAGGTCGTGAACCGCCGGAAACAGGACAGACATTCCCGCCGCCGGCGGATGCTGCAATTTTCCTCAGCGGGGCGGGAATCCACCACTTTACTCTCCCGAAAACCGCAATAAGGGCATTTCATAAGCGACCTCCCCTTCCCCCGCCGGCATTCCAGCGGGCCGTTACAGGCGGGATAAGATCCCGCCCTGTGCTTGTGATGATTATAACACAGAAGGACGCAATTGGAAATACATATTTGAACGATTTGTGAATTTTTCCAGAAAAATAGAAAAAGATGCCGTATGTCACCTCTGGCTGCGGCCCTGTAAGCCGAAGCTGGTGGATTTTTACGGCGCGCTGCTCTATACTGAAGCCATCTCACACAAGAGGTTTTTCCCATGACGTTTGCAGAAAAATTACAGAGGCTGCGCAAAGCTCAAGGCTGGTCCCAGGAGGAACTGGCCATACAGATACCAATTTCCCGGCAGGCGGTCAGCAAGTGGGAGAGCGGCGCGGCGGTGCCGGATACGGAAAACGTACTCATTCTGGCGGACCTGTTCAGCATCTCCACCGACTGCCTTCTCCGGGACGCCTGCGAGAGCGACGCGGACACTCCGGCGGTCCGCCGGAAGGAAGACGAATGCAGACAGGCGCAAAACCGTGCTGTTGGCTGGATTGTCTGCATTGGCATTCAGTTTTTCGGACTCTTTCTGATTTTGGCGGGCGCCTGGGTATATCAGATGCCGCCATATATTCTGGTGGGCGTGACGGCGCAGATCGCAGGAGTTACCAGCGTGGAATTGGTTTTTCATTTGTATGGGAGCGTTCCCGGTGCGCGGGATATCCGGCGGAAATTTTACCGAGTCTCGGTCTGGGCCTTCGCCTGGTTTCCCTGCCAGGCGGTAACGTTGTCTGTGTTTCAACTGAAAACAGCGCCTTTTTCGGCGCTGCTTCCCTTCGTTTACAGTCAGGTGATTTATCTTTTCGTTTGTCTCGCGGTTACATGGCTTCTTCGGCCACGGAAAACCTGATTCAAAAAATAGGATTCTCGTTGCTGTCAAAGCTGTAGACCACATACATTTTTTCTCCGATGGGCCGGATGTGGGCGAAACAAAACAGCGTCGTGAGCGGAAACGGTTTGCTCCGGTCATACGGCAGGGCGAGATAGCGAAAACCTCCTGCCGTACGTGTCAGAGCGCCCTGCGCCCCCTTGAGGCGCTGGCGAAGCCAGGGAGCATGGAACAGCCGATCAGGGGTTTGCGCCGGTTCCCAGGCTTCGGTTTCCTTCGACCCCGCCGGACGTACCTCTCCCCGCAAAAGACGGCCCAAAGGCTGCGTCATGCGGTCGGAGAAACGGCGGCGGATGCGTCCCCGTTTGCCCTCTGGCTCCAGAATGCCCAAACGCAGCTCGCCCTGACTTCCAACGAGCCACGCGCACCACAGACCGTCGTCAGGCAGGGTGCAGCGGGCTGTGAACCAGGTGTATAACGCCTCCCGCTCCGCCGTCAGCTCGCCGGATGGAATGCCGTCCAATAACAGCGGAAACTTGTCCATGGATGGTCCTCCCCTCACGCATGAAAAACCCGCCTGCGCTATCCTATGCGCGGGCGGGCGGCATTATGCAGCGGATTATTTCCGATGGTTTTTGCGGAAAATATCCTCCTCAATAAAATACAGAGGACTGAATTCATGGAACAGCCAATATTCCAGCGTGTCCACAATTTCCTGTTTGCTCCGCGACGAAAACGTAAGCAGCGGATTTGACCAATCTTCGTTTAAGATGGCTTCCATACGGAAATTCCCGGACGGGTCTCCGTCCGGATACCAGCCCAGGTCGATGGCCAGACGCTGGGTTTCCACCTGTTTGTTTCGTTTTCGGGTCTGTTCTGTGTAGAGATAAAAAATGTCCTGCACAAAGGTAAACAGCCATTGACAATCATCCGGGGCAAGGGTTTCCGGTTCCAGGTTTTCGAATTTGTTGTATAAAAACTTCCAGCCCGCCGGAATTCGCAGAGGCTGCAAATACTCCCAGGATTTTTTGTCCATCCGCAAACTGCGTCCTCTCTTTTCAGGAAATCGTGTAGCTGCCGCGGACCATCAGCTTTGTGGTTGCGGCGGTGGCCTGGACGCCCCGGCCTTCAATGGTCATCATATACAGATGGTTTTCCAGCAGCGCGCCGCCATTGCTCAGGGTTCCGGCGGTGGTTTCATCCACCAGTCCCGGCTCGCCGGAGGCAATACAAGCGGCGTTTCCAATGCGGAGCATCACTTCACAGCCCACATCTCCGGTAAGAACCTGTCCGTCAGAAAGCGTTACCACCGTGAAGGACGCGGCGGAAGAACTGCCGTCAACCGTCGTGTCCTGGGAGGGGGCTTGTCCGGTATAACCGGCGATTTTCTGGTCCACCCGCTGCATGATTTCATTCAAAAACGTATCGTTCAGGTAACTCAGCGTTACCAGCGGGTCGCCGGCGGAGCCGGCCTCCGATGCCAGAGTCGCCGTCGTCATCAGCGTACCGCTCAGCGCCAGAAGCGCCAGCATCCGCAAAAACCATCGGTTTTTTTTCATATGTACCTCCATGTTTCGGTTTTCCGGCGGGGTTCTCCCAAAAGAGAGCCTCCCCCGCCGGAAAACGATCAAACCAGCTGGTCGTGTGGCAGCCCAAAGCTGACCGCGATTGCCAAATCCACCTTTGTCATCACATTTTCTTCCACGTGCCCCATACGCTCACGCAGCCGTTTTTTGTCCAGGGTCCGCACCTGTTCCAGAAGAACCACGGAATCCCGACTCAGGCCGCAGCTCTGGTCTACGGGAAGATCGATATGTGTCGGCAGCCGGGCCTTGCCCGTCTGGGAGGTAATGGCTGCCGCAATCACAGTGGGACTGAAGCGGTTGCCGGTATCGTTCTGAATGATCAGAACCGGCCGAACGCCGCCCTGCTCGCTGCCCACCACCGGGGAGAGATCGGCATAGTAAATATCGCCACGCTTGACACTCGTATCCACAAAGTTCACACTCCGCCGAAAGAAGTACCCGTCACGGAACGGACTTGCGCCGTTCGGTGAGGCCACTTTCATTCTCCCACGCAGTTCCGGAATTTATACCCTTCCGTCCAGAAACAATTGCGTTCACCGCCGCGTTTTTTTGGGAGACCGCCCTTTCGGGAGGGCAAAGTTCCGGCGTCCTCGCCCCACGCTATCCTATGCGCCGGACAGGCTTTCGGTGTCTTGCAGAAGGAGACGCAGAGTGGTTTCGATTGTTTTGCCGCCGCGCTTGTAAACGCGGGGCACCCGTTTGCTTACCGCGCAGGTCAGCTCGTAGGGGATGGTATCCAGCAGCGCCGCCAAGGTGTCGACCCGCTGGTGAACGCCGAAAATTTCCACCTCGCCGCCAAGGCCCACACCGTCCAGGCCGGTTAAATCCACCATGCACATATCCATGCAGATGCGGCCTGCCAGGGGCGCGGGGCCTTGCGCTGTCTGGACTGCCAAGCGATTTGACAAGCCGCGGAACAGGCCGTCGGCGTAGCCGACAGGCAGAACGCCGATGCGGGATTCCTTTTGGGTCCGGAAGGTTCTGCCATAACTGATATCCGTTTCCGGAGGGAAGGTCTTGACAGAGCAAATGCAGGATTTCAGCGTCATGACTGGCTGAAGGCCCAGACGTTCCGCGTCGACGCCTGCGCCATACAGCGCAATACCAGGCCGTACCATGTCGAGGTACATTTCCGGGTAACGGGCGAGCGCGCCGCTGTTGGCGCAGTGACGCAGGACGAACGTACGGCCTTTGGACTCCAAGGCTTTCAGCGTTTGGCGGAACATTCCGAACTGTCCCCAGGTGTAGGCTTCGCTTTCGGAGGAATCTTCGTCGGAAACGGCAAAGTGGGTAAAAATCCCCTCCGCCTCCAAGCCCGGAAGGGCACAGGCTTCTGCGATGGCGTCCACACTCTCCGAAAGACGGTTCCAAATGGGAAAGCCCAGGCGGGACATACCGGTATCCACCTTGATATGGACGCGCAGCGTTCCAGCGCAGGCCGCCGCCGCGGTACTGTATGCACGCGCTGTTTCCAGGTTCGGAACGGTCTGCGTCAGATGATATTTTATCAGCAGTTCCGTCCACTCCGGCGGCGTGTAACCGAAAATCAGGAGCGGAGCGGATATGCCGTTTTGCCGCAGTTCCCGCGCCTCGTCCAGGTTGGCGACGGCCAGGTAATCCGCGCCGAGGGCTTCCAGGCGGCGTGCGACCGGGATCGCGCCATGTCCATAGGCGTCCGCCTTGACCACACCGAGATATTTGACGCTGGGTCCGATTTTTCGTCGGGCCTGTTCATAATTGTGTGTCAGCGCGTCCAGGTCGATTTCCGCCCAGGTTCGGCGCGGGATTCCTGCCTTCATAAAAAGCCGCCTCTTTTTTTCTGTGATTTGCAGCGCTACGCCGCATCGCCTGTAATTGTATCATAAAATGCAAAGCTCGTAAACTCTGCTGTCAAAATTATTTCGCTGTCTGCGATAATTTCTCCCCGCAGGGGTGTTCCGTCGTCCTGGCGAAGCCAGACGGTGGAAAGAATTTTTCCGTCCTGGCTCCCGCTCTGGTCGACGGTAATCCGCGTACAGGCAATGTCGTTCCAGCTCTCCTCGTTTTCCTCCAAAAGCCAGCCGTCCCGCAGGGCGTTCATCAGACGCGGCAGGCACATGGCCGGACTGATGTCTTCTTCACTGACGGTTCCGGCGTTCAGGCTGTCGTCCTCATATTCCAGATGCCACTCCGTATCGTCCAGCACCGCCCGTACGCCTGCGATGGTTTCCGGCGATAACACTTCGACTGTGCTTTCTTCGCCGGGGACGTACTCGCAGCGCAAAACGGCTTCCCAGGCAAGGCCGTCCTGATCACAGGAAACGGCCGCCTCCATGGAGCAGCCCTGCATATCATGGTAATGGTCCCGCAAATCCACGGTTTCCTCTGTGGCGCCGCAGCCAGCCAGCAGCAGACACAGGGTTATCATTGGTACGCACTTCCAACCGCGCACCGAAAAACCTCCTTTGATTAGGATACACCCAGTTCCCGAAAAACGTCCGGCAGTTCCGCAGCCACGTCCTCCGGCGTCATGCAGTACGCCGTGAGACGTTCCGACGCCAAATCCCCGGCGCGGCCATGCATCCAGACGCCGCCCGCCGCCGCAGAGACAGCTCCGGCCCCCTGAACCAGCAGGGAGGCGATCAAACCGGTCAGCACATCGCCGCTGCCGCCCTTTGCCAAGCCAGAGTTACCTGTGGTGTTTACCAACACATTCCCGGCGGGCGTGGCGGTAATGGTTCGATGGCCTTTCAGTACCAGGATACAGCCATGGGCCTGGGCAAACCGGCGGGCCGTTTCCACACGTCCCAGCTTCGACAGCCGTGCGCCCAGACGGGCGAACTCGCCGTCATGAGGGGTGAGAATGGTGGTTCGTCCACGGCGCTGGTCCAAGATATCTATATGTCCTTCGAGGGCGTTTATGCCGTCCGCATCCAAGACAACCGGTTTTTCTGTTTTGAGCAGAATATCCCGGACAAGCTGCTGAGTTTGTTCCGCACGTCCCAGACCCGGACCAATCGCCAGCGCGTCACAATCCTCCAGCTTTTCGAGAACGGCGGTCAATGCCTTGCGGCATAACGCCCCTTGCTTATCCGCCAGAGGAAACGGCATGGAGGAAACACAGCGCACAGTTTCAATTTCCCAAATGGCTTCCGGCACGCCCAGATAGACCAGCCCACAGCCGGACCGTACGGCAGCCAACGCCGTCAGGTACGGCGCGCCGGTGTAGCCTGCGGCTCCGCCGACAATGAGCAATTTGCCGAAATCGCCCTTATGTCCGTCGGGCTTGCGGCGGGGCAGGGCGGACCGCGCAAATTCTGTTTCCACCGTCTGAATAGGGCAGACGGTCTCCCGTTGAAGCGTAACCGGAATGCCAATATCCACAACCTGAACCGCGCCGGAGAAAACCGCGCCGTCTCCGACGGCCTGTCCGATTTTCGGCATGGTAAACGTCACCGTTTTGTCAGCCCGGACGGCGCAGCCTAAAATATGGCCTGTATCGGCTTCCACACCGCTGGCGATGTCCGCCGCAACGACGGCTCCGGGACACCGGTTGATCAACTGAATGGCCGCGGCGTATTTTGACGCCGGGTCAATGGCCCGAGACAGGCCCACGCCGAAGATGGCGTCGATCACAACCTGACTGCTCCTGGCCCATGCGGATTGGTTGGCGTCTTCCGGAAGGAACTCCTCCAGCTCTATGCCGCATTCGCTCAAACGACCGGTTTCTTCCAGAGCGTCGGGGGTCAGCTTTTCGGGGTCGCCCACCAGAAAAACCCGTACCCGCAGGCCCGCCAGAAACAGCAGACGCGCTGCGGCAATTCCATCGCCGCCATTGTTGCCCGCGCCGCAGAAAACCGCCGCACGACACTTGCCGGGGCGTCCCGGAAGAAGGTCCATCGCCGCCTGGGCGACGCCGGACGCCGCCCGGTCCATCAGGTCAATGGACGGAATTTTCCAAATGTCAATGGCTTGTCGGTCAAGCTCACGCATTTGGGCCGCAGTTGTTAATTTCATGATAAGTCCTCCTGTTTTTTGGTATATGCAAGGCCGCCCCAAAGGGCGGCCCTGTCATTGGCGGCAAAAGCCGCCTATACGATTTTTCGTAAGGCTCCGCTTGTGGTGTGTGTCTGCTCCGACAGGTTCCGGATAATATCGCGGCGCGTGATAATCCCGATGAAGCTGCCAAGATCGTCGATCACAGGAATGAAATTCTGATTCATGGCGCTGCTGACCAGCTCCTCCATGGTTGCGGTAATGCGAACCGGCGGATAATGGTCTTCCCGCAGAAGATCACGGACGCACCGTTTTTCCAGCTCCTTACGGGAACAAGGACAGCTTGCGGTTCCCTCAGGAAACAGCTGCCAGAGAAAATCCCCTTCGCTGATCGTACCAACATACCGGCCCTTGCGGGTAATCACGGGAATGGCGGTGTAGCCATGGTACCGCATTTTTTCCAGGCCCTGGCGGAAGGATTGGTCATCATACAGGTATGTAACACAATGTTTCGGGAGCAAATAATAGGCGATATTCACGTTGCCTCCTCTTTTCCAGGCAGTTTGCAGGACGGTTTTCCGCTCCTGAATCGGGTTCGGTTTTTGGTCGCTTTCTAATCTAAATATACAGGAACAGCGTTTGAAATTGGTGAACATTTTGTGAAGTTTACCCAAGAACCGTAAAAAATCCCAGAAAGGTCCTGTCAATTGCTGCGGAACCCTTGCGGCGGAAGGTTTTGGAAAAACTCTACAAAAGGGCTTTACATTTTGGCCGGAACCTGCTAAGATAATATTGTGATATATGCAACAGGAAGGGTGGGATTTTTATGCAGAATGACCAGGAATTGACCCGGAATCCTCTTTTTGATGGAATCAGCTGTGTGGAATGTCAGGAAATGCTGACGTGTTTTCAGGCGGTGCGCAGGAGGTTCCGGACAGACGAATTGATCTATGATTTCAACAGCGACGCTGTGGGGATTGTGGAACAGGGAGAAGCGGTTCTGCTCCGCATCGATGAGGAAGGCATTTCCACGGTGCTGGAAACCCTTGGACCTGGCGGCGTGTTCGGGAAAACCCTGGCGTTTGCCGGGACGGTGGGCGACAGCCTGGAAGTCGTGTGTCAGACGCCCTGTGAAGTGCTTTTCCTTGACTACGCCCACATCCTGAGCCGTTGCGAGCATGCCTGTCAGCGGCACAGCATTCTGGTGCAGAATATGCTCCGTCTGATGGCGGATAAAGCCCAGGCGCTCTCCCGGCGGGTGGATGTGCTTTCGCGGCGGTCCATCCGGGAAAAACTCCTTTGTTACTTCCGTCAGCTTTCCCGGCAGGCTGAGAACAACACGTTTACCCTCCCCTTCTCCCTCAGCACCCTCGCCGATTACATTGCCACCGACCGCAGCGCGATGATGCGTGAATTGAAGCATTTGCGGGAACAGGGCATTGTCCGTTCCAATGGACGACAGTTCACCATTCGATAAGGAAATTATGAGAGGCGCGTCTAATCCGGACGCGCCTCACGTGATTTGTTTTTTATTCGTTGTGACGGAAATAAATCATGTCGCCGTCCTGCACCACGTACTCTTTGCCCTCAATTCGAAGAAGGCCCTTTTCCTTTGCGGCGGCGGCGCTGCCGCACTTCTCCATATCCGCGTAGGCGAGAACCTCCGCGCGGATGAAGCCGCGTTCCAGGTCTGTGTGGATTTTTCCGGCGGCCTGGGGAGCTTTTGTTCCCTTTTTTACCGTCCAGGCGCGGCACTCATCTTTTCCGTAGGTCAGGAACGAAATCAGGCCAAGAAGCGCGTAGGAACACTTAATCAGACGATCCAGGCCTGATTCCTGAATTCCCAGCTCGTCCAGGAAAAGCTGCCGTTCCTCCCCCTCCAGTTCGGCAATGTCCTGTTCCAGCTTGGCGCAGATCGGCAGAACCTGGCTGCCCTCCGCGGCGGCAATCTCGCAAACCTGTTGGTAATACTGGTTGTCTTCCAAGTGGGAAAAACCGTCCTCGTCGGTGTTGGCGGCATAGATCACCGGCTTGAGCGTCAGCAGGTCGGATGTGGCGATCAGGGCGGCGTCTTCACTGGAACAATCGTAAGTCCGGGCGGATTTTCCGGCGTCCAGGTGTTTCGCCAGCGTCTGGAATACCTCCACTTCATGGAGAAATTTCTTATCGCCCTTTGCGGCTTTCTGGGCTTTCTCCACCCGACGGTTTACCATTTCCAGGTCCGCCATGATCAGTTCCAGGTCAATCGCCTCCATGTCGCCCTTGGGGTCTACCGGAACACTGGTTCCGGCGTCCGCGACCACGTGCATGATGTTTTCGTCGTCAAAGCAGCGAACCACATGAATAATGGCGTCAGTCTCCCGGATGTTCGCAAGGAACTTGTTGCCCAGGCCCGCGCCCTTGCTGGCGCCCTTGACCAAGCCTGCAATGTCCACAAACTCAATCACGGCCGGGGTCTTTTTATCTGGCTGGTACATCTCCGCCAGCTTGTCCAGACGCTCGTCGGGGACGGCCACCATGCCAACGTTTGGGTCAATGGTGCAGAACGGATAGTTTGCGCTCTCGGCCCCGGCGTTGGTGATCGCGTTGAACAGCGTCGATTTGCCGACGTTTGGAAGCCCTACGATTCCTAATTTCATAATTCTCTCTACCTCCTGATTTTTCAAGGGTTTGCGGCGTTTGAAAAGCGGCTGCCGCCTCCCTTCCGTACAGAAGGGGCGCAGCGATTGCAGTAATTTTACATTGTACCATAGTGATTTCTATTTCTCAAGAGCTGTTACGGTTCAAATTGCTGGTTTTGCATATAAAATTCTCAAGCGGTCCACGTTTTCCGGCCCAGACGCCGAAAACCGGAACGCTTGACTTTCTCTGGTTCCGCCATTACAATAAAGCAGGAAAGAAAGATTTACGGAGGAAATAAAATGTTACGGCCAAAAGAAGTAGTGTGCAAATGGGTAGATGCTTTTAATAGTCACGATGTCGAAGCAATCGTGAGCTTATACCATAAGGATGCGATCAATCATCAGGTAACGAACGACCCTGTAATTGGGATCGGCGCAATCAGGGAAATGTTTACAGCGGAATTTACCGCCGCCGATATGACAGCTGTTGTAGAGAATATTTTTGAAGATGGACAGTGGGCGATTTTGGAATGGAGAGATCCGCTCGGTTTGCGAGGATGTGGATTTTTTCACGTTGTCAATGGGAAAATCTTGTTTCAAAGGGGATACTGGGATAAACTTTCTTTTTTAAAACAACACAATTTACCTGTTGAATAATTGAAAATGGAAAGTGGATGGTAATTTCAGCCTTTTCGTAAAGGTTTGCCGGAAGGAGCGTCAAATGGAATACATTCCAGCAAAAACCATCGTGAACCGCACGAAAGACCCCAGTTGGTTCGGCGCGGATTACAACATGAACATTTACCGTGGCTGCTGTCATGGCTGCATCTACTGTGACAGCCGCAGCGACTGCTATCACAATGACGCCTTTGAGCAGGTCCGGGCCAAGGCGGACGCCTTGCGGATTATCCGTGATGACCTTGAGAGCAAGGCGAAGCTGGGCGTTGTAAGCACTGGTGCCATGAGCGACCCGTATAACCCCTTCGAGAAAGAGCTTCTGCTCACGCGGAACGCTCTTGCGCTGTTGGAGGCATATGGTTTTGGCGTGGCAATTGCCACAAAAAGCGACCTCATTGTACGGGATATCGATATACTTACCTCTATCCATCAAAGCATGCCGGCCATTTGCAAAATCACCATTACCACATACGACGACTGTTTGGCGTCCAGGGCAGAACCCTTTGCTCCCTCTCCTTCCCGTCGTTTTGAGGCAATTCGGCAGTTAAGCGCCGCCGGACTGTTTACAGGTGTTCTCATGATGCCGGTGTTACCCTTTTTGGAGGACAATGCGGAAAATATTCGTACAATCGTAAACCGGGCCGCGGACGCAGGCGCTCGATTTATCTATCCTGCTTTTGGCATGACCTGCCGGACTGGACAGCGGGAATATTTTTACCGGCAGTTAGAGGAACGTTTTCCTGGTCAGGGACTGGCGGAACGGTATCAGCGCCGGTATGGTACGCGGTATAAATGCGCCAGCCCAAACGCACGAAAGCTGTGGGAAGTCTTTCAAACGGAATGCGTCCGCCGGGGCATTCTGTACAAAATGGGCCACATCATTACTGCATCCCGCCGGGGGCATGAATCCGATCAGCTCTCCCTCTTCTGACGGGAGCTTATCAGAAAGTGAGGCGCTTATGGAAACCGTAAGACGCGGTTACGAACCGAAAGATACTATGGAATTTGGGCCGAAAGCGGCGGGAAAACTCAACGCCGCCGCACAAGAACTGCATTTTCTGATAAACCGGGGTTACGATACCAAGTCGGCTTCCACTTTTGTAGGAAACCATCATTTGCTGTCTGAACGCCAGCGGCTGGCTCTGGCGCGAATGACATCACCGGACGCCGCCCTCTTTGCACGGGCAAAAAAGGAATTGCAGCAGGCGCCGGCTTCCCTGGTGTTGGACGGCTTCAACACAATCATTACGTTGGAAGTCGCGTTGTCCGGTTCCCTGCTGATCGAGGGAATGGATGGGACTATCCGGGACCTGGCCGGTCTGCGGGGAAGTTACCGGCTGGTAGACAAAACTTATCAAGCCGCAGAGCTGCTGCTGAACCGTCTGGAAGTACTCGGCGTAAAAAACGCCCTGTTTTACCTGGACAGGCAGGTATCCAACTCCGGACGCCTCCGGGCGCTGCTGCTGGACAAAGCGGAAGGACGGTCCGTCCGGGTTCAGGCGGAGCTGCATCCCAGCGTAGACGGCGTACTTTCCCGCATGGAGCATGTCGTCACAACAGACGCCATTATTCTGGACAAGTGCGGCAGCTGGTACAACCTGAACCGCAGTCTCATTGAACAAGCCGTTCCGAAAGCCTGGATTTTCCGTTTGGATAAACCGGCGCTTTGATACAAAACCCGCCCGGACCTTTTCGGCCCAGGCGGGTTCTTTTCTGAGAAGATGCCTGCTTACACGGAGAACAGCAAATCGCTGTAAACTGGCATGGGCCAGTATTCCGCAGCGGTGATGACCTCCAGGCGGTCGACAATTTCGCGGGTGTCCGCCATGGCGGGAATCAACAGATCATGACAATAATGCATGGCCTGTTCGGGATTGGACGGAATCTTTTCCAGCACCGACGCCAGGGCGGAACAGGCTTCCATCAGCTGGTCGGTCAGGCCGGCGATGCTTTTGGCCGTTTTGAGTTCGTAGGCGCAGGGAATGTCCAGATTCCGCTTGGAGTCCGCACGGCCGCAGAGGTCGGCGGCGTATCTGGAGACGGCAGGCAGAATATCATGACGGATCATGTCCACCATTGTGTTGCCCTCAATGGAAAGAACCGTGGAATAATTTTCCACATGGATCTCAAAGCGGGCCTGGATCTCTTCCTTCGTGTAAATGCCGTGCTTTACAAAAAGGGCCACGTTCTTCGGGGCGATATAGGCCGGCAGGGCGTCGGCGGCGGATTTGAGATTGCTCAGACCGCGCCTCTCCGCCTCCACAAGCCAGGCGTCGTCGTAGCCGTTGCCGTTGAAGATAATCCGCTGGTGTTCCGTAAAGACCCGGCGGATCAGTTTCTGCAAATCGCCCTGGAAGTCACCGGACTGTTCCAGCTCGTCGGCAAACTGCTTCAGCTCCTCGGCCATCATGGTGTTAAGCGCGATATTCGGACCGGAAACCGATTGGGAAGAACCCAGCATTCGAAACTCAAACTTGTTGCCGGTGAAGGCCATGGGGGAAGTGCGGTTGCGGTCGGTGTTGTCCTGGCGGATGGCGGGCAGGACATCCAC